>JAJXVO010000124.1 GCA_021782105.1 bacterium
CCAATCGCGAACCCGCGCAACGCCCCCCTACTCCGCCCTGAAGCCCTTGCCGGTCGCGGCCCAGTAGATGCCGCCGAAGAGGAAGTGCTGGAAGATCGGGTCGCCGTAGGTCGCGGAAAGGTGGCCCATCGCCGTGTAGAACGACCGGCCGCCGTCGTAAGTGTGATACCACGCGATCGGATGGAATTTGCCCATGCCGTCGCCCTGCTTGTGCTGGTCGGCCCAGACGGCGTGCGGGTTGTACGTCGTCTCGTCCACGGCGAGGAGGTAATGCAGATTGTCCGCCACCGCCGGCTGGAATTGGTACCACTCGTCCGTCGCGAGGAAGCGCTTCGGGAAGTATTCCATGCCGGGGAAGTTCCGATCGAGCACCTCGACCGTCGCGGTCTGGATCGTCGGATGGATGTAAAACATGCGTCCGACGAGCTTCGTGTACCAAGTCCAGCCATACTCGGTGTCCGAGGCGCTGTGGATACCGACGAAACCACCGCCGGCGCGGATGAAACGTTCGAACGCCGCCTTCTGCTCCGCGTTCAGGATGTCGCCGGAGGTCGAAAGGAAGACCACGACCTGGTATTTCGCGAGTTCCTTGTCGTTGAAGACGCGGTTCGCGTCCTCGGTCCAGAATACGGTGAAATCGTGGAGCTTGCCGAGGTGCTCGATCGCGGCCACGCCGGCGGGGATCGAGTCGTGATGCCAACCCTCGGTCTTCGAGAAGACCAGGACGTTGAACTGCTGGGCGAGTGCGGCGCCTGCGGACATGATCAGAGCAAGCAACGAATAGACGAAGAGCCTGGGGAGATGCATTGGGGAATGTGTTTCACCGGGGCGAGGACGGGGCGCGACGGAGTGGAGACCAGGCAGCGTCGTACCCCGAACAGGGGAGCGAAGGACAGCCGGACGGTCGCCGAGATTTTGGCTGGAATCAACTGCATTGCCGCAGAATCGGGAGCGATGATCCGTGTACCTCTCCAGCGAATCATACTTGGCCTGTCGATTTCATCGTATCGTATGGATGTGAACTTCTTGTCACCCTAGTTTCTGATAACTGAGGTTTTCGACTGAACCGGCGGGTTGGTTGATCCCGCCGGGTCGTCGCCCCACGTCGTATCCAGAAACGCCCTCACAGGCGGATGCAACCCGCCGCAGAGGGCCCGGCGCCCGGGCTGGAAGAGGGTGCCGACGAAGGAGGGAGCCCCCCGAGCCGGAGCGCACGCACCTGGCCCGCCCAGGCGCGCGCCACGAGCCGCTGGGCCGAATCACTAAGCGTCGACGCGAGTGTTTCGTTGAGGCCGTAATTGTTGCGGTACTCCCAGGTTGCGACCCCGCTGCCGAGCGCGTCGACGAACCGAGGATCCGTCGCGACCACCGTTTCGCTCACGCCGACCATCGAGCAGGCCTGCGGGGGGCGATCACGGGATCCTTCGCCTCTGGACCCAGTTCCGCGTGACTCGCGGGCCGGTCGAGGACGGTTTGCCGGAATTCCATGATGGCGTGCTGGAATCCGCCGCAGGTTTGGAGGAAGGCCTTGCCTTTCAGGCGCGCGTGGCCGATCGCGCTGAATGCGCCGGCCGTGCTTTCGTAGGGGCTGCTCGGCACGGCCCATGGGGCCGTCGACTCCCGTAGGAGGGCATCCGCCCTCACGCCTTCGAGATCGGCCGTCCGGACCCACAGGACATCCAGCGGACCGGCGCCGGAGACGCGATACAGGTCGAGAGAGGACTCCATGCCCCGATGCGCGGTCTTTCGGTGGTCGCGTTCGCTTACCAGGGCGAGTATCCGCATATTCATGGTGATCGAAAGATGACGCCGTTCGAATCGGACAGTCCTGATGGCAAAGACGGCCATTGGCCGGCGCCTGTCCAGGCATCAACACGCCTTGCTGGCCGAAGCGTGCCGCTTGACAGAATGGACGGATTCAATCCGTTGCGATGGATGGCGTGCGCCCCGCGCGCGGCCTGCCGCAGTGAACTTCTCTGCTCTGTGACCCAAATTGCCTCCCTCATCCGCCGCCTCTTTCTCGTCGTCGTCCTCGGTACCGCCGCAGTCTCCGCGCAGGCGTGGGGCGCGCCGGTCGAGCTGTTTCCCGGCGGGAGCACAAAAGGATGGGGGCTGCTGACCACACCCGCGGCCAAGCTCAGCGACGTGTGCCGGGTGGAGAAGGGCGGCGTGCTGTGGGTCGCTGGAAAACCTTCCGGATTTCTCGAGATCAAACCTCCGTCGTCCGACTACACGCTGCACGTTGAGTGGCGCTGGCCCGGCAAACCCGGCAATGGCGGGATCCTCGTCCGAATCAGCTCCGGGCCCAAGGACGGCGTGTGGCCGCTGAGTTATCAGATCCAGCTCAAGCACGGCTTTGCCGGCGACATCCTGCCCATGGCCGGAGCCCGATTCGCCTCCCAACTCACGTCGCCGGCCGGCGCCCGCGTTCCGATCCGCGCGCACGGCGCACCGGACAACGAGAAGCCCGTGGGACAATGGAACAGCTGCGACATCGTGTGCTGGAGCGATTCGTTCGAGGTGTTCATCAACGGCGTTCTTCAAAATCAGGCCACCGGATGCCAGCTTCTGGGCGGCCAGCTAGGCTTCCAGTTGGAAGGCACACCCTTCGAGTTGAGAAACGTGCGCATCACCCGGCTTCACGGCGCGTTGTGAGGCCGGGCGCGCAGGCGGCCCGGACGGCATTGCGCGCAGACGGCCCGGGGGTAAGGTGACCGGATGCCTCCGAGCGCACGAGGCGACCCACCCACCCGACGGCCCATGTCCTACGTCGAACTCCACGCCCGCAGCGCCTTCTCGTTTCTGAGAGGCGGTTCCGCTCCCGAAGCGCTCGCCACGGAGGCCGCGAGGCTCGGCCTGCCCGCCGTGGCGTTGTGTGACCGTGGCGGCGTCTACGGGGCCGTGCGGTTGCACACGACGGCAAGGGATACGGGAATCCGGGCGCTCGTCGGCTGCGAACTTCCCATGGAGGACGGCTCGGTGCTGCCGGTACTGGTGGCCACCCGGACGGGGTACCGCGCGCTGTGCGGCCTGCTGACCTGCGCGCACCTGCGTTCGCCGAAGGGCGAGGGTCGGATCGCGTGGGCTGAATTGACCAAGGAAGCGGTCGAAGGGCTCGTCGCCCTCACGGGTGATGAGGAGGGCCCCGTGCGCCGGGCGTGGCTGAGCCAGGGATCGGCCGCCGCGGACGAGGCTGGCCGGCGCCTGGCGTCGATCTTCGGACCCGGCCGGCTGTACGTGGAACTCCAGCGACACCTCGTGCCGGGCGAGGAGGACGCCAACGCCTTCCTGACCGACTGGGCGAGCGCGCTCGGCCTGCCCCTGCTCGCCACCAACGGTGTCGTGCATGCCGCGCCCGAAGACGGACCGGTGGCCGACGTGCTCACCTGCCTTCGTGAACACACGACGCTCGATGCCGCCGGGCGCCTGCTCAGCCGCAACCGCGAGCGGCACCTCAAGGGAGACCGCGAGATGCGGGCCCTGTTTGCGGACCTGCCCGAGGCCGTCGACGCCACCGCGAGCCTCGCGCAACGAATGGAGTTCACGCTCACCGACCTTGGGTATCGGTTCCCCGACTACGACCGGACGGAGGGCGAGCCGCAGGACGCCTTCCTGAGGAGGGTCACACGCGAGGGGGCATTGCGGCGCTACGGCCACTACGAGGGCGAGCCGCGCAGGCAGATCGAGCGCGAGCTCGACCTGATCGGACGCCTTGGATTCGGCGGGTATTTCCTGATCGTCTGGGACATCTGCCGCTTCGCGCGCGAACGCGGCATCCTGGTGCAGGGTCGCGGCTCGGCCGCCAACAGCGCGGTGTGCTACTCGCTGGGCATAACGGCCGTCGACCCGATCGACAGCAAGCTGCTGTTCGAGCGCTTCCTCTCGGAGGGGCGCACCGACTGGCCCGACATCGACCTGGACCTCCCGAGCGCCGACCGGCGCGAGGAGGTGATCCAGGAGCTGTATCGGCGCTATGGCAGGCGGGGAGCCGCGATGACCGCAAACGTCATCTGCTTCCGCGGACGCAGCACCCTGCGCGAGGTCGGCAAGGTCCTCGGGTTGCCCGACGACATACTCGACCGCTTTTCGAGCCTTTATCATGGCGGCGACTTTCCGCAGACCCTGAACCTCGCCGAACAACTGAAGATGGCCGGACTCCCCGGCGAACATCCGCGGCTCCACGCCCTGCTCGACCTGTGCCAGCGGCTTTACGGGCTGCCGCGGCACCTAGGGCAGCACTCGGGCGGCATGGTGCTGAGCGCGGGGCCGCTCGACCAATACGTCCCCCTGGAAAACGCCCGCATGCCCGGCCGCTCCGTGCTCCAGTGGGACAAGTCCGACTGCGAGGACATGGGCATCGTGAAGATCGACCTGCTGGGGCTCGGGATGATGGCCGTGCTTCAGGAGTCGCTCACCCTCTGCAGCCGCCAGGGCCGGCCCGTGGACCTTGCGACGCTGCCCAAGGACGACCCGGCGACCTTCAAGCTTATCCAGGAGGCGGATACAGTGGGCGTATTCCAGATCGAGAGCCGGGCGCAGATGTCGACGCTCCCCCGCATGAAGCCGCGGACCTTCTACGACCTGGTGATCGAGGTGGCGATCATCCGCCCGGGGCCGATCCATGGCAACGCCGTGAACCCCTATCTTCAGCGCCGCATGGGAGTGGAGCCGGTCACCTACCCGGATGAGCGACTGAAGGACACCCTCGAGCGGACCCTGGGAGTCGTGTTGTTTCAGGAGCAGATCCTGCGCGTGGCCATGGAGCTGGGCGGCTTCACGGCGGCCGAGGCCGACGAGCTGCGCCGTGCCATCGGTTTCACACGTTCCCCAGAGCGCCTCGAACGCATGAAGACGCGGCTCTCGGAGGCGCTGCGCACAAACAAGGTCACCGAACACGCGATCGGGCAGATCAACACCTCGCTCGCCTCGTTCGCGCTGTACGGATTTCCCGAGAGCCACGCCATCAGCTTCGCGCTGATCGTCTACGCCTCGGCGTGGCTGAAGGCCCACCGGCCCGCCCCCTTCTACGCGGCCCTGCTCAACAACCAGCCCATGGGGTTCTACAGCCCGGCGAGCCTCGTTCAGGACGCGCGGCGCCACGGCATCCAGGTGCTGCCCGCCTGCGTCGCGCGCTCCGAGGAGCGAAGCACCGTGGAGAGCGACACGGCGGTGCGCCTCGGGCTCGCGTCGGTGCACGGCCTGCGCATCGCGTCCGCCGCCGACATTCTCGCCGCGCGGGCCAGGCGCCCCTTTGCTTCGCTCGACGACTTTCTCCAGCGCACGCGACTCTCGGCCTCCGAACGACGCGCCCTCGCGGGATCCGGCGCGCTAAACGTCCTCGCCGGACACCGGCGCTCCGCGTTGTGGCAGGTCGAGGCGGTGCACGAGGAGGACGACCTCTTCCGTCACGCCGCACTGGGTTCGGACGGAGCGCCCGCGCCGCTCGCGCCGATGTCACCGATCGAGCGGATACAGGCGGACTACGAGCACCTGTCGCTCACGACCGGCGCGCACCCGATGAAACTGTTCCGGGACCGGTTTCCCGATCTCGTCCGCGCCTGCGACCTGCCGGCGGCCGAGGCCGGCACACGCGTGAAGATTGGCGGGGCGGTCATCACGCGCCAGCGCCCCGGCACGGCGAAGGGGTTTTGTTTCATAACCCTCGAGGACGAGACCGGCCTGGCCAACGCAATCGTCAGGCCGAAACTCTTCGAGCAGTACCGACTCGTCATCAACCTCGAACCGGCGCTGATCATCACGGGACGCCTGCAGAACGAGCACGGCGTGATCCACGTCATGGCCGAGTCGATCGCCGCGCTGCGGGCGCAAGGACTGCCGGAATCGGAGTCGCACGACTACAGCTGAGACCGCAGCCTGGCGTCGGCTCCCCAGGGCGCTCCGATCACCACCGGAGAAGCGGTCTGAAAACCGTTTGGGAACCGCGGCGAACGGAGGTAATAGAGCCGGACTTTTCGGTCCCGTGTGATTTCGAGGCTCACCTGGGAGGTGAGCATTCCCGAGCGGATTTCGTCCCGCAACCGGCTTTGCCTGCGACCTCCTTGTGGTTCGAAAACGACCCCGGGTTAGATGGAGGAGGCTATAGGAATCAGCGGCCGCAGGACTGCGGAAGCGGCCCTTTGCCGGGCGGGATTGACGCGTCTGCCAAGGCCGTCCTGCGGCCCTTACTGCCCGTCTTTGGCGGCCTGCTCGGCGGCCTTCCTGGCGTAGAATTTCTGGAGCACGTAAAACGCCTCCTTCTTGACGCCGTTCTGACCTATGAGCCCCTTGCGGTTCCAGCCGTCCTCGATGTTGGGAAGCGGACGGCGGGGCGAGCGGAAGTCGGCCAGGATCCAGGGCGTGGTGCCGCGCCAGTTCGGGATCTTGGAGAGCATCGCGAGGGTCTTCTTGTAGAGGTCGGCCTGATACTCCTCGCTGAAGCGCGTGAGCCGATCGGCATGGAACCCCTGCAGGGCGTCGGCGCCAAACTCGGAGACGAACACCGGCTTGTTCGGCGGGACGGTCCAGCGGGTTTTGAGGATGTCGTCGGGCAGGCCGACGTACCAGCCCACGTATTCGTTGAAGCTCACGAGGTCGACGTCGCCGCTCAGCGGATCGTCGACGATCTTGTGATTGGAATCCTTCGGATCGGCCGACTGCTCCATCGCGGCGGAGACCAGGCGTGTGCCGTCCAGGGTGCGGGCGGTGTGGATGAGCTCGCGCAGGAAACGATTTCGGGCGTCGCTGACGGGGGTTTCGTTGGCGACCGACCAGACGATCGCGCTTGCGCGATTTTGGTCGCGGGTGATGAGGTCGGTCAGCTGGGCGCGGGCGTTGGCGAGCGTGCCGGGGTTGCTCCAGTCGATCGTCCAGTACACGGGCACCTCCTCCCACACCATGATGCCCATCTGATCGGCGAGGCGGGCCATGGCCTCGTTGTAGGGGTAATGCGCGAGCCGGACGAAATTGCAGCCGAGTTCCTTGGCCCAGCCGAGCAGAAGACGGTCGTCCTCGATCGAATACGCGCGTCCGCCGCGCATCGGGTTTTCCTCGTGCATGCTCACTCCGCGAAGGAAAACCGGACGACCGTTGAGAAGGATGTCGGGGCCGCGCGTCGTGATGCTGCGGAAGCCGATGCGGTCGGTCGTGCGGTCGGTCTCGGAGGCGATCACGACCTCGTTGAGAGTCGGATGCTCGGGGGACCATAGGGGCAGCTTGGCCGCGGGAAACTCGAGGGTGACCGCGCCATCGTCGCCCGTCTCGGCGGATTGGGAAAGCCCGAGGCCGGGCAGGGACACGGACACGCGCTGGCGCAGGCGGGGGCCGTCGAGCTGGACGCGGACCTCGACCTGGTCGAGCGTGCCGGGCTTGAGGCGGACTAGGAAGGAGGAGATGTAGGTCGAGGGCGTCTCGACGAGGAGGACATCGCGGGTGATGCCGCCGTAGTTCCACCAATCGGTGTTGACCGTGGGCACGGCATCGCGGTGTCGCGCGTTGTTGACGCGAACGATCAGCGAGTTTCCGACGGGCCGCAGCAGGCCGGTGACCTCGTAGGAAAAGGGCGTGAAACCTCCAACGTGTTTGCCGAGCTTATGGCCGTTGAGGTACACGTCAGCCTCGTAGTTGACCGCCCCGAAATAGACGAACAGCCGCGTGCCGGGGGCGGAGGAGGGCGCGTTGAACAGCCGGCGGTACCAGACGGTGCCCTCGTAGTAGAACAGCTTAGGATCCTGGGAATTCCAGTCGCCCGGGACCATCAGGGTCGGGCTCGTGTCGAAATCGTACTCCACCAGGTCGGACTTGTCCCTTGGATGCCGGTCGAGAAAGTATCCGCCTGTTGGATTCGGGGAGGCGTCGAAGGGCTTGAGCCGGTAGTCGAAGTAACCGTTGTCGTAGGGATCGATGATCCGTGCCCACTTGCCGTCGAGATTGACGGAGGTACGGGCGTAGACGTTTGCGACGGCCGGGTATGCGTTCGCGGACAAGAAGGCACACAGTAGCGGCAGGACGGCGAGGGCGAGCCGCAACGCCGGGACGGAGAAGATGCGGGAGGGCATGGGCGTAAGAGGGGGCGCTCCTAGATCGCCTGAGGACGCGCCGAAGGCAACACCGCGAAGGGAGAGAGCCATCGCTGCGCTGCCGGAAGGCCGGACGGCCCGCGGCGGAACGCCTAGGCCGGCGGGGCGATGGTCGTGCCCTCCTTCAGATCGCAGTCGAGCAGGATCTGCTGGGGCGGGTCGAAACGCTTTTGGATGAGATCGAAGAGTCGTTTGGCACCGATCACGCCGATTTGATGAAACGGGATCTGGATCGTGCTGAGCTGAGGGCCGCCGGCGGGGCGGGCGATGCCGTCGAAGCCTGCGATGGAGATATCCTCGGGCACGCGAATGCCCTTGGCCTGAAAAAAGCGCACGAGATCGTAGGCCTGATGGTCGGCGGCGCAGAGCCAGGCGGTGACGCCATCCTTCATGCGCGAGAGAGCCTTCTCGCTGGCGGCCTCGGCGGAGAGGGCCTCATCAGGGCTGATGTTGATGACATCCTCCATGCGCAGCGGAAGACCGAGCGCGGTGATGCGCTCGACGTAGGCGCAGAAGCGGCGGCGGGACCAGCCGGCGTCGACCGGGTAGTGCCAGGTGAAAAAGCCTATCCTGCGGTGACCTCGCGAATACAGATAATCGATGAGCTTGCCCACGCCGCGGTGGTGGTCGACGTCCACACAGTTGAGCGCCGCGCCGGCGTATTGGACAACCAGCGACACGACCGGATACTTGATCATCAGCTCGTCGACGACCGAGCGGGGAAACGGATAGATCAGGATCACTCCGTCCCAGATGCGGCGGCGCGAGGCGGTGATGCGGGCGTAGGAGGGACTTTCGAGGTGCAGGTCCTCGGGGCGCACAAAGTGCAGGTCGAGGCGCACATGCTGGCTGCGGGCAAGGTCGGAGAGGCCGTTGAGCAGATCCTGGCCGGGGTTGCCGTAGGCCGTGTTGTCGAAATTGGGAAGATCGACGCAGACGAGCACACCGAACACGAGTGACCGGGCCGACTTGCGGCTGGCGCCGACCGGCGCGCGCTTTTCGAAATGCGTGTACCCCATTTTTGACGCCAGGGCGAAAACCTTCGCGCGGGTCTTGGGATTGATCCCGGGGTGGTTCGTGAAGCAGCGCGAAACCGTTGCGCGCGATATCTTCAGGCGATCGGCGATGACTTGCTGATTGATGTTGATCATCTGCGGGTGGACGAGGGTGAGCGAATCACGGAACTGAAACCGAAGTAAACACGAATCGCTCTTATGCATTGATCGGAAGATCTTCGAGTGGAAACAATCCCAAGTGTAGCTGAACACACTATGCACTTTTATGCACCTTTGTTCTTTACAATCGCGCTCCCGGGGTGCTTTCTGCGTTGCCATGCGCGTGTTACCCGCCCCACCCCGCTCCCGGCTGATGTCTGCCGCCATCGCGGCGGGAGCATCCCTGCTTCTTGCCCTCTCCTGCACAGCCTCCTCCCCCTCTCCATCGATGCCCCTGGCCCGCTCCTGGACCCTGATCGAAACGGCCCGCGACAACGGGCATCGGCTCACGCCCATCACGCCGCCGCGTCCCATTGCGGATGCTCCGGCCGGGGGCGCAATCGTCTGCAACCCGGGTGAACGTTATCAAACGATCGAGGGCTTCGGCGGCGCCCTCACGGAATCGACGGCGTGGGTGCTCGCCCAGCTGCCAAAAGACCGCCGCGCGGAGATCCTCCAGGCTTATTTCAATCCGGTCGAAGGCCTCGACTACACGCTGGTCCGATCGCACATCAACAGCTGCGATTTCTCGCTTTCAACCTGGTCGCTCGACGACACGCCCGGTGACATGGCGCTGAAGCACTTTACGCTGGCGCCGATGCGGCGCTGGCTGATGCCCGTGCTGCACGAGGCGATCGCAACGCCGGGCGCCCACATCCGCTTCCTCTTCTCGCCCTGGAGTCCGCCGGCCTGGATGAAAACCAACGGCGAGATGACCCATGGCGGCGAATTGCGTCCCGACTGCCGTGAGGTCTGGGCCCGTTTCGTGGTGAAATTCGTGGAGGAGCTCAAGGCCAGGGAAGGCATTCCTGTCTGGGCTCTCACCGTGCAGAACGAACCCGCCGCAAATCAGGTCTGGGAATCGTGCCTGTACACCGCCGACCAGGAGCGCGACTTCGTCCGCGACCACCTCGGGCCGGCACTCCACGCGGCCGGCCTGGACGGCGTCCACCTGCTCGTCCACGACCACAACCGCGACATCCTCGACCAACGCGCCGGCACGATCCTGAGCGATCCCGCCGCCGCGCGCTACGTCTGGGGCTCCGCGCTGCATTGGTACGTGAGCGAGGACTTCGCCGCCAGTTCGCGCCTGCACGCCCGATTCCCCGACAAGCACATCCTCTTCACTGAGGGCTGCTGGGAGGGCGGTGTGAAACTCGGGAAATGGGACCGCGGCGAACGTTATGCGCGCAACATGATCGGCGACCTGCGCAACTGGGTCTGCGGATGGATCGACTGGAACATGGTCCTCGACTCCTCAGGTGGACCAAACCACGTGGGCAATCTCTGCGATGCGCCCGTGATCGTCGATCTCAAGTCGGGCGAGATCACCTTCCAGAGCTCCTTCTATTACATCGGCCAATTCAGCAAGTTCGTCCACCCGGGCGCACAGCGCATCAGCTCGACGGCCGCACTCGGCCCCCTGCAGTCGATCGCGTTTCAGAACTCGGACGGCAGCCTGGCAATCATCGTCTTCAACCCGGCGGACGCGCCCGAGCCCTTCACTCTCGAGGTCGAAGGCAGCCGCCTGGGCTGCTTCATTCCCGGACACGCCATCCAGACCTACGTCGGTTCCGCCCCCCTCTCTCGATGATTCTGCCCGAGTCCCCTGCGCAGACCCAATCCCGACGTCACACCGCATCCGAGGTGTCGGGCGAATTCGTGGACCGATTCGGTGGGCGATATTACCGGATCGCGCACTGCGACCGCCTGCCGCCGTTCTTCATGAACGTCGTCAGCGCCTCGGACCTGTGGATGTTTCTCGCCAGCAATGGAGGCCTGACCGCCGGCCGCATCGACGCCGAGCATGCACTGTTCCCGTACAAGACGGTTGACCGCCTTTACGACAGTCCCGGCCACACCGGACCCTTCACGGCGCTCTGGGTTCACTCCGGGGAAACCCAAGTCCTTTGGGAGCCCTTCGCCACACACACCACGCGTGTCCACGCCGTGCAGCGCAATCTGTACAAGAGTATCGAGGGCGACCGCGTGTGTTTCGAGGAGATCCATCCGACGCTGGGCCTGGCCTTCCGCTACGGCTGGTCCAGCTCCGAGCGCTACGGTTTCCTCCGGCGCTGCGAGCTTCGAAATTTCTCCGGCCGCCCCGTATTCGTCCGCCTC
>JAJXVO010000125.1 GCA_021782105.1 bacterium
GTGTTTGCGGGCGGCGAGGTGTCGCAGATAGGTCCGGTGTACATGGAGGGTCAGCACCATGCCGACTGGATTTACGCGCAGGTTGTTTCGCCGAACTTTTTCGACCTGCTTGGCGTGAAGCCCATTTTTGGCCGTGGGTTCCTGCCGGGCGAGGGGGTGGCATTTGGCGACGGTCCGGTCGTGGTCATCAGCGAGGCCTTGTGGCGTCGCAGGTTCGATGCCTCTGGTTCGGTCATTGGACGCAAGATCGAGATCAACCGCCACCCCGTCACGATCATCGGCGTCGCACCGGCCGGGTTTGTGGGGTCGATGACCGGGGTGTCGTTCGACTGTTGGGCGCCGCTGGGGCAATGCGGGACGTTCTTCAACTACGACCGCAGCTACCTCGATTGGCGGGGATCGAGGGCATTTCACAATCTCTTCCGCTTGAAACCGGGCGTCACGATCGCCCAGGCGCAGGCCGCCGTGAATGCCGTGAATGCGCGCCTCGATCGGGAGTACCCGCGGAGCAATCAGGGCGCCGAGCACCAGGTGCTGGCCCTGGCGGATGCGCCGTATGGCGCCCAGTGGATACTCCTGCCCGCCCTTCGGCTCATGCTTTGCGTGAGCGCGCTGGTTCTGCTCATCGTCTGCTCCAACGTCGCCAACCTCCTTCTTTCGCGAGCCGTGCGCCGCAGCAAGGAGACGGCCATACGCCTTGCGACCGGTGCCTCGCGGCTGCAGGTCGTGCGGCTCTTCGTTGTCGAGAGTCTCATCCTCGCGTTGCTGGGTGGGTGCGGCGGTCTGCTCCTGACTTTTTGGACGGTCGGTCTCCTGGGAGCATTGATTCCGGGAACGGACCTACCGGCCAACCTCCTGAATTTCGGCATCAATCCGGTGACGGTTCTATTCATCGCCGGCCTCTCGATCTTCGTCGGAGTCGGCGTGGGCTTGGTGCCCGCGTTTCAGTTTTCGGCGCGGGATGTCGGCGCCGCGATCAAGGATGGCGGGAGATCCTCCGTCGGAGCGGCGCACCACCGTGTGCGCAAGGCGCTCGTGATGGCGGAGGTCGCGCTATCGATCGTCCTGCTGGTCTGTGCGGCCCTTTGCATTAAGGGCATGCGCAAGGCCGCGACGATCAGCCCTGGATTCAATCCGGACGGGGTGCTGCTCGGCTCGTTGAACCTCGGCAGCTACGGTTACAGCGAGGCGCAAGGAAAGGTTTTCTACGATCGTCTGCTTGGGTCGCTGGAGAAGGTCCCCGGCGTCAAAGCGGCGTCGCTTGCGAGCTTCTATCCCCTCGGTTTTTCGGGATGCAAGGGCACCGACGCCAGTGTCAGCGGACGGGCGCGTCCGGTCGGCGAGGATCCCACCTGCGAGCGTACGCTGGTGTCGCCCCATTTCTTTGACACGCTGGGCATGACACTGGTCGAGGGTCGGGATTTTAACGACTCCGACGATGCGTCGTCCCCGCGGGTCGTGATTATCAACCAGGCGCTCGCGAGGCGATTCTGGCCGGGGCAGGATCCGCTGGGCCGGGTGCTGCGGAGTCAGGGCGCCGACCGCACCGTGGTGGGGGTGGTGCGGAACATAGCCTACTACCACCTTGGCGAGGCGCCGAGGGTGCATCTCTATTTTCCCTACCGGCAGGGCGTGCCGGAGCTGGATTTGGGTGTGTCGCTGCGCACGGGGGGCGATCCGCTTCGCTACGCGGCGGCTCTGCGCAAGGCGGTGACAGATATCGATCCACGGGTTGACGTGCGCCAGATCACCACGCTCAGGGAGTACGCAATGGCGGCGACCTACGGCTCGCGGGTGGCGTCCTTCATGCTCACGCTGATGGGCGTGGTTGCGCTGGTCCTGGCGGCGATGGGCATCTACGCGGTGATGGCCTACGCCGTGAGCCAGCGGATATCGGAGTTTGGGATACGCATGGCGCTGGGGGCGGGGCGGCGCGACATCGTGCGGCTGGTGCTGGGGCAGGGCATCGCAGTGGTCGGCGCCGGGATTGCCATCGGTTTGGTGGCCGCCCTGCTGGTCACGCGGCTGCTGTCGGGGTTCCTGTACGGGGTGAGTCCCTTTGATGTGCCGACCTTCGCGGGGGTGGTTGTATTGCTGGCGATCGTCGCTCTCGTGGCATGCGTGTTCCCGGCACTTCGGGCGACGCGGGTGGACCCGGTGCAGGCGCTTCGGACGGACTAGACCGTGGTTGGGAGGGGGGCCGAGATCGGCGGGTTCTTTTCCGTGATTCCTGCCGGGAATGCGCCGTTATTGTGGAGGCGGCCCAATTTCGGTCTGGTCAAGTCACTGGCTTTCCGACTAAACCCGCGCACCTATGAACCCTGTTCTGAAGCTGTTGATCGAAGGCGAGCATCTGACCACTGCCCAAATGGCGCAGGTGTCGGGCTTGTCGGAGGCTGAAATCAACGGGCAACTGGAACAGTTGAAGAAAGAGAAAATCTTCCTCGGCTGGCGTCCGGTGCTCGATCTGTCCCGTGAAGCCGCAGCAGCAGCCGCAGTCAGGGCTGTGATCGAGGTGAAGATCACGCCGGAGCGCGGGGGCGGGTTCAACCGCATGGCCGACAGGATCAGCCGCTTCGACGAGGTGGAATCCTGCTACCTGATGTCGGGGGCCTACGACCTGCTCATTTTCGTCACCGGACCGAGCCTGCAGAAGGTTGCGAGCTTCGTGTCCGAGAAGCTGTCCTCGCTCGAGGGCGTGCTGTCGACCAGCACGCATTTCATGCTTCGTTCCTACAAAGAGGGCGGCTACCTGCTCGATCTCCCTTCGGAGGAGAATGGCCGGCTCAAGATCGTTCCCTGACGCAACCCAGGCCAGGGCCCCGACGGCCCCTGCACGATGAACGCAGGGGCGGGGGCCGAGCCGCACGCGCCCCACACCCATGGATCCCAAACGTTTTGTCGCCAACCACATCGTCGACCTGCCGAAGTCCGGCATTCGCGATTTTTTTGAGATCGTGGCGAAGATGACCAACGTCATCTCGCTGGGCATCGGCGAGCCCGACTTCGACACGCCGTGGCATATTCGCGAGGCAGCGATCTACGCACTGGAGAAGGGGAAGACCCACTACACGTCGAACCTGGGGCTGATCGAGCTTCGCCGGGCGATTTCGTCGTACGTGGAGAAGACTTTTTCGATCGGCTACCGTCCCGAGGACGAGATCATCGTTACGGTCGGCGTGTCCGAGGCGCTCGACATCGCCTTCCGGGCCCTGATCAACCCGGGCGACAAGGTGCTGTATCATCAGCCTTGTTACGTGAGCTATCATCCGAGCGTGACGCTCACGCACGGCATAGGGGTGCCGGTGCCGACCTTCGCCAAGGACAATTTTGCGCTCACGGCGGAGTCGCTCCGGGCCGCGTGGCAGCCCGGCTGCAAGCTGCTGGTCCTGAACCTGCCCTGCAACCCGACCGGCGGCACCTGCAGCCGTGCACAGCTCGAGGACATCGCGCGGTTCTGCGTCGAGAAGGACCTGCTGGTGCTCAGCGACGAGATCTACTCCGAGCTCACCTTTGACGGCGTGCATGTGAGCATCGCGAGCCTGCCGGGGATGAAGGAGCGCACGATTTTCCTGCACGGCTTTTCCAAGGCGTTTGCCATGACCGGCTGGCGCATCGGCTACGCGTGCGGCCCGGCGGTGCTGGTGGATGCGATGATGAAGGTGCACCAGTACTCAATGATGTGCGCCTCGATCGTCAGCCAGGAGGCGGCCATCGAGGCTCTGGTCCGCGGCGAGGACGGCATGAAGAAGATGCGCGACCAGTATCACCGCCGCCGCGATTTCATCGTGCGCCGTTTCAACGAGATCGGTCTGGCATGCCATCTTCCGCGGGGGAGTTTTTACGCGTTCCCGTGCGTGACTTCGACGGGGAAGAACGAGCGTGACTTCGCGGTCGGTTTGCTCGAGGCGGAGCGTGTGGCGGTCGTGCCGGGCACGGCGTTTGGCGCGAACGGCTCGGGTTTCGTCCGGGCCTGTTTTGCCACGAGCTATGAGCAACTGATCCTGGCCTCCGACCGGATCGAGCGCTACGTGCAGGGGCTGGCCTCGGCGAAGCCTCCGGAATCGCGCGGCTAGGGTTCCTTTCTGGCTGGGGGCTATTTCCTTCTCGATTCCCGCCCGCCGCTTCCCGATCCTAGCGGGCATGTCTCGTATCGTCGCCATTGTCGGACGTCCCAATGTGGGCAAAAGCCGCCTGTTCAACAGGCTGGCGCGCAAACGGATTTCCATCGTCCACGACCAGCCCGGAGTCACGCGCGACGTCATCTCGACCGAGGTGAAGGAAGGCGGCTACACCCTGCTCGACACCGGCGGCTTGGGGCTGAAGGGTGGCGAGACGCCCCGCCAGCTCGTTGCGGCTTCGGAACAGCAGGTGGCTTTCGCCATCGAGGCTGCCACGCTCGTGCTCTTCGTGATCGACGGGCGCGAGGGCGTCACGAACCTCGACGAGACCATCGCTGCCTCCCTGAGGCGGGCGAACAAGAAGGTCATCGTGGTGGCGAACAAGGTGGATTTTGACGAGGGGAAGGCCGAACTGGCGCCGGTGTACCGTTTCGGGCTCGGCGAGCCCATGATGGTATCCGCGGAACATGGACGGGGGGAGGATTACCTGCGCGAGGCCATCCTGGCCGCCCTCGGTCCGGTGCCGGCGGAGGAGGAGGGTGCCCGCGCCCCGGATGCGCCGCTGTGCGTGTGTTTCATCGGGAGGCCCAACGTGGGCAAATCCTCCCTGGGCAACCGGCTGCTGGAGAGCGACCGCCTGATCGTCAGCCCCATACCCGGCACGACCCGCGACGCCGTGGAGATCGACTTTCATTTCAAGGGCCGTGACGGGAAGATGTATCCCTTCAGTCTGATCGACACGGCGGGCATCAAGGCCGCGACCAAGCTGGCCTCGCCGATCGAGTATTTCTCGCGGCTGCGTTCGCTCGATGCCATCCAGCGTGCGGACGTGATATTCATGGTGGTCGACGCGATCGACGGCATCACGCACCAGGACAAGGCCATCGCCGGCGAGGCGACCAAGGAGCGCAAGCCCATCGTGGTCGTCGTGAACAAGTGGGACCTGGTGCACAAGGCCTTCAAGGATCCGGCGGGCATCCAGGGGTACGACAACGAGCGCGAATATCGGGAGAAGTATGAGAAGGCGCTGTTCGAGCGGCTGTTCTTCACCCCGGGCTCGCCGGTCATCTTCGTGTCGGCGATGAGTGGATACGAAATCGACCGCATGCTGAACGCGGCGGTGAAGCTGCACCGGTCGCTGGACAAGAAACTCCCGACGGCGCGGCTGAACGAAACGCTCGGCGAGCTCGCCGAGCGTGTTCCTCCGCCGTCCATCGCCAACAAGCGCTTCCGCGTCTACTATGCCGTGCAGACCGGCAACCGGCCCTACCGCATTCGCATCTTCTGCAACCGCGAGGAGCAGTTGTCGGAGAGTTACCGGCGTTATCTCGAGTCCGGCCTGGTGAAGGAGTTCGACCTCGAAGGATGCCCGATCTATTTCGACCTCGTGGGCAAGCCCAAGGGTGGCCTGCGGGCCTCGATCCACGGTGCGAATCGCGATCACGACGAGTCCGGACGGCCTCTCCCGAAGTGGAAGCAGGCGGAGATCGATGAGGACTGAGGGAAAAGAAGCGAGGAGCGCGAAGCCGGAATCGGGAATGCTTCCAGTGGCTTGAACAGAAGGGAACGACGAGCGTTTCGATGAGGGAAATCCGAGGTTAATGCCGCCTGCCTCTTCACTTTCGAAACGCCGTTCTGCAGCCCGGATCCAATCCGCCTCGCGATGCTCCGTCGCCTTCGTACTTCAATTTCCGGATTCATACTCCTCGTTTCACGCTCCTCGCATCCTCGTTCTCCATGAAGATCGTTTTTCTAGGCTCTGACGGCATTGCGCTGCCGATGCTCGAGTGGATCGCCGGCTCCGGCCGGGCCCATGGCGAACTGGTTGCGGTCTACACGCAGCCCGACCGGCCCGTCGGACGCGGCCAGAAGGTGCAGGCGAACGCAATCAAGACCTGGGCGCTGGCGCGGAAGCTCCCCGTGTTTCAGCCGGAGAAGCTCACCGAGGACGTGCGGGGCGAGTATGCCGGGCTGGGTGCGGACCTGGGGCTTGTGATGGCGTACGGTCACATTTTGAAGGATGCGTTCATCGCGTCGCCGCGACTGGGAACCGTGAATCTCCACGCGTCGCTTCTGCCGGCGCTGCGGGGGGCATCGCCGATCCAGACGGCGGTGGCGAGCGGGTGCGGGGAGACGGGGGTGAGCCTGATGCGCATCGTGCGCGAGCTGGATGCGGGTCCGGTGGCGGAGGTGGAGCGGGTGTCGATCGGGCCGCGCGACACTGCGCTCGACGTGGAGCAGCGGTTGGCGACGGCCTGTGTGCCGCTCATGGAACGTGCGCTGCCCCGGATAGCGGACGGGAGCCTGAAGTTTGTGGCGCAGGATGGATCGCGTGCGACATTCTGCCGCCGACTGACCAAGGAGGACGGCGGGCTCGATTTTTCGGCTCCGGCGGCCGTGCTGGCGGCGCGGATCAACGGGCTGTATCCCTGGCCGGTGTGTTCGGTTCCGATTCACGGCCAGGCGGTCAGGATCGGGCTCGCCGAGGCGTTGCCCGAGGTGGCGCCTGCGGGCGTCGAGGCGGGTTGCGTGCTCGGACATGATGCTGAGGGGCTGCTTGTGGCTGCGGGGGGCGGCGTGTTGAGGCTGCTGAAACTTCAGCGGCCGGGGGCGCGGATGCTGCCGGCGGCGGAATTTTTGCGAGGCTTCCCGGTGCCTGCCGGCGACCGGCTCTCGTCGGTGCCCATGCCGGGACTCGTGCGTTGAGGACCTGACGCTCCGGGTTGCACGCGCGGACAAAACGTTTTCCGTGTGTCGCGAGGCGCCCCGCAGCCACATGAAAACCCATCCATCCTGAATCATGAGCCCTGCACCCATACTGGTTTGGTTCAGGAGGGACCTTCGGCTGGACGACAATCCGGCGCTGGCGGCCGCGGCCAGGCGGGGTGGGAAAGTGGTACCTGTCTACATCGAGGATCGCGCCGGGGAGGGGGCGTGGGCGGCCGGCGGGGCCTCGCGCTGGTGGCTGCATCACTCGCTTGGTGCGCTCGACGCCTCGCTTCGGGCGAACGGGAGCGGGCTCATTTTCCGCGCTGGAGACTCCGCTGAGGTGCTTGGAAGACTCGTGGCCGAAACCGGGGCGGGAGCGGTGTACTGGAATCGCCGTTACGAGCCTGCGTCTGTCGCGCTTGAAGAGGCGATCATGGCCCGGCTGGGTTCGGAGGCCATCGAGGCTGCCGGTTTCGCTGCGTCGCTGCTTTTCGAGCCGAAGGCGGTAACCAACAAGCAGGGCGGGCCCTTTCAGGTCTTCACGCCGTATTGGCGGCATTGTCTGGAGCTCGAGATACCGGATCCGGTGGCGGTGGGGCGGCCGGATTGGTGGCCGGCGGCGCGGCTGCCGCGCGGCGAAACGCTGGAGAGCCTCGGCCTGCTTCCCGGTCGGGACTGGGCGGATGGATTTGCGGCGCGCTGGACTCCGGGTGAACAGGGGGCGCGGGATGCCTTGAGAGAATTTGTGTCGGGCCGCATCGACCGATACTCGAAGGATCGGGATTTTCCCGCGCTGCGGGGAAGCTCCCGTCTGTCGGCGGCGCTGCATTTTGGCGAGATCGGACCTCGGCAGGTGTGGGCGGCGGTAAAGGAGCGGAATGCGGAGACGGGGGTGTTTCCCTCGAGCGAGGGTGAGCGGCGTTTTCTTGCGGAGCTTGGCTGGAGGGAATTCGCGCATCATCTGCTCTACCATTTTTCGCGCACGCCCGAGGCACCGCTGCGGAGCGAATATGAGCGATTCCCGTGGGCGGAGGATCCCGGAAAACGCCTGCTGCGCGCATGGCAGAGGGGGAAGACCGGGTATCCGATCGTGGACGCGGGCATGCGAGAATTGTGGGCGACGGGGTGGATGCACAATCGAGTCCGCATGATTGCTGCGTCGTTTCTGGTGAAACATCTTCGCCTGCCATGGGGCGAGGGGGCGCGGTGGTTTTGGGACACTCTCGTGGATGCCGATCTGGCGAACAACACCCTCGGTTGGCAGTGGACGGCGGGCTGCGGAGCGGACGCGGCACCCTATTTTCGTATCTTCAATCCGGTTCTTCAGGGTGAGAAGTTCGATCCCGAGGGGGCCTACGTGAAGGCGTGGGTTCCGGAGCTTGGGGGGCTGTCCCCGGCCTTTGTGCATCGTCCCTGGGAGGCAGACGCAGCGACCCTGGACGCCGGAGGTGTGGAGCTAGGGCGCAGTTATCCAAGGCCGATCGTGGATCATGCGGAGGCGCGGAGGGCGGCGCTGGCGGCGCTGCAGTCGATCAAGGCGCGGCCCTAAGAACCGGCCATCGCCATGCGCCGCCGGTGGGCGGTCCCAGGATAGGGCGTGCTTGGGGAGCAAAGTTCCGATACGGAAGGTCTACCCATCTCATGAAGATCGTCGTCGCAGGTTCCACGGGTCTGGTTGGTTCCGTCCTTGTGCCGCGCCTGAAGGCCGAGGGCCACGATGTCCTGCGGCTCGTGCGCGAGGGAGGCGGGGAGCCGGGCACCGCGGTCTGGGATCCGGTGGCCGGCACGTTGCCTGCGGGCGTGTTCGACTCGGTCGATGCGGTGGTGAATCTTTGTGGCAGCAATGTGGCGGCGGGACGGTGGACGGCAGTCCGCCGGAGCGAACTTCGCGACAGCCGCATCCGAAGCACGGGTACGCTGGTGCGCGGGTTGGCGGCCGCGGCATCGCGGCCGCGCGTGCTTGTGAATGCATCGGCCGTCGGCATCTACGGGGACCGCGGCGGCGAGGTGCTCACAGAGAAATCGCCGGCGGGTAGCGGGTTTCTTGCCAGGCTTTGTGTCGACTGGGAAGCGGAGGCGATGAAGGCGTCGGACTCGGGCACGCGTGTGGTATGTCTGCGGATTGGCGTCGTGATGAGCGGACGGGGAGGAGCGCTCGCAAAGATGCTGCCGCTCTTCAGACTGGGACTGGGAGGCAAGCTGGGGGACGGCCGCGCCTGGATGAGCTGGATATCCAGCGAGGACCTGGTGCGTGCGATCCTGTTTATCCTGACCGAGCCGTCGGTGTCGGGTCCCGTCAACGCGGTGAGTCCGGACCCGCTTCGCAACGAACAATTTGCCGCGACCTTGGCTGCGTCGCTCTCGCGTCGCGCCTGGATGCCGGTGCCGGCGGCGCTGCTCACGCTGGCTTTGGGGGAGATGGCGCGGGAGACCCTGCTTGCGAGCTGCCGGGCGCTGCCGGCGGTGCTCCGGGAGCGCGGCTTCGTGTATCGGTTCCCGGATCTTCCGGGCGCGCTGCTCGATACTCTGGGTTAAACGGACGTGTGTTTACCCGGGGGCTTGTGGTGCCGGGGCTGGCGCCGGGATCAGAAAAGCGTTGCCCCCCGCCGGAATTCTGAGGCGATAGGACGAGCCATGTCCCGCATCGCCCAAGCCTTCGCCCGCGCCCGTAGCGAGAACCGTGCAGCCTTCGTTGCGTACCTGTGTGCCGGCGATCCCGATCTTGAGACCTCGCTCGAAGCCTGCCGGGCGCTGCTTCGGAGCGGCATCGACATCCTCGAGCTTGGAGTGCCGTTTTCGGATCCGCTCGCCGACGGTCTGGTGAACCAGCTGGCCGCTCAGCGGGCACTCGAAAGCGGCATGAACAGCGCGCGGGTGTTCGAGCTGGTGAGCCGGCTGCGCGCCGAGTTTCCCCAGGCGCCGATCGTCTTTTACACGTACTACAACCTCGTCTTCACCAATGGAGTCGGACGCTATGTCGAGGCCGCCAAGGCGGCGGGCGTCGACGGCTTGCTCACACTCGACCTCCCGCCGGAGGAGGCCGGCGAATTGCTCGGGCACTGCAGGCGCTGTGGTGTGGACACCGTGTTCATTGTTGCACCGACCACTTCGGAGGAGCGCCTTCCCCGTATTGCTGAGGCCGCGACGGGGTTCATCTACTACGTCTCCCGCGAGGGAGTGACGGGCATGCGCGCCCAGATGGCCTCGGGCATTCCGGAGGCCATGGCACGCATCCGGCGGCATACGACGCTGCCTGTGGTCGTGGGTTTTGGCGTATCGCGGCGCGAGCATGTGGCGCTTGTGGCCGCGCATGCGGATGGCGTCGTGGTGGGCAGCGCCCTTGTGAACGTCATCGCCCAGAACCTCTCCGCCCGCACGGCGATCGGCCCGGGCCTGGCTAAGGTCGCGGCGGACCTGCTGGCCGGCACCCGGCGCGGCGCCTAGCGCGGCCGGCGTACTGTCGTCTCGTCGAGCGACGATGTCCTCGAACGCCCTTCGCACTCCGGGCCGCGTAATCCGCATCCTCACCGGCTGCACGGCCGTTGGAAAGACCGAGTTCGCACTGCGCTGGGCCGAACGTTTCAACGCGGAAATCCTTTCGTGCGATTCACTGCTGTTTTATCGCGGCATGGACATTGGCACGGCGAAGCCGACACGCGAGGAGCTCTCGCGGGTGCCGCATCACCTCATCGACATCTGCGACGTGACGGACCAGATGGACGTGACACGTTTCGTCGCCGCCGCCCGCGAGGTTGCCGAATCGATCGTGGCACGGGGACGGCGCGTGCTCGTGACGGGGGGAAGCGGCTTTTATCTGAAGAGTTTTCTCGCTCCGGTTGCGGACGGCGTGGAGGTGTCGGCGGAAATTCGGGATCGCGTGCGGGCGCTCACGCACGAAGAGGCGGTGAAGGAGCTTCGGGCCATGAACCCCGACGGACTTGGCAGGCTCGACGCGGCCAATCCGCGCCGGGTGGTTCGGGCGCTCGAACGCTGCCTGGCGTCCGGCCGGACGGTTGTGGAACTTGCGGAGGCGTTTGCGCGGCAGCCGTCGGCGTTTTCGGATTGGGAGGTCCGACTTGTGCGGGTCGACCGCGATCGGCCGGAGCTCGATCGCCGGATCGTGGCGAGGGTGTCGGCCATGATGGCGGCGGGCCTGGTCGACGAAGTGCGGCGCCTGATACCCCTTGGGATCGAGCGCAACCCCAGCGCCGCCTCGGCAATCGGCTATCGCGAGATCATTGCGGCGCTCAATGCGGGCCCGCCTCCCCAAGGTCTCGAGGCGGCAATCTGTCGCAACACCCAGGGACTCGTCAAAAAGCAGCGCACCTGGTTTCGGACGCAATTGCCCCCGCATCCCGCCGTGAATGGCGATTCGGCGGATGTGGAAACACTCTTTGGCCGCGACGACTGATCGGCGGAGACGCGTGCCGTCCCGAGGCAGGCGGGATATTAGCCTTCCGCATGACGGTCGGCCCCGGTGTTTTTATCCCGATGCGCCCAACGTCGGATCGCTTGCAAAGGGTCCATGGTTTT
>JAJXVO010000126.1 GCA_021782105.1 bacterium
ACTACGATACGCTCGAATCGCAGTTCTATCCCTACCGCCAGGCGGGCATCGCCGCCGAGGGGGAGCAGGTCTACAAGAACCTGGGTTGTGCGGCCTGCCACACGCAGGAAGTGCGCCGCCCGGGGCTCGGCTACGACGCGCTGCGCGGATGGGGCAAGCGCCAGAGCGTGGCGCGCGATTACATCTACGAGAGCACCCCGCCGCTGGGCGAACTGCGTCGCGGACCCGACCTCACCAATTTCGGCCCCCGTGCCGTGCGCCTGGGGCTGGACGAGACGCGCCTGCTGACCCAGCTCTACCTGGGCAGCGCCGGCATGCCGCCGTACACTTTCCTCTTCCACCGTCGCAAGGTCATCGGCGAGCCGCTTTCCACGGCGCTGCCGGTCAATGTCGGCGAAGGGTATCAGGTGATTCCGAGCTATCACGCGAGGGTGCTGGTCGCCTATCTGATGAGCCTCAAGCAGGACTACGTCTATCCGGAGGCCCAGCCGCTGGAACCCTCAAAGGAGGGCACGAATTAACATGAGCCAGAACCCTTCCAACAACCCCCGCCAGGAGTCGGCCGCCCAGACGGACGAGGCGCTGCTGTCGAAGCACGTTCCGGCCGGCGACAAGGCTGCGGTCCGAGGGTCCGGGATCCCGAATGCGATCTCGGTGGCCTTCTCGTTCCTGCTTTGTTTTGCGGGCATTTATCTGGATCGCTACGCGGGCGATTTTTCCGCGAAGGTCTATAATGAAAACTCGCGCGCCTATGCAGCCTCGGCGCTGCCCGCGGAGCCCAAGGCCTTCGACATGGTCGCGTTCGGCAAGAAACAGTTCATGTCCGCGTGTGTGAACTGTCATCAGGCCACCGGCCTGGGCCTTCCCGGCGTGTATCCTCCACTGGCCGGCTCCGAGTGGGCGCAGGGAGACGAGCAGCGGCTCATTCGCATCGTCCTGTTTGGGCTCTCGGGTCCCGTCACGGTCAAGGGCACGACGTTCCCCGGTCTGGTTCAGATGCCGGCCTTTGGCGAGGTGCCGGGCGGCGGCTACAACTGGACCGATCGCCAGATTGCCGCAGTGCTGACCTTTGTGCGCCAGGAGTGGGGCAACAAGGCCACGGCGATCACCGAAGCCCAGGTGACGGAAATACGCAAGGCCGTCAGCCGGTCCAAGCCCTGGACGATTCCGGAGTTGCTGAAGGTCAAGTGACCGGGCTTCCAGCCCTTGCCTCTTTCGGCCCGCGCCACGTACCGTGTCGCGGGCCGTTTTGTCGGTGTGTCCGGTTCCGGGAGCCGGACAGGGGTGCCGACCGGGAACAAATTCCGTAAATCGCCCGCCACTCTGGAAACTACGTACAAAACTGGGTAGTGTTAGAGCTGTCCGCTCAACGGCCGAAAACCATCCTAGCCCGCATGTCTCGTGACACGGCCACACTGGATAACAGGACTCTCGTAGTCACATCTCCTCTGCCTATGAACAAAGTCCAGGGATCCGACTCCACATCGCGCATCGAAGTCCTCGACTCCCGGCATATTGCGCAGCGCAAAGCCCTCAAGGTGAACGGCAAAACGACGCTGTTCCACGAACTGTCGCTGATATTTCGGCGTGAGACTCCGGTGCGCATGACCAACCTGCGTGCGGCGATCCGCTCCCAGGATGCCGTCGAGGTGGCGCGGTTGAGCCATGGATTTGTGGGCAGTCTGGCGAGCCTCGGTGCCCGTCAGATGCAGGTGCTCGTCAAAGCGCTCGAACTTTCGGCGTCCGAGGCAGACTGGCCTGCGGTCACCGCGGGCCTCGAACAGGTTGAGCAGGCCTGGAAACGTCTGCAGGGCGCGCTGGAGGAGCGCGACCAAGAAGCGGAACCATGAGGGCGCTGGTGGTCGACGATGATCCGGTCGTGCGATGCGTGGTCGCGAGACTTCTCGCGCAGGCTGGCTACGACGTGCGCTCGTGCTGCGACGGTGAGGAGGCCTGGCAGGTGCAGACGGAGTTTTGTGCGAGCCTGATTGTCAGCGACTGGATGATGCCGGTGACGGACGGGCTGCAGCTGTGCAGCCGGATCCGATCTGCCGGGGGGGAGGCGGTCTATTTTCTTCTCATCTCCAGCAATCTCGGTGCGCCCCAGCGAAAGCAGGAGGCGCTGGAGGCGGGAGTGGACGATTTGCTGGAGAAGTCGGTGCTGGCGGATGGTCTTGCCGAGCACCTGCGGCGTGCCGAACTCGCGATCCTGCATCACGGCGGCGACAACTGAACCTTATCGCAGGTGTATTTGAATTACAAAGACATCCGGCCTTGCCAAGGCTACGCCGGACAGGCAGAGGACACAGAGCAATATAACTGAAAGTCGGATGGTTTCGTGGCTCAACTTAGAGGTGAAAAATTTCTGTGCGAATTTCCCTCTGTAACCCGGTTCTCCGTGATCTCTGTGTCCGTGGTTCAAATACAACCGTGTGGCTTGAGTTCACGGGGAGACTTCGGCGCGATCGCGCTCGGTCTTCAGGCGCAACTGACCGCAGGCGGCTTCGATGTCGTGGCCTTTTTCGCGGCGCAGGGTGACGGAGACGCGCGCGTCCTCGAGCACTGACACGAAACGTTCCTGCCGTGCGACGCTTGGACGTTTCCAGGGCAGGCCCTCGACGGTGTTGTAGGGGATGAGATTGACGTGTGCGTGCAGATCGCGGGCGATCTCGGTCAGCCGCTCCGCCTGGTCGAGCGAGTCGTTGACGTCCTCGATGAGGATAAACTCGAGCGTGATCATGCGGCCGTGTTTTTCGGAGAAGGCGCGGACGGCGGGGATGAGTTTGGCGAGGGGATAGGCCTTGTTGACGGGCATGATCTTTTCGCGGACCTCGTCGGTGGCGCCGTGCAGGGAGATGGCGAGGCGGAAGCCGAGCTGCTCGTCGGCGAGTTTCAGGATTTTCGGGACGAGGCCGCTGGTTGAGACGGTGATGCGTCGGGCGCCGAAGCCCAGGCCCCACTCGGCGTTCACGATGGAGAGGGCCTTGATCAGGGCGTCGTAATTGGCGAGCGGCTCGCCCATGCCCATGACGACGATGTTGTCGAAGGAGGCGAGTTCGGCGCGGGCTCGGGGGGTGCGGGCATCTTCGCGATAACACACGTGGAGTAGCTGGGCGACAATCTCGCCGGCGGACAGGTCGCGCTTGAGGCCGGCGAGGCCGCTGGCGCAAAAGACGCAGCCCATGGCGCAGCCGACCTGGGTGGAGATGCAGATCGTCTTTCGGGAATGCTCCAGGCCGACCCCGTCCTGGGGGGCTCGGATGATCACCGTCTCGATCAGGGAGCGATCGCGCAGCTCGAGCAGCAGCTTGTCCGTGATGTCCATGGACTGTTTGCCGTGGAGGAGGGTGGCGGGATCGAAATCGAAGGACTCGGCGAGCCAGGCGCGGAGGGCTTTGGGAAGATTGCTCATCTCATCCCAGGAGCGGGCGCGTTTCTTGTAGACCCAGTCGAGGATCTGGCGCGCGCGGAAGACCGGCTCTCCGTGCTCCTTGAGACGCAGGGTGAGGGAATCCAGGGTTTCCCCGGTGATGGGCGGTTTTTCGGGCTCGAGCTTCATCCGATGAGCAGGATGGGAATGCCCGCGAAAAACGCGAAAAACACAAGCACTTCGCACCGGAGGCGTCCCGGCCCCCGCAGGAGCCCCCGAAGGGACAGGCGAAACAAGGCTGACTGCGCGCCGCGCAGGGCAGTGGAGCCTGACTTCCGGGACCGATTGTTAATTCTCATAGATTGGTCAATAACACATAATTGGAAGAGGCAGCAAAAGAATGGGTTGGCGATTAATCGATAATTAGGTAATATGTCTAAAATAACCAACTAACAAGTAGGTGGAAAATATTGTAGATAATAATGATATAAACAATTCATGGCATCCCTACACGCAGATGCGCGAGTACTTGGATGCGGAGCGGCTGCATGTGGTGCGTGGGAAGGGGTGTTGGTTGGAGGATGGGGAGGGCCGGCGGTATTTGGATGGGAACGCGTCGGTCTGGACGAATGTGCATGGGCATGGGGATGAGGAGCTGGACGACGCGCTTCGGGCCCAATTGGGGCGTTTGGCGCATGCGACCATGCTGGGATTGAACCACGATGCGGCGTCGGCGCTGTCGGCGGCGTTGGCGGGCCTGACGAGTGGCCGGCTTTCGCGGGTCTTTTTCTCTGATTGTGGAGCGATGGCCGTGGAGGTGGCGGTGAAACAGTCGCTGCAATACTGGCAGCTCACGGGGCGGGGGGAGCGGCGTCGGATCGTTGCGATGGAGCACGGGTATCACGGCGACAGTTTCGGAACCATGGCGCTGGGTGGGGCGCAGGGGTTTCATGATCGGTTTGCGCCGTGGCTGTATCGTGTGGAGCGCATGCCGGCACCGGTGCACGAGGAATGCGCGGGCGAGGTGCGGGAGAGCGACGCGGCGCGAAGTCTTGATTGGCTGGACAGGTATCTGGCCGAACACGGGAGGCACACGGCGTGTCTGGTGCTGGAGCCCTCAGTGCAGGGGGCGGCGGGCATGCGGCAGCAGCCGCCGGGTTTCGTCGCGGCGGTGGCGCAACGCTGCCGGGCGGAGGGTGTGCACCTGATCCTCGACGAGATCTTTGTGGCCTTTGGACGGCTGGGGGAGCTGCTCGTGAGCGAGGCGGAGGGCGTCAAGGCCGACTTCGTGTGCCTGGCCAAGGGACTCACGGCGGGCTATCTGCCGCTCGGGGCGACACTGACGTCCGAGGCCGTGTTCGAGGCTTTCCTGGGCGCGACGTCAGAGCGCCGGACTTTTTTCCATGGCCAGACATTCACGGGCAACCCGCTGGCCTCGGCGGTGGCGCTGAAGAACATCGAGAAGCTGAGGCGTCCGGGGGTGCTGGAGGGAATGCGTCGCCGCGCGCAAACGCTTGGGGAGGAGCTTCGCGAGGCGTTCGGTGGGCATCCGAACGTGGCTGCGTATCGGCAGCGTGGATTCGCAGCGTGCCTCGACCTGCGCCCGGCGGGGGCGGGGCGAAGCTGGGACGCCGACCTGCGCGCCGGGCATCGCGTGTGCCTGGAGGCGCGGCGCCGCGGGCTCATTCTGCGGGCCCTCGGAGACTCGATCCCGATCGTGCCGCCCCCGTCGATCTCGGACGACGAGCTTCGCTTCCTGATCACGACGCTGCGCGCTTCGCTCGACGCCGTCGCGCCAGGGCTGCCCGACTTCACCCATTTCCAATGACCAACGACATCCCTCATCCCACACTTGCGGATGCGCGCCGCCTTTACGGCCTTCCGCTGACCACTCTCATCCTCCGCGCCCAGGAGGTGCATCACCGGCACCACAATCCGGCCGAGGTGATGCTTTGCTCGCTCAAGTCGATCAAGACGGGCGGGTGTCCGGAGGACTGCAGCTACTGCCCGCAGAGCTCGCGCAACACGACGTTCGTGGAGGCCGAGGCGCTGATGGAGACCGAGGCGATCCTCGGGGATGCGCGCCGGGCGAAGGAGGGCGGCTCGGTGCGTTTCTGCATGGGAGCGGCGTGGCGCGGTGTCCGCGACGGGCGCCAATTCGACAGCGTGCTGGAGACGGTGCGCGGGGTGAAGGCCCTCGACCTGCAGGTCTGCTGCACGCTGGGCATGCTCACGCCCGACCAGGCGCGGCGCCTCAAGCAGGCGGGCTGCGACGTATATAACCACAACCTGGATACATCCCGAGAGTATTACCCCAGCATCATCACGACGCGCACCTACGACGACCGCCTGGACACCCTGTCGAACGTGCGGGCCGCCGGCCTGCAGGTGTGCTCGGGCGGCATCCTGGGCATGGGCGAGGCGGTCGACGACCGCCTCAAGCTGCTGGTGGAGCTGGCCAATCTCGAGCCCCAGCCCGACTCGGTGCCGATCAACGCGCTGGTCGCCGTCGAGGGGACGCCCCTGGAGGACCGTCCCTTTGTGGACTCGATCGAATTCGTCCGCACGATTGCGACCGCCCGCATTCTTATGCCTCGCGCGGTGGTGCGGCTTTCCGCGGGCCGCACCGAGATGAGCGACGAGACCCAGGCGCTGTGTTTCCTGGCGGGAGCCAACTCGATATTCACCGGGGATCGGCTGCTCACGACGGAGAACCCGGGGCTCGACAAGGACCGTGCGCTGCTGGAGAGGCTGGGCCTGCGTCCGGCGCAGAGCGCCGGGCCGGAGGAGCGCGACGGCGCCCCCGGGGACGTGCATGAGCATTCGCTGCGCGACGACGGCACCTGGGCGCATGCCTGCACGGGTGACGGACACTGCGCGGAGGACGCGCAGGCCTGACCTCCATGCGCACTATTTTAATCAGCGGCAACGACACGGGCGTGGGCAAGACCCACGTGACGGGCCGCCTGGCGCGGGTGCTCGCCCGTGGCGGAGCGCGCGTGCAGGTGGTCAAACCCCTGGAGACCGGCCGCCAGGAAGGGGAGCCGGGCGATGCCGAGGAGGCGGCTCGCGTGGGAGGAGCGGGAGTCGAGGGCGTCACGCTCTTTCGCTACTCGCGCCCGCTCGCTCCGCTCGAGGCGGCTCGACTGGAGGGTCGGAGCCTGGCGCTGGCCGATCTGCTGGCAGCGATCGAGGCCCTGGCCCCTTGCGACTGGCGCCTGGTGGAGGGGGCGGGAGGGCTGGCGGTGCCGGTGGACGGCGATGGTTCGGACTGGGCGGACGTGGCGCGGGGCTGTGGTGCGGAAGCCCTGGTCCTGGTCGTTGAGGATCGCCTTGGCTCGATCAACCAGGCCCGGCTTTTGGAGTCTCATTGCCGGGTGAAGGGCTTCTCGGATCCGATCCTTTTTCTGAACGCGCGCCAGGCGCCGGCTTCTGACGTGGCGAGGAGCAATCGCCTGGGGCTGGCGCGGCTGGGGCTCGCCTGCGTGGGGACCGGCTCGTTCGAGGACCTGGCAGCGGCGCTGGGAGCGGGGGTGGTGCCATGAACGAGTCATTGGAGCGACTGCTTGCCCGGCTGGAAGGGCCGATGCGCGAACGGACCGAGTCGGGCCTTGAGCGCACGCTCGGGGCGCGCGCCGCGGACGACGGCATCCTGGATCTCTGCGGAAACGATTATCTCGGACTTTCCCGACATCCCGCGGTGGTCGAGGGTGCGCGGGAGGCGGTGCGGACCTGGGGGGCGTCCTCGTCGGCGTCTCCGCTGTTGGGGGGCTACAAGGTGCTGCACGCGGAGTTGGAGGAGGCGCTGTGCCGCTGGGCGGATTTTCCGCATGGCCTGGTCTGGAACAACGGCTTTGCGGCCAACAGCGCGTTGCTCGGCACGCTGCCCGGGAAGGACGACGTGATTTTGGCGGACCGGCTCGTGCATGCGAGCATGCTGGCGGGCGCGTTGCGGTCGGGGGCCAAACTGGTGCGTTTCCCGCACAACGACCTGGAGTCGCTGGAGCGGCTGCTGGAGCGCGAGCGGGGAGTGAAGGGCTGCCTGTGGGTGGCGACGGAATCGGTGTATTCGATGGATGGTGACAGTCCGGACCTGGGCCGGCTGGCGGAGCTGAGGAGGGGGCATGGTTTCATCTGGGTTCTGGACGAGGCGCATGCGACGGGCTGGCACGGCCCGACGGGGGCGGGTCTGGCGGAGGAGGCGGGCGTGGGGCGGGAGGTGGACGTGCTGGTGGGCACGCTGGGCAAGGCGCTGGGTTCGGCGGGGGCGTACACGCTGCTGCGCGAGCCGCTGTTGCGGCGCACTTTGGTCAACCATGCGGCGGAGTTCATCTATTCCACCTACCTGCCTCCCTCGGCGGCGGGTGCGGCGCTGGAAGCGGTGCGGCGTGCTCGGGCGCTCGGGCCGGCGGGGCGCGCGCAGCTGCACGGCCTATCGCGCGCGTGGCGTGCAGCTGTGGGCAGGCGGGTCGCAGGTGTGCCCGACGGGGTTTCGCCGATCATTCCGGTGGTCCTGGGGGACACGCAGCGTGTGCTCGACTGCGCCGCGGCGATGCGCGGGCGCGGCGTGTGGGTGGGCGCGGTGAGGCCCCCGACCGTGCCCCGGGGCGGGGCGCGACTGCGGGTGTCGCTGCGAGCGGGGCTGGGAGTGGCGGAGCTTGGACGATTTCTGAACGCGCTGGAGGAGGGGCTGCGATGAAACGCGGTTGGCTGTGCGGGTGGGGGGTGGACTGCGAGGCGTTTGCGGCCTGCTGCCGGCGGCATTTTCCCGGGGAGGAAGCGTGCGTGGAGGCGGCGACGCGGGCCGGCTGGGAGCGGCTCAGCGCAGAGGGGTGCGGGGCGTTTGGAGGTTACTCGCTGGGAGCCTGGATGCTGTTGTGCGCTGCGAAGCGAGGTGAGTTGGTGGCGGACGACGTCGTTTTGCTGGCGCCGTTTGTGGCGTTTCCTGCGGAGGCGGGGATGGGGGGGCGCGTGCGTCGGGTCCAGTTGGAGCGCGTGAGGCGCTGGCTTCGGACGGATCCCGAAGGGGCTCTGGAGGATTTTGGCCGGCGCGCAGGGCTCGATCTGCCTGTGGCGCGACCCGCGGAGCCTGATGCGCTGGAGGAAGGGATCGGCTACCTTGACTCGATAGAACTGGAAAGCGTGCCCGGGCCGGCGCGTGCCTGGCGCGCCTACGTGGGCGAATGCGATGCGTTGCTGGAACCGGGCCTGGTGAAGGCTTGGGCGGCGGGCGTCGTGGTGGCCGGCGCGGGGCACGCCGCGGGGCCGCTCATGGATGCCGAGCGGCGACGGCGGGCAGAGGAGTGGGTGCGATGAGCGCGGCGTGTGTTGAACCTGTGGCGGAGCCGGCCTTCGGACGGCGTGCCTCGACCTACGAAACTTCGGCGTCGGTTCAGGCCTGGTTGGCCGGCTGGCTGGAGGAGTGGCTGGAGCCTGGTTGGCCGGCGGGGTGTGAGGTGATCGAGGTGGGTGCGGGCACGGGGTTGTTCACGCGGCGACTGGCCGGGCGAGGAACGCTGCGGGCGATGGATTTATGCGCGGGGATGGTCCGGGAGGGAAGGGAGCGGGTGCCCGGGGTCGGTTGGACACAGGGGGATGCCTTGAAATTGGGGCCGGGAAGCTGCGACCGACTCTACTCCTCGGCGATGCTCCAATGGGTTGGCGATCCGCGGACCGCGATGCAGACCTGGTGCGAGGCGTTGAGGCCGGGCGGGCGAATGCTGCATGGACTCTTCGTGAGCCCGACGCTGCCTGAGCTGGGGGAACTCGAACCGTCGGCGATGCCCTTGCGCTGGCGCGACGTCGGTGTGTGGCGCGAGGCGATGGAACGGGCCGGACTGCGCGTGCTGCGCTGGGAGACACGGACGGTGGAGGCCCTGCACGTCAGCGCGCTGGCCTTTCTGAGGAGCCTGCACGCCACGGGAGTCACGCCGGCCAAGCCGCGGCTCGGGGCGGGGCGATTGCGGCAGCTGCTGCGGGCCTATGACGAACGCCACCGCTGCGAGGAGGGTGGGGTGCGCGCGACGTGGACGGCCTTGCGGATCGAGGCGGAGAAGCCGCCGCGGCTGGGAGAGGCCGCGGCGGGGTGAGAGGTCAGTGCCGGGCGAGCGCGCGGTTGAGGGCGCACACGACGGCCTTGATGGAGGCGAGTTCGATATTGGTGTCGATGCCCGCTCCGAAGAACGAGGCGTTCTTTTCGGTGCGGATCTGGATATAGCTTACCGCGCGCGCCTCGGCGCCCTGGCCGAGCGAATGTTCGGCGTAGCTTTGGATGTCGAAGGCGGGTATTCCGGCCGCGCGCACTGCGCGCACGAAGGCATCAATCGGCCCGTTGCCGTCGGCGGAGAGCTTCTGCTGCGTGCCGTTGATCACGACCGTGGCCTCGCAGTGCACGGAGCTGTCGCGCTCGGCGGACTTGAAGTGGCGGAGCGCCAGAGGGGTTTCGCGGAGAAGGTATTCGTTGCGGAAGACCTCGTGGATTTCTTCGGGGGACAGCTCGCTGCCCTTGGCGTCGGCGAGATCGTTGACGATCCGGCCGATCTCCTTGTGCATGAGCTTGGGGATCTGGTAGCCGAACTCGTGCTCGAGCACGTAGGCGACGCCGCCCTTGCCGGATTGGGAATTGATACGGATGATGGCCTTGTAGCTGCGGCCGATGTCGGCGGGATCGATCGGGATGTAGAGGACGTCCCAGGGCTTGCCGGGCAGCTGCTTTTCCCAGGACTTTTTGATGGCGTCCTGGTGGGAGCCTGAAAAGGCGGTGAAGACGAGTTCGCCTGCGTAGGGTTGCCGGGCGGGCACCTCCATGCGCGTGGTGCGCTCGTAGATGTCGCGGATGGCGTTGATGTCCGAAAAATCGAGCTTCGGATCGATCCCGTGAGTGTAGAGATTCAGGGCGACGGTGACGATGTCGAGGTTGCCGGTGCGTTCGCCATTGCCGAAGAGCGTGCCTTCGACGCGGTCGGCGCCTGCGAGCAGGGCGAGCTCTGTGGCGGCGACTCCGGTGCCGCGGTCGTTGTGCGTGTGCAGGGAGACCAGCACGCTGTCGCGCCGCGAGAGGTGGGTGCACATCCACTCGATCTGGTCGGCGTGGATATTGGGCGTGGCGTACTCGACGGTGGCGGGCAGGTTGAGGATGATCCTGTTGGAGGGCGTGGGCTGCCACACGTCGCAGACGGCCTCGCAGATCTCCAGGGCGAACTCGAGTTCCGTGGAGGTGAAGCTTTCGGGCGAATATTCCAGGCGCAGGCGGGTGCCGGCGTCGACGAGGGGGCGCGACTGGGTCTTGAGGAAATCGATCGCGTGGGTGGCGATGTGCACGATCTCGGCGCGTTCGGCGTTGAACACGTAGCGGCGCTGGGCGGGCGAAGTGGAGTTGTAGAGATGGAAGATAACGTTTTTGGCGCCGCGCAGGGCCTCGAGCGAACGCGTGATCAGATCCTCGCGACACTGGCAGAGGATCTGGATGGAGACGTCGTCGGGGATGCGGTTCTCCTCGATCAGGCGGCGGGTGAAATCGAATTCGATCTGGGAGGCGGAGGGGAAGCCGACCTCGATTTCCTTAAATCCGATGCGCACGAGCATTTCGAAATACTCGAGCTTTTCCTCGACACTCATGGGCTGGGCGAGGGCCTGGTTGCCGTCGCGCAGATCGACGCTGCACCAGATGGGCGCCTGGGTGAGGGTCCGGTTGGGCCACTGGCGGTTGGGCAGGACGACCGGAGGGAAGGGGGTGTACTTGGAAATCGGAGCAGATTGCATGGCGAAACGAAGACTAACGGAGTTGAACGGGCGGACGGTTAGGTGAACGCTCCGCGCACGGCAGGACTTCATGGAAGCCGGGGAGGCGGAGCGGCAGGCAGGCGGTTCGGCGGACGCACGATCGACCGTGGCGCACGGTTCTCACGGATCGTGCGTCTAGCTAAGTCGAAGCAGCGCCTGCAGGAGGTTTCGCATGTGCA
>JAJXVO010000127.1 GCA_021782105.1 bacterium
GCTGGTGCTCGGGTTCTCCCTGATGGGCGTCATCCACCGGGTGCTTGCGGACGTCGGGGTCCACTGGCTGTACGTCCTTCTGATCCCGATCTTCCTGGTGCGCTGGCTCTCCAAGCGCGAGGCCGTGTGGATCCCGGACGAGGCGCGTCGGCGCAGGATCGCGCGTTCGATCCTAGCCGTTTCGCTCGTTGTGGCGGTGGTGGCCGCGTGGGTGTTGAAGGCCTAGGACGCGACTGCCGGCCGTCCTGCCCCACGACCGCCAAACAATTCCCTGAGCAACGCCCAGCCGCGCCGCAGCCCAACATCACACTGCGCACCGGAGGCATAGGCGCGGGCAAAGGCTTCCTCATGGCCCTTGTAGCGTGGCGGAAGCGTAAGCAGGGTGCGGGACTTCCCTGACGACGGATCGCGGTGTTCAACCGTAGGCCAGAACAGCCCGCAGCCCACGGCAATCCCCTCGGAGGGCAGCTCGGCCACGCGTTCGGGCATCACCAGATACGGCCGGTAGGACAAGCGCAGCTTGCCGTCGTCGCCCTTTGCGAGCCGACCATAGGTGCGGATCGGTGCCTCCTTGAGCGAACGCCCCAGAAACACCCAGTCGCCGGAACCGGCAGGCTCGAAGCGGTGGCGGCGGAACGTGGCGAAGTCCCATAAAAAAACCGAGCCGAACACGGCCAGGCGAAACGCCCAGCCTGCACAGAAATAGGCGACTATGATGATAGCCACGGAGATCGTGGCGCCGACGACGGGATCGATGAAGGCCGTCGCAGTCACGAGTCCGAGGATGGCCGTGCGGAACGCCTTGAGCGCGGCGTCGACCGCGCCCCAGGGACTCAGGAGGATCAGCACGTTGATGGCGTGTGAGACGATCCAGACGATCAGGAACACCGCCATGGAGAGCGGCACCATGAGGATCGTCAGCAGCCACGAGGCGTGGATCGCGCCAAACTGGACCATGGCCAGCCCCGTCGCGACCAAGTGCACGGGGTTCTCTGCGGTGGCGGGCGCCGCGAGGGACTTGGACGCCATGTTCACCAGCACCGGCACGACGGCCCCGGTCGCCACCAGACCGCTCAGCTTGTTCTCAGCGAGTTCGAGCATGTCGAACGGTTTCTTGAGACCAGGCGGGATGACAACGCCGAGGGAGTCCTTGAGCCCGCAAGCACCCGCGATGAGCAGACCGAGAGCCCAGTACATCGGTTTGGCGAACCACGGCAGCTGGGCCTTCTGCTCGGGCGTATGGGCCTTGAAGTACTGGTAGGCGCCGACGGCGCTCACGCCAAGCAGCGGCGAGATCGCGATGCCCGTGACCTGGGTGACCAGGGAGGCGAGGTGCGAGCCGGGGGTGGCCTGCGAGGCCTCGTTCGAGGCCTTGGCGGAGCCCGCGTAAACCGGGGCCGCGACGAGTGAAAACAGCAACAGGACACCGACCAAGAAGCGGGGTAAGGTCTTCATGCCGGAACGATGCCCGACCGGCGGAATTTCGCCACTCTTTTGCTCCTCTTTTTCGGACCAACCAGGGAGCCCCCCTTGGAAAACGCTCATCGCCGCCTGTGTAATCACGGCGGCGATGGCTTCGAATGCGGGTCAAACCCGCGACCACGGTTATGGTGGTTATCTTCGTCGGATATCCGGCGGAGCGGATACTGTCATCTGTCACTAATGTTACGTTATTGAACGAACTCTTTACTGACAACTGACTGTCAGCTCTTGCTGACATGCCTATTATCGGCCCAAACCACCCGTTTTAATAGCAAAATCGGCATCTTTATTTCGCTCGTTAAGGCAGACTTCCGAAAGGGCATTTTGCGAAGGTCCATTGGCCGCCGATACTGGTTTCCTCAGAGGCGAATAAAGACGCAACGCCGGTACAAAAAACGAGCCAGCAGGAAGCACAGGAGTGCTCCCGTCATTGCCAAGGTGACCGCCCCAAGGCCGGGCCACACGGCGTTGAGCGCGGCCGCCACGGGCCCCCCCGTGAACCGCGCCGACAGAGCGCCGAAATCCACCACGTTGCTCGCGAGGTACAAGGCCAGCGGATTCGCTCCGATCCAGACAAAGGGCTCGGCCCATTTCCGCCAGCCCATCACTTCGATCACCTGGTGAAAAACCCCGAGCAGAATCAGGCTCCAGCCGCCGGCGACAAGGACGAAGGTCGAGGTCCAGATCTTCTTGATCACCGGAAATTCCAGTCCCCACAGCAGCCCGATCCCGACCAGCGCCACGCCCGTCAACACGAGTCGCAGGCTCATCGTCGCCCCCCTGCGCTTCGTCGTCTTGACGTAGAGCCCGGCCAACACGCCCAGCAGGCAGGTGCCGATCGCCGGAAGCGTGCTCAGCAGCCCCTCCGGGTCGTGATCGCCGTCCCACTTCCGCCAGGGAAGGTAATGCGCGTCGATCCAGTTCGTAAGGTTGTGCCCCTCGGCAAAATCGCCCGGGCCAAAGCCCGGCACCGGGACAAAGCGCAGAAGCAGCCAGTAGCCGACGAGCAGACCCGCCAGGGTCGCGATGAGGCCCCTCGGCCTGAGGTACAGGAAGAGCACGCTCGCGGCGCCATAGCACAGCGCGATGCGCTGCAGCACGCCCAGCAGCCGGACGTGCTCGATCGAGCCGGCGAGCCCGCCGTAGTAGAAAAGCCCCAGCACGTACAACAGCACCGTGCGCCGGAGGACCCGCAGGAGCGCGGCCCCTTTGTCGCCGGATTCCAGATACTTTCCCAGCGACAGCGGCACGGCCACGCCCGCCATGAACACGAACAGCGGGAAAATCAGATCGTACGCATGATATCCCTGCCAGGGAACATGGTCGAGCTGGCGCGAGGCCACCTTCGTGAGCGCTCCCCCTCGCAGCTGTCCGAGGGCGCCCCCAATCGCGTCGGCCCCCATGATCCAGAACATGTCGAAGCCCCTGAGGGCATCCAAAAACCGGAGACGCGGGGTGGTTTGCAGGGGGGGCGCCATGGGGAAACGGGGTTAACGCAGAAACTCGGATTTCCTCCAATCGAACCGCGGATAGACCGTCGACATCACGGGCTTCCATTTTAGCATCAGCTCGCGCGCGGTGGCCACGGGATCGCCCTGCGGCCGGTCGGAGTAGGCCTCATGGCCCCCGCACCACCGGTGTTCCCACCGATCGAGATTGCGGTAAAACGGGCTCGCGTCATTGCCCGGACGCAGGGAGGTCCGCACGAACCGGTCGTCCCGATAGGAAGCCGGCTGGGTCTCCAGGAAGGCGAAGAACCGTTTCCAGCGCTCCAGGTAAAAGCCCCGGATCAGGCCGGACCACTGACGGCAGGAATAGTCGAAGAGGTAGGCGTCGGGCGTGTCGGGCCCCCATACGGTGATCAGTTCGCGCGCGTTCCTCTCGTAGAGGTCCATTTCGGCGCGGATCGTTCCCCAGCTTCGCGCGTCGTCGATCCAGCGGCCGAGCAAATACTCGCGCCTTGTGCCGAGCAGGCGGTCCATGTCGGCGCCGAGTTCGAGAAACTGGTCGCGCGCGGCGAGGTAGCGCGCACGGTCGCCCGACTCGAAGGCCGCGGTCACCTCGCGCTGGAGGGGAAGGGACAGGTCGGCGAGCGCCTGGCGGCCCACTTCCACCACGTCGTAGCGGTAGGTGTCCACGGACCCGAGCGCAGGGGCATCGTCCAGGAGCCCCGACCAGGCGGTCCACACGGCCGCCGGCGGATAGTCGCGCCGGAAATCGCCCCACGGCGAGGCGGCCCTCACGGTGAGCGCGGGCCTCGCCAGCAGCGGACTTTCCATCTGGGGCTCCGACGACGGCTGGGAATAGACCGTGTCGAGCAGCAGGCGCCACGCGTTCTGCGAGGACGGCAGGTCGCGTCCGTAGCGGGCATACACATACGCGTTCACCCAGGTGAGAAGGTTGATCGGACGCCGGTGCCAGGCGACGTCCGTCGCGAGGTCATAGAGCATGGGATTGTGTTCGATGGCTTCGGGGAAAAGCCCGATGCCGACGAGACGGCCGCCCTGCGGCGTGCCCAGCAGGGACGGGGCGTTGTTCGCGATCAGGGGCAGGTTTCCTCCAAGCGCCGCACGTCCGCCGTAGTTGTGGAGCACACCCGCCACCCAGGGACGCCCCCAGAAAGCCTGCGTCTCGCGCCACTTCTGGCCCGTCAGGTCCAGCGCGAGCAGCTTGTCGGCCGGAATGCCCTTCACGATGCCCTCGCGGATGGTCCAGCCCTGCATGACAATGACGGCATCCTTGTCGAAATCGGCGGCGAGGCGGTACAGTTTCGCGCCAACGCGGCGGAGGTAGGCCGGGGAGGTGTCGGGCGGCTCGCCCTCGTGGAAGGGATCGTCGGCGTAAAGGTGGTCCGTGCCGAGGAGCCGGGTCTGCTCTTCGAGGAACGCACGGCCAAAACGCTCGAACAGCGGGTCGTCGGGATCGAGCTGCGCGGTTCCCGGGCCGACCTCGCACCAGATCTTTTTCCTGAGGATTTTCGCGTGCGGAAATTTCCGGATGAAATCGAGGGGCACGCAGCCGGAGAAGCCCTGGAGGATCGGGGTCATGCCGAGCTCGCGCTCGCGCTGGAGGATGAATCGCCCGAGTTCGAGGTGGGAGTCGATCCAGGACTGCGGAAGCGGGCCTCCCCACTGCTCGAGGTTGGTCATCCACTGCCAGGCGTGGAAGGCCGGGCCGGAAAGGTAGGTTCGTATTTCGTCCTCGGACATTCCGAAGCGGCGGAGCGTCGCCTGCCATACGGCGGATTGGCCGGTCACCGCAAGCGGTGTGGTGATGCCATGGAGGGCCATCCAGTCGATCTCGCGCTCCCAGCGTGCGCGGTCCCACCAGGCGGCGGTGTAGTCGAAGGTGCAGTAATTGAGGTAGACGCGGTGCTGATACGGCGAGGCGATGCGGACCTTCGCGGGCACCGGCGGGAGCACGGCGGGCAGGGCAAGATTGTCGCCGTCCCACGACCGCTGCGCATGAGCCACATTTCGGAGGTACCAGTTCAGGGCGGAGCCGACCGCCACGCCGTCGTTGCCTCGCAGGACAAGCCTGCCGCCCCGTGTCTCGACCTCGAACACGTCGCGACCGGCGTCGCGAGGGATGATCTCGACCTCGACCTGACAGGCACGCGAGGAGAGGATTCGAGCGATCAGCGCGCGCGCCGCATCGACAGGAGCGGCGACGGCCGGCACGAGCGTCACCACACAAAGAGCAAGCGCTTTCAGGATTCGTTGCATGGGCGCGGTGTCCGACGCGGGCGATCGGTGCTCAAGGGTTCACGGTATCAGATAGGCCTCGACGATCGCGTTTCCGGTCGCGCCATTCCTGTCCTCGATCTGTGCGGTGTAAAGCCCCGCAGGCAGGACGACCAGCACCGCGGAATCGTCGGGTGAAACAAGCGCGAAATCGTGGACCGCGGCGGCGGCCTTGCCGAGCGCGTCGGCCAGGCCCGCATCGTCCTCCCATCCGGTGTTGGAACCGATGACCTGGCCGGATGCGTTGTAGAGGACAAGTTGGGGCTTGGGGAGCGTGTTGGATACACCCAGGTTTCCGAGCGTCGGCCCCACCGCCCGGATCAGGACCTTGCTGGTCGCCTGGATCGCGAGCCCGACAACCGCGACGGAATTGCCCCGCCCGACGTGGCAGCGGGTGGAGATGGCGGCGAACCGATTGCCCGCAGCCGCTTCGCCCTGCGGCCGGTACAGAAAAACCTCGATGAGGGCGTTGCCAGTCCCCCCGTCCGCGCCCTGGACCTGAACAGTATAGAGTCCCGCTGGAAGCTTCACCACCATGGCGGAGTCGTCGTTGGTCGTAAATCCGTAGGCGCCGACCGACATCGCCACCTGGGCCACGTCATACGAAGTGCCGTAGGATCCGTCGGACGCGACGGTGGTGCCATTGAGGTACGTAGGCGGATTCTTCCAGCCCTGGTCGGACAGGCGTGCCTGGCTGTTGGAGTCGTACAGCGTGAGCATGGGCTTCTGCAGCGTGTTCGAGACGCCGTAGTTGACCAGCGAGGGTCCGCCGGCGCGCACGAGCACGACACTCGGCTGATTCAAGATGAAGCCCGCCACGCCCACGGCGCTGCCCTGGCCCACAAAGCAGCGGGTGGAGATGGCGAGGAAGCGGTTGGGCGCGATGTCCGACAAGGCGCCGCTCACGGTGAGCACGGCAGCGGAGCTCGTCACGGCGCCCGCGGCGTTCGCAACGACGACCGAGTAGCTGCCCGCATCCGCGGCCTGCGCCGAGTTGATGGAATATGTGGCGGCGGTTGCGCCCGCGATCGCAGTGCCGTTCAACTGCCACTGGTAGGTGAGCGGGCCGTCGCCGGAGGCTGTGACTGAAAATGAAGCCGCAGACCCGACCGCTGCGGTGGCTGGCGCCGGTTGCGCGGTGATCGTGACCGGGGTGACTGCGGGCGTCCACACGAACGTCGTGAGCGAGGTGGACGGAACCTGCGTCGCCAGGGACTGCCCGGCCCAGTCGATCTTCACCGACTGCGCCGCGGCCTGGCGGTTGAGTACGACCAGCGCCAGGGAGCCGTCCGGGTTCTGAAAGGCCACGGTCTCGACACTTCCCTCCCACGTGCTGCTGTCGATCCGCCAGGCTCCCGGCTTCACGAACTTGCTGAGCTGGCCGAGATAATAGTACTGGGGATTGTAGGTGACCGAATCCATCGTGTCGGAGCGGATCGTCACCATCCCCTGGTTGGTGTTGTTGTCGCCGATGAGCGCGGGTCCGTCCTTCTGGTCGAGCGCCGCGTTCCAAAAGATGATCGATTTGGCCCAGTTGCGGGGGATCTCGACGACCTCGTGGGCGACGTTGTCGAAGGTGTTGTTCCAGTCGCCGATGCCACCCTCGGTGAACCAGATGTCCTTGGCCGGAAAGAGCGCGTGCAAGGTTGTCATCGCACTGGGATCCCCGCCGTAGTGGTGAAAACCCGCTCCGGCGGTGTACGACGCCGCGGTCGCATCTGAGAGGATGGCCTGGGGCACCGTCCAGTAGTCGTAATTGTGGTCGTAGCAGATGATCTTCGTGGAGAGGTCGGCGGCCTTCAGGGCGGGCCCGAGGTCGTCGATGAACGCGATCTGCTGCGCCGTGGTGAGGGTCGATCCTGGGTAATTGGATGGCGAATACCCAGGCTCGTTCTGGGGCGTGACGGCGTAGATGCCGATGCCCTCGTCGGCGTAGGCCTCGATGAACTTCACGAAATAGTCGGCATAGGCTCCATACAAGTCGGCATTGAGCGTGCCGCCGATCATCGAGCCGCTGGTCTTCATCCAACCCGGCGGGCTCCAGGGGCTCGCGATGATCCTGATGCCGGGGTTCTGCGCGAGGGCGAGCTTGAGCGCCGGGATGATGCTCTCCTCGTCCTTGGAAAGGGAGAATTGGGCGAGCGTCGTGTCGCCCGCCGTATCATCATAACTGTACAGGCTCCGGCTGAAATCGCAGGAGCCCATCGGCTGGCGGAGCAGGCTCAGGCCTATGCCGTCCGGGCCGAAGAGCGTATCCATCACCTCGGCGCGCTTGGCGGCGGTGAGCTGGTTCATGATCAGCCACGAGGACGAATCGGTGAGCGACACCCCAAAGCCGTCCATCTGCTGATAACGGACGGTGGGGTCGACGGTGACCGTGAGGGGCGCCGGGCCCGTGTCGGCGCCGAAGGCGGTGTCGGGCTGTCTGGCGAGCGCGGCGCTGAGATCGGCGGTGGTGCGCCAGACGCCGACCGCCGCGCCTGCACCCGACGCCGACGCGACGGCGAACACGGCTGCTGCGAGCAGGGCGAGGGTGCGGGCGGGAGCGCTCATTCGCGGAGCAGAACCGTGAGGATCGAATGCTCGGGGCTAGTGACGGGCGCGGCCTCGCCGTGGATCCAAAGATTGAAGGGCTGCGGCTGGTCGCTGGGATTCATCACGACCACGGCGATGCTCCCATCGGTGTTCAGGAAGGCGGTGGTGAGGAGGCGGTCGACCGTGGCCGAGCTGACGATGCGGCGGGCGCCCGGACGGATGAATTTCGAGAACTGCCCGATGTAGTAGAAGGCGTTGGTGAAATGGAGGGTTCCCGCCGAGGTGTCGCCATGAACCGGCGCGAAGCAGAAGTTGCCCACGTGGTTGGGGCCTCCGTGCTGGTCGAGAAGGATGTTCCAGTCGGTCCAGCCGTCGGCGCCGTTGTTGAAATCGTGGATCATCGCGGTGCCGTAAGTCTCGCCGAGTTTCCAGTCGTCGAGGCCCTTGGGATCAAACGGACCGTTGCAGCCCTCGGTGAGCATGAGGTGGGTGGCGGGGAACGCCTCGTGCACCCGCTCGACATTGCCGTAACAGGGATCGACGTACCAGTGGAAGCCGACACCCCAGACGTATTTTGCCGCGTCCGGGTCGTCGAGGATGGTTTCGACGCGCTGATACATCTGGGTGCGGTTGTGATCCCAGACGATGATCTTCTTGTCGCCCAGGCCCGCGGCATGGAGCACGGGGCCGAGATGGTTTTTGACGAAGTCGCGCTCCTGCGCCGCGGTGTACACGCAGGACTCCCAGATCTGGACGGCCATGGGCTCGTTCTGGACGGTGAGGCCCCAGATGGGCACGCCGTTGGCCTGGTAGGCGTCGATGAATTTCACGAAATAGCGCGCCCAGGCGTCGGCGTATTCGGGTTTGAGCGAGCCGCCATGGAGCATGTCGCCGTTGGTCTTCATCCAGGCGGGCGGACTCCAGGGGCTGACGAAGATGGGAAAGGGTCTGCCTGCCGCGGCGAGCGCCTCGCGCAGCATCGGGATGCGGTAGCGAAGGTCGTGGGCGATGTCGAAGGTCTTCAGGTCCTTGTCGCCATCGGCGACGTAGGTGTAGCTCCCCGACGAGAAGTCGCAGCTGTTGATGTTGGTGCGGACAAGGGAATACCCGATTCCGGCACGGGGGTCGAAGTACGCCCGCAGCAGCTCGGCCCGGCGCGCGGGGGGAAGCTTGAAGAAGGTCTCGGCGGCGGCATCGGTAATGGCTCCTCCGATACCCACCAGGGACTGGAATGTCTTGGTGGGATCGACGAACACGCATTGCTGCTTCTCGGTGGGCTGGGGCAGCGGCGCGAAGGCGAGCGCCCCCATGGACGAAAGACGGTGGCCGGAATCGCGGTCGGTCAGCGTGACTGTGCCGGTGACACCGGCGCGCAGCGGGCTGGCGCAGGCCAGGACCGCCGTCAGGGCCGACAGAAGAAGTGTGGTGGAATGTTTCATGCGAAAGGAGTGCTGGCCGGAGTGTGCCGCATCGTGCGGTGCGGGCGCCGTGCGCCGTGCGGCGGCGCCATTACCCGGAGCCCGATCCCGCCCCCCTGGCATATGGGATCGGGCTCCTGGGCGCCCGGCCCCAGATAACCCCCGGGGGCCGGGCAAGGCTGTCGACGCCTCGGTCAAAGCTTATAATCGAACTCGAGGCGCCACGAGATGGGTGCGTTGTAGATGAAGCCGTAGAGCTTCCGGTCGTTGGCGAGGTTATCGACATTGAGCTGCACGCTCGAGTCGTGGCCGTTCATCTTGAACGCGTACCGCGCCATCGCGTTGAGAACCGTCTTGCTGGGAGCGCTCAGGAAGATCGTGTTCCCGTTGTTGTCGAGGGCGTTCTGGCCGTAGGCAGGATAGATCACGCGGGAGCTCTCGTAGCTGCCGCCGAAGCCGATGGACAGACCCTTGAGGAACGTCGATTTCGGCATCTTGTAGTCGATCCAGAACGTGCCCTGGTTGCGGGGGGTGTCATCCATCGGGAGTCCCGTGCCAAAGGCGATGTAGGTGGATGTGTCCTGGGGATTCGAATACACCTGGCTGAGCGGTCGGCCCGCGGTCGCGGACCACGAAATCGGGGCGTACCAGATCGCCCAGCGGTCCTGGGGATAGGGATACTTCGCCCAGGCCTGCGCGTTGAGCACGACCTTTTCCACATGGGACCAGGACAGGACGATCTGGAGGTTGTCGGTCGGGGAGATCAGGAGCTGGCCGTCCCAGCCCGACGAGCGATCGCTGCCGGTCGCCACGCTCTTCTGCGCCCCGTTGTCGTCCATGGTGGCGTTGTTGACGAGGTTGTCGAAGGGCAGGCTGCCCGGATCGGCGCCGTTGTAGATCCAGCCCCACCAGCCGTATTGATTGTCCTTGGCGACGTTGGAGAAAACCGAATCCATGAAGGTGGCGCCTGTGGGCTTGGAGGCGTCCACGTACCAGTTGGTGCTGCCCGCCGAATTGGTGGCCTGGTAGACGGAGCCCGCCGCGACGGCGGCGTTCCACTGGGGCGTCGAGTCGACGACGGCCTGGTTCCAGCTGTTGTTCGCGGGATTCAGGTCGTTGACGTTGTAAACGATGTCCTTGTTGGGATTGAAGTGGAGCGTCTTGCCGACCACGGGGGCATACCAGACCAGGCTGGAGCTTCCGATCTGGGCGCGGGTGCGGGTGATCGAGAAGCGGCTGATCGTGCCCGAGATCCTCCCGTTGAGCAGATCGAGCTTGAGGCCGACCTCGTTGTCCCTGGCCAGCGAGGCCTGCAGCGGGTTGCCGTAGAAGTCGAGTTTGCCCTGGTAGTTGGGCTCCACGCCCTCGGAGTGCATTCCGTAGACGGACAGCTCCTTGGTGACGGCCACGCTCACGCCGTACTGGTAGGTGGTGTCCTTGCTCGCGCCGCTGTCCGTGGAATACGGCGCCGTATCACCGCGGCGGGTACCGTCACGGTTGAACTCGGGGTCGTAGGTCCAGACCGTGTTCCAGCTGCGGTCGCGGCGCACGCCGGCGATCGGGGTGATTCGGCCGTCCAGGAACTTGCCCTGGTAGACGGCATAGACCGCGGGATCGTTGGTCGTGGTCTTTTGATTGTCCCATTGGACCAGGCCCCACTCCGGCGATCCGTTGCCCTGCTGCCCGAGGCGGAAGTAGTTGTAGTCGGTCGGACTGTGATAATTGGAGACGTCGCCCGGGGTCTGCTTCGTGTGGTCCTCGGTGGTTTCTCGGGTGTAGCTGAGTCCGGCGAGCAGCGAGTGCTCCATCTTCAGCCACTTGGAGGAATGCTGGAAGAGTTTGATGTCGTAGTTCAGCTCGACCCGCACCTGATCGTGTCCGTTGTATTGGTTTTCCTTGGACCACTGGTAGGCGATCGTCGATGGCTGCGGACCGGCGGGCACGTTGGACTGGCCGGACGAAAGCCCGACATACGTGATCGGGGCGATGGCCCAGGCCGGGACGTTGCTGCCCGCCGCGACCGTCTGGAGGGCGGCCATGTTGTCGAGCTGCGTGAAGTTGAAGGTCCCGTGGTTGATGCCGGCCAGCAGAT
>JAJXVO010000128.1 GCA_021782105.1 bacterium
TGCACAGCACGCGCGACCTGATCCGCTACGCGCTGGGCAAGGGCATCACCCGGATGAATCTGGTCCGGCCTCCCGGATCAACTGTTCCCTGAGCTTCTCGACGATGTCGAGCAGCTGGGCGTCGAGCTGGATCAACAGCTCGGCATCGTTTCCTTCGGCGGCTTCCTGGGCGTCTCCCGCGGCGGAGGCGAGTGATTGCGAGCCGACAAGCGCGGCGTGCGAGCGCAGGCGGTGGGCATGGTGCCTTGCCTTTTGGTAGTCCTCGGACCTCGCGCTCTCGGAAAAGGCGTCCATCTCGGTCTCAAGGTCCTTGATGAAACTCCCGGTCAGTTCCTTGAGCTTGGCGGGATTGCCCGCAGCCATGGTAGTGAGCGGGGCGACGGGTTTAGGGGGATGGGAGATACGAATGGAATTGGTGGCGAGCATGGCCGAGCCGAGGCCGGCGATGGCGGTGTGGATCGATTCCTGGGAGACGGGTTTTGTGATGAAGGCGGAGAAACCTGCGGTCTGGCAGTTCTCTCGGACATCGCGGGTCGCATAGGCGGTGGTCGCGATGAACCACGGGTCGTCGGCCTGCCGCGAGCGTGCGCGGAAGCGGGCCACGACCTCCATGCCGCCAAACCCCGGAAGCTCGAGGTCGAGAAACACGATGTCGAAGCGCTGGGTGATGAGCGCCTCCAGCGCGGAGGGACCGTCCGCGGCGCGCACGACGTCGACATCCCAGTCGGTGAGCAGAAAATCGAGCAGGTCGAGGTTGTAGCTCATGTCGTCGACGATGAGGGCGCGGAAGCTCCGGCCCGACAGCACCTCAGGTCGGCCGGTCTGGCGTGGTTTGAAGGACTCGGTGGCGTGCTCGACGGGGATGGTGAGAAAGAAAGATGCGCCGCGGTCGACCGGGGATTCGAGCCCGACGACTCCGTTCATGCAGCCCGCCAGTTGCCTGCACACGGCGAGTCCGAGGCCGGCGCCCGGCTCGTTTTTGTGGCGGGCCTCTTTTCCACGCACAAAACGCGAGAAGACGCGCTCCCGTTCGGCGGGGGGAATGCCGGGCCCCTGGTCGGTCACGGTGAAACGCAGAACGAGGCGGTCTTTCGCTGAAGGCTCGCTCTTGATCGAGAGAAGAATGGCGCCCATGCCTGCGTATTTGACGGCGTTGGTCAGGAAGTTGATGAGGATCTGCCGCACCTTGCGGGCGTCCAGGACCACGTGGGTTGGAATGTTGGCATCCGTGACGGTCCGCAGCTCCATGCCGGCCTCGGTAACGAGGGGGGTGACGACCGCCTTGATCGAGTCGATGAGATCCTGCATCGCGATCGGCTCGGGTTCGAAGGCGATGCTGCCTGCCTCGATCTTGGCAAAATCGAGGACATCCTCGACGAGGGAGGCCAGGTGACGGGTGCAAAGCCGAAGATTGCGCAAGTCGCGCTCCGCGTCCGCGGGAAGATCCCGTCGGGCGAGAACGTCGGTCAGACCCACGATGCCGTTGAGAGGATTCCTGATTTCGTGGCTGATGCTTGCGACAAACTCCGACTTTGCCGCGTTTGCCTTTTCAAGTTCGACGGTACGTATGCGCACTTGATCCGCGAGTTCGCGATTGCGGTTTCGGATGACGCGGGTGCGGCCCTGGATCATGAGGTGCACCAGCAATGCGGCTGTCAGCAGCCACATCGCGTACGCCGGTTTGGACCGGTACCAGGGTGGTGCGATCGAAAAACTCAGGTTGACGGGCCTGCCGGTGATGCCGTCCACGATGGCCCGCACCGAGAACAGATAATCTCCATCGGACAGACTGGCCCATTCCCGGCGTGGAGAGTAGGAGGGAGCCGACCAGTCGCCGCTTATGGGATCGAGGCGCGTTTGGTACTGGACGTGGTTGCCCAGCTCGAAGTCTGTGGAGGCAAATTCGAACACGGCGGGCTTGGAAGAATAGGGAAGCCTCGCCTCGGGGGGCAGGTTGGTCCTGACGAAGCGGGAGCCGCCGAGAGAGACGGCGACAAGATGCACGTCGGGTGCCTTGACCGCGGTGCAAGCGAGGGCGGTGTCGATGCGAACGATGCCTTCGGAGCCGACGATCCACAGGTATTCCCGGCCGCGAATCGACTCGATGTTGATGCTGCGGAGCGCTCCCACATGGTGGGCTTCGGGGAGCGGGACGGTCTGCCAGGACCAGTTGCTGCCGGCCTGGGAAAGATAGCCGAAGAGGGGTTGTGATCGCCCGGCCTCGTTGGTGATCCGCCAGGCGACCCAGAGCCTGTGCTCGTTGGTGCCCGGCGCCGCCGCGATCGGATCGCCGGCCGGCACATTCGGAATCGTTGTCAGCCCTGTTCCCGAGTCAGGCAGGATGCCCGCATAGCTTCTGCCCAGAACGATGTGGGTGCCGGAGAGGTCGGCCGCATAACCGGGGCCCTGAGCGCCTCCATTGGGAAGGGGGAGGGGGTCGGCGGTCCAGTGGCCGTCCGCTGGGTTCTTTTCGGCGACATAGGCTCCGTGCCCGAGCGTGCCGATGATCAGCCGGTTGGGACTGGCCTCGACGAGCGAGGACGCGATGTCTGGAAGCGGGATATACTGGCGCTTGACGAACTTGTCGGGCCCGCCGATCGACGCGACGAGGATGCTGTATCCTTCGGCCAGGTACACGGTGTCGGGCGACAAACGGGAGGGAAAGACAAGGAACACGTCCCTCGTGGAGGAATAGAGCTGCTGCAGGTGTCCGTCCCGCCACGAATACAGGCCCCCCAGATTGCCCAAGAGCAGCGAGTCGGGGCCGGGGGCGATGTCCCAGAAACGGCCATTGAGTCCGGGGACCGGTGAGAAATGGCTCGGCATGCCCCAGGCGTCGGGTGCGGAGCGCATCACCGCTGCATCCGAGGCCGTATAAAACGTGTTTCCCTGCCGGACAAACCGACCCACGAGCGGACTGGTGAGTCCGTCGCGTTTATCCAGGATCACGGAGCGCTCCGAAGGATCGAGCCGAAGGAGTTCGGTGCTGGTGCCCACCCACAGGATTCCCGAGTTGTCGACGGACAGCGAATAGATGGTCCGACTGGGGAGCCCGTCGCCGGAACCGATGATGCGCTCGATCCGTCCTTGGAGATCGCTGACGACGAGGCCGCCGTTGATGGTTCCCCAAAACAGCCGATCACCGTAGCGAGCATAACCGGTGGTCCAGTCGGTTGCGAGGTAAGCTGCCAGACGCGCATCGACGGCGGGGATCGTGCGCGATCCCAGTGGGACGACCCCGCTCGTACCGATCGCCATCGTGGACGCGCCGACGGACTCGAGGCCCATGATGTTCAGAGGAGGAAGGTCGGCCGCCGCGATCTTGAGCACGGGGCCTTGAGGCGTGAGCTGGTAGAGCCCGCTCGTGCGATGATGGACCATCACCGATCCCTGGTATTCGAAGGCGACGAGCCGCCGTTGGCCAGGGAGCTTCCAAGTCTTCAGGGCGGCCCCGTCCCAGCAGATGACGCGGTCATCGCCAACCCAGTACACGTCGCCGTTGGGGCGCGGGAAAACCTGCCAGAGGTCACCGAGGTCGGATGAGTTGGAAGTGCCGGAGACCGGAGGGTGGGACTTGAGCGAATGATAGACGTAGGCTCCGGAGCGTTCGCGGGCGATGAAACCGAGTTCGTTTGTGGCGGCGACCCAGAGGCGCCCGTCTTCGGAGTAGCGGAGTGCCCGCACCGCATTGCTCCCGGGAATGTCGACGTGGATCCAGCGGATTCCGTCGAAGATGGCGACGGCGTTTGTCCCGATCGCCAACTCGCCCTCGGGTCCCCGCACGGCGCACCAGCAGGGATTGCCCTCGGTGATTTCCTGGTCGGCGAAGACGGAGATGGGCGGATGTCCTCCCATGAGATCGGCTTTGTCGATCGCCGGCGCGGGCTCGGCGCGCACCGCGATGCCGCCAAATATCAGGGCGCAGAGGATCTGCGCCAGGCGGCCGGGATTGAGTCTGCGGGCGAGGGACATGAGTGCTGGGTGTGCAGTACGAGCCGCCCGGTAGTGCCCAGGCGCTGGTGAAGCGGAAAATTGGTGACGGCAGAGTCCCGACGCAACCAAAGTCGCGCGCAAAGGCCGTGCGGGAAACGTGTAGCGACGGTCGTGGGTTGCCCCCACGGCCTGCGCACCGCGGAGAGAAGGCTCGGTACTAAATGCAGAAATTGGCGGACCGGGCATTGACGGCCGTGGTCCGGTTTGGAATCTCCCTTCCGATCCCATGACACCGACCCAACCGAACGTCCCGCAGGATAGGGTCCCCGCGGGTTCAGAGGCCGGCCTTGAGGCGGCTGACCAGCAGGAAGTGACCCGCCTGTGCGTCGAATCGGCCGTGATGTTGATGCAGCACGGGGCCGAGAGCACGCTCGTGGAATCGGTGGCGCGCCGGCTGGGCGAGGCTCTGGGGGTCGAGCGCATCGAGGTCGCGATCATGGCCAACGCGATCACCCTGACCTCGCTTCACGAGGGGCGGTGCATCACGACCGTCCGCCGCATTCAGGACCATGGGATCAACATGCACGTGGTGACGGAGGTCCAACGTGCGATGCTGTGCGTCGAGGAGGGCAGCCTGGATCGGGCGGGCTATCGCAAGCACCTGTCTGAGATCCATCCGTACCGATACCCTCGTTGGCTGGTGGTGCTGGGAATAGGGCTGTCCTGCGCCTGTTTCGCGCGGCTGGCGGGCGCGGATCTCGCAAGCTGTGGTGTCGTGTTTGTCGCGAGCTCGGTCGCCATGGCCGTCAGGCAGCAGGTGTCGGCGATGCATTTCAACCCGTTCATCGCATTCTTTGCGAGTGCCTTCGTGGCCACCTCGATAGCGGGATGGGGCGCGATCCTGCGGATAGGTGCGACGCCGAGGCCCGCCATGGCCGCGAGCGTGCTGTTGCTCGTGCCGGGGTTTCCTTTGATCAACGCGGTGTCGGACATGGTAAAAGGTTATATCAACACAGGGCTGTCCCGAGGCATGATGGCGATACTGCTCTCGCTGGCGACCTGCGGTGGGATACTTCTGGCGATGACGGCCTGGAAGGTCTGGGGGTGGCTGTGAACACCGCGACTGGCGTGCGCACAAACTAGGAGATCCACCGATGCATCTGCTGCTCACCCTTGTGCAAGACATGATCCTCGCCGCCATCCCTGCGGTGGGTTTCGCGCTCGTGTTCAACGTCCCGCCCAGGGCGCTTGTCTATTGTGCTGCGGGCGGTGCGATCGGACACGGCGTGCGCATGCTTCTGCTCGCGGCCGGCGTGCCGATCGAGTGGGGGACGCTGTTCGCGGCCTCGCTCGTGAGTTTTCTCGGCGTCTATTACGCCCAAAAACTCAGGGCGCATCCCAAGGTGTTTACCGTTGCGGCGATGATCCCGATGATCCCGGGAGTTCCCTTGTTCACGACGCTTCTGGCCATCGTCGAAATCCAGCGCAGCGGCTACACTCCTGAACTCTTCTCGACCGCACTGTCCTCGGGACTCAAGGCGGCATTCATCGTGGGTGCGCTGGCGATCGGCCTCGCGATGCCTGGCCTGATCTACTATCGGCGGCGTCCGATCGTCTGAATTCCCGGGGCGCAGCGACACGGTGATACGCATCGACCCAAACACCGCAAGTGAACCACCCAGGCACAAAGGTCACAGAGCAGGGATTTTTGGTCTCTCGGGATTTCGCGGCTCCTCTGACACGTGTGGTATTTCTGTGCGGATTTCTTCCCGCAACCGGCTTGCCCCGTGACCTCTGTGTCTCTGCAGTTCAAATACAACGACATCGATTAGGATGAAGGCGCTCTCCATTCTTGGCACCTCGTCGGGGGCAGGCAAAACCTGGACCGCCACAGCCCTGTGCTCCTGGCTTAGGCGACAGGGCCTGCGGGTCGCGCCATTCAAGGCTCAGAACATGTCGAACAACGCGCTTGCGACCCCCGCCGGCGGCGAGATTGCACGAGCCCAGGCGGTGCAGGCGGAGGCCTGCGGGCTGCTTCCGGATGCGAGGATGAATCCGATACTCCTGAAACCTTCGGGCGGTGCGGGCTCCCAACTTGTGGTGCTCGGGGAGCCGCAGGGGCACCTGCACGTAGCTGCCTATTACAACAGACTGGAGGAACTTTGGGAGGTGGTGAAATCGAGTCTGGAGCATTGGCGCAGCCACTGCGACGTGCTGGTGGTCGAAGGTGCGGGCAGCCCTGTGGAACTGAACCTCATGGATCTGGATCTCGCGAACCTCCGGACGATGCGTCACCTGGATGCACGCTGGCTGCTGGTGGCCGATATCGACCGGGGTGGAGTATTCGCCCAACTCGCCGGCACCTGGACGCTGCTTCCGGCAGACGATCGACGAAGGAGCCTGGGCGCGATCATCAACCGGTTTCGCGGCGACATTTCCCACTTCCCGGATCCGAACGGCCGGCTCACGCCCTACGCGGAGGGACTGCGTGTTCTAGGAACGGTGCCGTATCGCGATGATCTCAGGCCCGACGAGGAGGACGGACTGGATCCCTGCGATGGCGACCGGGGCGAGGGCGACGAGATCGCATGGGTACGCATGCCAAACGTGGCGATCCTGAATGACTGCCAGCCTTGGTGGGACGACCGGGGCGTGCGAACCCGCTGGGTCGACAGGCCTGAGAACCTGGCAGGCGCCAAGGCCGTGGTGATCCCGGGAACGAAAAATACGATCGCCGACATTCGCTGGCTGAGGCAAAGCGGAATGGCCGAGGCCATTCTCGCCGTGCACGCGCGCGGCGCCTCGGTCTTTGGAATCTGCGGCGGCTATCAAATACTCGGATCGCGGCTATCCGATCCGCAGGGCGTGGCCGGGGATCAGGGCGAGGAACAGGGGCTCGGACTGCTCCCTGGAAACACCGAATTCCTGAATCCCAAGATCGTGCGCCAGACGGAATCGGTTTTTGGCGGCCAGCGCTGGGGCACCTATGAAATCCACATGGGGCGTACGAGCGGAGACGAGGCGTGCGAACCGCTTCAGCAGTTGGTCACGGAAGGTCGCCTCGTGCGCGATGGCGTTCGCCATGACCGGGTGTGGGGCACGTATCAGCATGGCTGGTTCGAATCTCCCACGGCGAGGTCGGCCTTTGCCTCACGATCTGGCATCGCGGGACATGTGGCATTCCCGCAACCTTGGCATCTGAAACGGCGTGCTCTTTACGACCAGATGGGAGACTGGCTGGTCGAGCATGTGGATATGGAACCTGTCCGACGTTACCTCGGCTTGCGCTGACGGGTGAATCGGCCCGGAGGCTCAGGCTCGGGCTCGGCGGCTGTGCGAGCCGCGTTCGGGTTAGGAGCCGGTCGTCGCGGGAGAGACCGGACGGAGTCGGAGCGTGACCATGACCGGCCGGTGATCGCTTGCGAGTGCGACCTCAGGGACATCGTGAATCCGTGCCTGGGGGTCTCCGGAAGCCGAGCGTTCAACCAGAGGCATGAGCGCGGGCGACGCGAGAATATGGTCGACCCGCTCGTAGGTCTCTTCCCTGCGATAGAAATGGGTCCAGCGCTCACCGCGCGAGTCGCTCGCTTCGAGAAGTGTGGCGATGACGGTGCGTCCCCGCGTTTCCATGGCGCGGACGGGTCGCCGGGTCTTGCCGTCGTTGAAATCCCCCACGATCAGGAAGCGGCTGCGGGCCGGGTCGGGATGGCACCGCAAAATCAGGTCGCGGATCGCCGTGGCTTCCCCGGCCCGCTCCAACGCGGACGTGGGATCGGCCGCCTTGACGGTGAAGCGACTCTTCAAATGCACTACCCAGAGGGAGACCTCGCCTCGGTCGGTCTCGAACACGACTTCGACGGCGCCTCGTTTCACGATTTCCCTGCCGCCGAGGTAATCGAAGCCGACATGGGTGTAGGGCCTGACCTCCTTGAGGGCGATACGTGAAAGGATCGCGATATGACGGTCGGGGTCCCCCGCCTCGATGAGGGCCCCGTGGGGATAGGCGAGCCCCAGGGCCGCGAGGTCGTGCCTGAATTCCTCGAAATAGGGCCCGGAGCCCATCTCCTGAACGGCAAGAATATCTGCCTGCAGGGAGGCGACGACCGCATGGAGCGCGCGCTTCGCTGACTCGGGTTTGGGGTAATTCTTCAGGTAGGTGTCGCCGACGAGGCGGCCCGCGGACGTGTAGTTTTCGACGTTGTAGGTCGCGATCCGGAGGGTATCGGCTGCGCGGAGACAGGGGTGGGGCAGGGCGACGACGACGAGCGTGGCGAGAAACGATGTGTAGAAAAATCTCATAGGGTAAAAATAAATGACAAAGTAAAAGAAACAAGGCCGTATGAAACAGGTGTTGGACGCCGGCCGGTCTGGACTTCGGGGCGTGGCGCCGCATCGTGGCGGCATGACCCAGGAGAATCCAAGAAAGCGCGTGGCCGTGGTGGGCGGGGGCATCACCGGGCTCACGGCGGCCTACCGCCTCTCAGCAGGCGGGCATGACGTGACCTTGTTCGAACAGGCCGGGCGGCTCGGCGGATCGATCCGCACGGAGCGCTCTGGAGGCTGGCTGATCGAAGGAGGCCCCAATTCGCTTCTCGAGGGTGAAGCCGGACTTTCCACCCTGATCGACCAGCTTGGACTCGCAGCCGAGGTGCAGGCGGGGGGGGCGGCGGCGAAGAACCGGTTTATCGTGAGGGGCGGACGTCTGCAGGCGCTCCCTCTTTCGCCGCCGGCGTTGCTGACGACGAAGCTCTTTTCGGCGGGCATGAAATTTCGCCTGTTCGCCGAGATTCTACAGAAGGCGCGCAAGCGGGAAGGGGACGTGAGCCTTGAACAGCTGATTCTCGACCATTTCGGGCGCGAGGCGGTCGACTATGGCCTGAACCCTTTTGTGGGCGGAGTGTATGCCGGGGATCCCGGGCTGCTTTCGGCCCGACATTCGTTCCCCAAACTCTGGGAAATCGAACAGACGAAGGGCTCGATCATTCGAGGCCAGATGGCAGCTGCGAAGGAGCGCAAGGCGGCCGGGAAGCCACGCCCGCGCATCATCTCGTTTCGCACGGGCTTGGGCGCCCTGCCCGACGCATTGGCGGCGCGCCTGCCGGCCGGAAGCATTCGACTCGGCGCCCGCGTGGAGCATCTGGAGCGGACCCAGGAGTGGACCGTGACGTGGAAAAACGCCGACGGTGGGCTCGAACGCGGGAACTTCGACGAAGTGGTTCTGGCCGCGCCTGCGGGCGCGCTGGGTGCCCTGCGGTTTGGCGCCGGCGGCGATTGTTCGCTTGCGGTGCTGAGGGAGGTCGTGCTCCCGCCGGTGGCATCCCTGTTCCTCGGGTTCAAACGCGAGCAGGTCCGGCATCCCCTCGACGGCTTTGGGGCGCTGATTCCTGCCCTGGAGCGCCGCAAGGAACTTGGAATCCTTTTCTCCTCGAGCCTCTTCGAGGGCAGAGCTCCCGCCGGACACGTGGCGCTCACGGTGATGGCGGGTGGGATGCGGCAGCCTGAATTGGCTCGGCTTGGACAGGCGGAACTCTGGGAGGCTGTGAGAGGCGACCTGCGCGATCTGCTTGGAGTCGAGGGCGAGCCGGTCTTCAGCCGCTTCAACGCATGGCCGTCCGCGATTCCTCAATACAACCTCGGCTACGAGAAATTTCTCGGCGCCATCGCGGCGTGCGAAAACGCCAATCCTGGACTCCACATCGGCGGAAATGTGCGCGACGGCATAGCCGTACCGAGCTGCATCTCCGCGGGGTTTCGGCTGGCGGCCGCCGTCTCTGGCGGCCCGTCAGTTTGAATGGACTCGCCCACTCATGCTCGTGCGAGCCGTCGGAAACCGCCTGGGGAGTGTGGGCGCTCCCTTAGCTGGCCGCCGGCATCGCTTCGAGCGTTGAGGTGAGGATCCGGTAAAAGGCGGCGACTGAGGCGACCTCCACGCGCTCCTCGGGGGAGTGCATGGATTCGATCCGGGGACCAATCGAGATGCAATCGAGCGAGGGTTTGATCGCCTTGAGGATGCCGCATTCCAGACCTCCGTGGACGACGGCAGTGCGGGCAGGCTGACCCAGCACCCGCGCGCAGGCAGCCGAAAAGAGGGGGACCAGGCTCGACCCGGTGGCCGGCTGCCAGCCTGGATAGTCGCCCTGCGCCTCCAAATTTCCGCCCGCAAGCCGCGCGAGCGACGCAAGCGTGCCGAATACATCCCATTTCGCGCTCTCAACGACGCTGCGAGCGAGGTACTGCACGGTGGCCACCCCCGTCTCTTCGAGCGAAACGATGGCGAGATTGTTGGACGTCTCGACTGCGCCATCCGGCGCGGCGATCGTGCGGATGACTCCGATGGGGCCCGCGCGCAGGAAGGTGAGGAAGGCGCGGCTGGAGGGCTCCGAGAGCGCGGTCGCTGGGGCCGGGCATTCCTCAATCGCGACCGCGAGGCCGGGTTCCGTCGAGGCATACTCCGCGCGAAGCGCGTCAACCAAAGCCCAGAGCGTGGAGGTCGCTGAGGAAATCTCCGCTGCAGGGATGGCCACCAGAGCTGTCGCCTCCCGTGGAATCGCGTTGCGTGCATCGCCCCCGCGGAAGGTGCACAGGCAAAGGGGAATGCCGTCGGCGCAGTCGAGCAGCAGGCGCGAAAGCGTCCTCAGGGCATTGGCGCGCCCCCGATGGATGTCAGCCCCCGAATGCCCTCCCTGCAGCCCATGCAGCCGGACGCGGAGGCCGCGCCAGATGACCGGCACCGGGTTGCGAGGGAACGGAAACTCCGCGCGCATGGTCAGCGCTCCCGCGCAGCCGATGGTGAGCTCCCCGGGCATGTCGGAGTCGAGATTGACCAGCAGATCTCCCTGGAGGAAGTCGGGAGCGACTGCCGCTGCGCCATGCAAACCGATCTCCTCCTCGACAGTGAAGAGTGCCGACAGGGGGCCGTGCGCCAGGTCCGTGCTTTCAAGCACGGCAAGCGCCGCCGCCACGCCGATGCCGTTGTCCGCTCCGAGCGTCGTACCGTCCGCCTTAAGCCAGCCGTCCGCGAGTTGGAGGCGGAGCGGATCCCGGGCGAAATCGTGCGTCGAGGAGCCGGATTTCTGTCCCACCATGTCGAGATGGGACTGCAGGATGACCGCGACGCGGGTCTCGCGGCCGGGAGTGGCGGGTTTGCTGACAAGCACGTTGCCCGCCGCATCGCGTCGACACGTCAGACCCCGCGCCCGAGCGACGGATTCGACGTAGTCGGCGGCCGCTCGCTCATTGAGGGAGACGCGCGGAATGCGGCTGAGGGCTTCAAAGTGTTTCCAGAGGGTGGCTGGGGCTTGATCGAGATC
>JAJXVO010000129.1 GCA_021782105.1 bacterium
CCAGGGGCCGATTGCCACGCCGGAGCTGTTTGACGCGGCGCGAGACCACGTTCACGAGGATATTGGGGTCGTCGATGACCTTCAGTGCGTTCTTCAGATAGTCGTCTCTCATGGATGAATTGGGTTGGTACGGGAAATGGCTGGGGCGGGGAGGCGAATCCGGCGCTTTGCGCCGCGGCCCGGATTGGCAACGGCGTTATCTTGTAGCCCAGGGACATCCGGAACACGATCCAGAATCGGCCGGGCATGTGCGGGGGGCCGATAGTGATTGCGGGACCACGGGCTTACCGGCGTTAATCGCGGGTGCCTGCCGACGCCTGTGCTCCAAAGGGACTGGCGCGGGGAGGCGTTGCCCGACCGATCCGCCTCGAGCGTGACGCGGAGGTGACGCGACGGTGATTTCGGTGAAACAGGCGTCTTTGATTTTGTATCTGCGAACTCGAGGTTCCATCGACGGGACACCTCCATGCCCGCTTCCACCTCATTCTCCCAGGTCCGCACGCTTTTCGGATCGCTGGATTATCTACCCCATCCGGCCCGACTGCGCGTTTTGTTGAGAACGGCAGGCCAGCGAATCAATCCACCGCGACCACCCGAAGTCTACGAGGCGGCGATCACACCTCGTCAGGACCAACTGCTTGCGGAGGGGAAGGCGGGGGCCCATCAGCGTGCGATGCTGCACCGCATTTTCAGGCGGGGGCCGAATCCGACCATCGTGCTCGGCGGCTTCGTGCCCGACTCGACCGAGTCGGTCTACCTCATCAAGGACCTTCTGCTGCGGCACGGCAGTGTGTACTGCGTCAACTACCCGCGCACCGGATTCAACGCCGATCTGCTCTTTGCGCAGCTAGACGACCTGGTCGACGAGATTGCGATCTACCACCATCATGTGCCGACGATCTTTTCGGTGAGTTATGGCTGCGGGCTCGTGCTGGAGTGGCTGCGCCGGCGGCGATTGACAGCAGGGCATCGTGCCTTGGGCGGGCTTGTGTTTGTGAGCCCGGTGGCGTGCACGGAAGACCTGTTGCCCTCCGGGCGGAGGAAGGCGGCCACGCTGCTGGGGCGCGCCATCGCACCGTTCCTCGATGAGGCGGCGCCTCCCGATGGTCGGGCGATCGAGAAAGCGCGGGCGATGTTTGCGAAGATGTTCGAGGCCGGAGCCCAGAACCGGGACGCGCTCAAGCTTGTCTTGAACGCCGAAGAGGCGGCGGAGCTGCGGGACCGCGTAATGGGAACCATCAGGGCGATCGACCACGCGGGAGCGTGCGAACGCGTCCGCTCACTCCAGTCGATGCAGTCGCCGCTCGGCTATTTCGCACCGATGATGCTTCCGCTTGCTGAAGCCCCGACGCTGATCCTCTATGCGGAGAAGGAGGACTCCGTGGTCGACGAGGCCTCGCCCACGCGGTTCGTCCTCGAGAGCGCCCACCAGGCCTATTTCCCACGCAGCCGCTTTGCGGTGATTTCCAACCCGAGGGGTGCGCCCGTGCAGCACGCATCGCTGATCTTTCACCACCAGAATTTCCGGCCCGCGCTTCAGGGGTTTTACGCGCGGCTAAAGGGCGGGCTTGTGACGGTCGCTTGAGGGCGGTCCGACTGCGACGTATTCATGGCCACGTTTCGATCTCTCCTCGCGCAAACGGCGTCGGCTCCGGCGATCGCCTGGATGCGCCGGCGTCTGGCGTCGGAGGGTTCGGGCGTAGGAGTCCAGAACCGGGTTTATGCGAACCTGATTTCGGGCCTGAAAGAGACGGCCTTTGGTCGAGACGTGGGGATCGAAGCGGGCATGGACTACGCGCGTTTCCGTGCGCGGGTGTCGGTGAGGGGCTACGAGGGCATCGCCCCCTACGTGGAGCGGGCGAAGGCGGGCGAGGCGGATGTGCTGTGGCCCGGCCGATGCGATCACTTCGCATTGTCGTCGGGCACGACGGCGGGGCCGACCAAATTTGTCCCGGTGACGGCGGAGATGAGCGCACACTTCACGCGTGCGGGCCTGCAGTCGCTGATGCAGTTCGCGGCGCGCCGCCGAAGCGGCCGGGTCTTTGGAGGCAGACACCTGTTCCTCGGTGGATCGACTGCGCTCGTGAAACTCCCGCGTGCGCCAGGGGTGCCCGACGGATTCGGGGGAGACCTGAGCGGCATCACGGCGCTTAAGATGCCAGCCTGGACGGCGGCGCTGCTGTATGAGCCGGGCCTGCAGGTTGCGCAGATGAGCGACTGGCCGGAAAAAATCAGGGCGATCGCCGTGCGCACTCTTGGGCGGGACATCTCGCTGGTGGCAGGCATCCCGAGTTGGCTGCTGGTATTGGCCGAGGAGCTACGTCGCGCAGCGGCCGACGACGGGCGGCAGGTCGCGACTTTGCGCGAACTCTGGCCTAACCTCGAATGTTGCATCCACGGCGGCGTGCCCGTGGAGCCCTTCGTGGCCGACCTGCGTGCGGCCCTGGGGGACGGGGTGGCGTTTCACGAAGTGTATCCCGCCTCGGAGGGATTCATCGCGGCACAGGATTGCGATTCTGGGGAAGGACTCCGACTGATGGTGTCCCAGGGTATTTTTTACGAATTCGTGCCCCTTGGGGACTTTGATTCGGATCATCCGGAAACCAGCGGCGAGCAGGCCGTGCCGCTCGAAGGCGTCCGGACGGGTGTGGACTATGCGCTGGTGATCACGACGCCGGCGGGACTATGCCGGTACGCGATCGGCGACGTGGTCCGCTTCACGTCCACGTCCACGCCCCGGCTCGTGTATGCGGGGCGGACGAAGCTTCAGCTGAGCGCGTTTGGCGAGCACGTGATCGAGAAGGAGCTGACAGACGCGTTGCTGTCGGCGGCGAAGGGACGGCGGGTGGGGCATTTTCACGTGGCACCGCTGTTTGTCGACGTGGCGGCCGGACGCAGACGGGGACGGCATGAGTGGTGGATCGCGGCGGAGGGGACGCCTGCGGACAGGACGCAGGGGCTCGCGGTGAGGCTCGACGAGGAGCTTGCCCGGCTCAACGAGGATTATGCGGCAAAACGCGGAGGGGGCGGAATGGACCTCCCGCTCGTGCGGATCGTCCCTCCATCCGTATTCGACAAATGGATGCAGAAGAACGGGAAGTGGGGCGGGCAAAACAAGATGCCGCGATGCCGCAGCGACCGCCGGGTTGCCGAGGGCCTGGCGGAGATCGCAACCGGGTGAGAGGGCGGCCGTGGGCCGCCGGATGACTCAGGCATCGACCGACTCCAGCGCGGCCGGCTCCGTCGGCAGCGGGTATTCCTGGACAAAGGTGGGATAGGAAATCAGCTCATACCGGCCGTCGTAGTGCTCGACGATGGCGGTGAGCGACTCGACCCAGTCTCCGGAATTCAGATAGTGGATCTGGCCGATCATCTTGTCGGCGGGCGTGTGGATGTGTCCGCATATCACCCCCAGACAGCCGCGGCTCTGTGCGAGCTGGCTGATGTGATCCTCGAAGTTGGAGATATGGTTTACGGCCTTTTTCACGCGGGCCTTGATGGCCTGGGAGAGGGACCAGTAATCCTTGCCCCGCCAGGCGCGCCAGGCGTTGTAGGCGCGGTTGATCCGCAGAAGGGCGTGGTAGCCCCAGTCTCCGAGGTGGGAAAGGAAGACGAAATTCTTGGTGATGGTGTCGAACACGTCGCCGTGCAGCACCAGATAACGGCCGCTGGCGCCTTCGTGCACGTAGTCCTCGACGAGGGTCAGTCCGCCGAAGGTGAAGGGGAGGAACTTGGCAAGGATGTCGTCGTGGTTCCCGCGAAGATAGATGACCTCGGTGCCCTGCTTTTCGAGCTTCTTGAGGAGGATGCGGATGAAGCGGGTGTGTTCTGAGCTCCAGTGTCCGCCCTTGCCCAGGCGCCAGCCGTCGATGATGTCGCCGTTGAGGATCAGTTTCTCGCAGCGCACGGTGCGGAGAAAATGGCAGGCTTCGACGGCCTTGCAGTCGGAAGTCCCGAGATGGACATCCGAGAGGATGACGGTGCGTACCTTGAGGCGTTTTTTATCCATGGCAGAAGCTGGAGACTGGAGCTGTGGACGGGACCAAAATGCGGAGACTGCGCGGGCTGGTGCGGACGACGAGCCTTGCCTCGGCATCGTGGGTTTCCCCGTCGGTGTGCACGGGGCCGGCCGCGTGACGCTCGATCACGAATCCGGAGCTGGTGAGGCACTGCACGTGGGGAGAGCGGTGGAGGGATCCGGAAAACAGGCGCACCAGGCAGGACAACGCGGCGAAGGGGCCGACGGGCTGGAGGGCGACCAGGTTCAGGAGGCCGTCGTCGGTTCTCGCCAGCGGAGCGATGCGGGCGCGGTTTCCGTACTGGTCGGAGTTTGCGACCGCGACGAGCAGCACCTTCATCCGGAAGGATCGTCCCATGTCGTCGGATACAAAGATCGGCGATGGCCGGAAGCGGAGCAGGGCGCCCGCGGTGGTGCGGACGTAAGCCGGGAGTCCCCGGCGCGTGAGGCGGTTGAAGCGCTGGCTGATCTCGGCGTCGAGCCCCGCTCCCATGGCATTGCAGAACACATGGCCGTTCACGGTGCCTGTGTCGATGGAGGCGGCCCGGGTCTGTTCCGAGACGACGAAGTCGAGGGCGTCGGCGGCGCGCGTGGGAATGCCGAGGTGAAGGGCGAGCCCGTTGCCGGAGCCGCAGGGGACGAGGCCCAGGTCCGCGCCGGTTCCGGTGAGAGCCTGGGCGGTCTCATTCATCGTGCCATCGCCTCCGACGGCGATGATCCTGCGACAGCCCGCGGCGACCGCCTCGCGAGCGAGTTCGGTGGCATGGCCCGGCCCCTGGGTCACGGACACCTCATGGCCGCAGCCGCGCCGCGCCGCCGTGGCGCGAAGCGTGTCGAGCAGGCCGGGATGCCGACGGTTGTTGCCTGAATAGGGATTGTAGATGAAGCGTACCATCACGTGAGAGGAGCAACGGGGGGTTCGACGGGTGTTCCTGTGGAAAGGACATGGCGCGCGATTTCCCGCGCGGCCGAGGGGCGGGCAAGATTTTCAAGGGCGGCCCGCCAGCGTCCCCAAATCCATCCATGTCCGTGGAAGGCCTGACGCAGGGCTCCCAGCACGGCGTCGGGAGTGGTGGCGAGGGCTCCCACGCCGCGGCGGCGGAGCAGCTCGTAATTGCCTTCCTCCTGGCCGGGGACGATCTGGTTCACGATCATGGGACAGCGGGCGGCGATCGCCTCCTGGGTGGTCGCTCCGCCGGCCTTGCTGATCACGCAGTGGTGGGTCAGGAGCAGCCGAGGGATCTGGTCGGTCCAGCTCAGCACGGTCGCCGGATGGGGGCGATTGCGCGTCGCACGCAGGAGGCGGTCGCGCAGGGCGTGGTCGCGTCCGACGGCAAACGTGAGTTCCCAGTCCGTGTCCGAAATCAGGCGGCGGGCGATGTCCTCGGCGTTGAGCACGCCCGAATGGACGATCTGAAGCACCCTGGGCCGCTCTCCTGAGGCAAGGTCCGGAGGCGAGAGCTCCCCTCCGAGCCGCTCGAACGCCGGTTGCACGGGGAACCCAAGGTCGTGGATCCGCCCAGGAGAGACCCCCTGTTGCGCCACCACCGCGGCCGTTTCGGAATTGGGCACGAACCAGCCGTCGCAGGCCGGGCGCGTCCATAGCGAGTTGATGCTGATGGAGTCGGTGACGACGTTGAGGAACGGGACGTTGAGGGCTCCCGATCCCCGCAGGCGATCGGCGATGAATCCGTAGACGGGATACGTGGCACAGACTGCCTGTGGCGACTGCTCGACGAGAAGGCGCTCGAGCACGGCCCGTTCCTTGCGAAGAAACCAAAGGTGCCTCGGGAAGGGGGCGGCGCGGTCGATCCAGGCGTAGATGCCGCTCCACAGTCGGGGGGTGCGGTTGATCATCGTCAGGTAGGCGTTGCGCGAGACCTGATTGAGGCGCGGCGAAGCAAGGGCGAACAGATCGGCGACCCGGGCGGCGCCGGCTCCGGCCTCGGCGTCGATCGCCGCGGCGATATTGCGGGCCGCGGCGTTGTGTCCCTCTCCAAAACCGGCGGTGAGGATCAGTACGGTCCTCATGGCAGGGCTCCCGGTTTGGCGATTGCGACGAGGTCCGTCTCGAAGCGCTCGATGACCTTTTCCCAGGACTGCTCCTGCAGCGAAACGGGTGCGGCGAGTCGCAGCCGCTGTCGCAACGCCGCGTCGGAGGCAAGGCGCACGGCATCGTCAATCAGGGCGGCTTCGTTCCCCAGGGGAGCCACGAGTCCGTTTTCGCCATGCTTCACGAATTGGCGTGCCGCGGCGTAATCGAAGCCGCACACGCCGAGCCCGCTGGCCATCGCCTCGGTGAGCACGTTGCCGAAGGTCTCCGTGGTGCTCGCGTGCACATAGAGATCGGCGGACGCGTAGTAGCGTCCAATCTCCTCTCGGGAAAAAAATCCGGCGAACACGCAGTCGGGATGAGCGCGCCGCAGCGCGTCCTGCAAGGGGCCCTCGCCCGCGAGCACGAATCGAAGGCTTGGGTTCGCCGCTCGCATCGCGGAGTAGATCCGGAAAAGAAGGGGATAGTTTTTTTCGGGCGCCATGCGGCCGACGTGGATCACGACAGGATCGTCGGGCCCCGCGCCCCATTGCCGACGCAGGTCTGGCGAGCGGCGGGACGGCGAAAACCTCCGCAGATCCACGCCGCGCGACAGCAGACCGAGGTCGCGAAAGCCGAGCGAGGTCAGCTCGTCGCAGAGTTCCCGTGTCGGCGCGAAAGTGCGGCGGGTCCGATTATGCACGCGGCGCAGCCAGGCTAGCGCCAGGTGGCGAAGGGGAGGCAGTCCGTAGTGCCGGGCGTAGCTGTGGAAATTGGTGTGAAAACTCGAGGTCACCGGCACCCCGAGGGATCGGGCCGCCGAAATCGCGGAGGCGCCCAGAGGCCCCTCGGTCACGACATGGACCAGGTCGGGCCGTCTCGCCCGCCAGACCCGAGCCAGCCTGCCCTTTGCCGGGAACCCCATTCGGATCGCGGGATAGCCCGGAATCGGAAAGCCGGGCAGGTTCTCGACCTCGTATCCCGCTTCGGTATCCGCGGTATCCGCGAGACGTGGACGATAGACCGTGACGCGATGTCCCCTTATCCCGAGTTCGCGGGCGATGACCCCGAAGGTCATCGCTACGCCGTTGACCTCCGGAGGAAAGGTTTCGGTGACAATTGCCAGATTCAGTCGGGCTCCCATGGGCGGGGCCGATTGAAGCGGGGCTTTGTGACAAACAGACGGCGACCAGGTGACGATGTCACAAAATCATCACCAAACCGGCCAGTCTGTCACCCCAACCCCTTGGCATAAGCCATGGTCTCCTCGATCGCAGCGGCCAGGAGTGGTCCGGTTGTGCGGGTCCAAAGGGCATGCAGGGCGAGGGGAGGGAAGCCGCGGAGTGGCAGCGTGCGGATCCGGCGGTGGCGGGCCAGTTCCGGGCGATGGACGGTGAGCCCGATTCCGTATCCGTTCTCCACGTAATTTTCGAGGAGGGACAGGGAACTGGCCTCGATCTCGACGGGCCAGTCGATTTTCCGTCGGCGCAGCTCCGCCTGAAACTGCCTCGGCGCGCTTTCGCTGGCAGGCAGGCAGATCAGGGGGGAATCCACGGACCGGCCGCGGAACAGGGATTCGGCGTCGCGGACTGGGGACGATGAGGGAACGGCGAGCACGAGGGGCAGTTCGCGGAGGAGCGCATGGCGAAGGGCCGGATTCGGCTTCCGGTCGATAGGAGTGATGGCGAGGTCCAGCTGGCCCTCCAGGATCCAGGCCTCAAGCTGCTGCTGATACCCCGAGCGCAGGCCCAGGCGGAAGCCGTCGGAACGGGCCCGGATGCGTGCGACGATTTTGGGCAGATGTTCCGAGAGGATGAACTCCGCGGCGCCGATTGCCAGGCGGGGCTGGATCCGGCGGGCGATGCGCTCGGGAAGACTTTCAAGGCCGTCGAAGAAAGGCGATATCGCGGACCATAACTCCTCGCCGGCAGGTGTCAGCCTGAAGGGAGTACGCTCGAAAAGTTTCGAACCTATCTCGGCCTCGAGTTGGAGAATCTGTCCGCTGATCGCCGGTTGTTGAATTCCGTACGGCATGGCGCGTGCCGCGCGACTGATTCCGCCATTGCGTGCGACGTGATAGAACAGCTCGAGGTGATGGATGTTCATGCGGCCGCAGCCATGCGAGCAGCGGGCGTGGATCGAGGCAATGTGATTGAGCCCGGAGAAACGCCGGATCGGCCCCGGCGATGACGGCCATCGGGATTATCGATTACCCTGAAAACTCGTTCTCGCGCTACCCTGGGCGGCGTCGAACCCAAATCTCATGCACCACACCTCTCCAGGCATCCCTGAGTCGTCCGACGCCCTGGCTGCGAAGCCCGGCCTTGAGTCTCAGGCCCCTTCTCTATCTCGTCCCGATATTCTCCCGGAGCCACCCATGAACTCACGCCGGAACTATCCCCTCCTGCTTGCCAGCCAGTTTCTGAGCGCATTCGGCGACAACGCGATCCTCGCGGTCATCGTCGGACAGCTCACCTACCTCCAGCGGGCGGGTGCCATCACCGAGGCGCAGCTGCGCAGCAGCAGCACGCTCTACACGAGCCTGCTCTTCCTGCCCTATGTCGTGCTCGCGCCCTTCGCCGGCTATTTCAACGATCGCTTCTCGAAGGTGAAGGGCCTGATCGGCGGCAATGCCCTGAAACTGATCGGCGCGCTCCTGTGCATCCAGGGGATCAGGCACGGCTATGGCTGGCAGGGCTTCGGCTACCTGATTGTCGGGGTGGGGGCATGCCTGTACGGACCGGGGAAATACGGCATACTGCCTGAGATTCTCCCTGCCCAGCGCCTCGTGAAGGCGAATGGCTCGGTCGAACTGCTCACCCTGGTGGCGATTCTGACGGGCGCGATCGGTGGGTCGGTGCTTGCGGACGTTTTCAAGGACCGCGTCGCGATCTCCTTCCTCATCGTGGCCGGTGTCTACGGCTCGGCGCTCCTGCTCAACCTGGTCATGACTCCGACGCGCAGCATGCCCGAGGTCCGTTTTGCCACGAGCACGGGTGAATTCATAAGGCACGTGCGGGATCTGTTCAGGACGGGGCGGTTGGGACGGGTGCTGGTGGGCACGGCGTTGTTCTGGGTCTGTGGCGCCACGATGAAGATCAATTTCCAGCCCTGGGGGCTCGACGTACTGAAGCTTGCGGACAACACCCAGATCGCGCTGCTCGGGCTTTGGCTGAGCGTGGGCGTCATGATCGGCAGCGTCCTGGCGGGGCAGTTGCACATGGTGGGCGACCTCACAAAGACCCGCGCCTATGGGTTCGTGCTCGCCGGGTTTCTGGCACTGCTGTTCTGGGTTCACCGCGACGGATTCTGGATCGGGCACGCGATTCAGATCGGGAGCGTGACCCTGTTTCCGCTGGTGGTCGCGGTACTGGTCTGCACCGGCGTGGTTGCGGGACTGTTTCTCATTCCGCTCAACGCGGCGCTCCAGGCGGAGTCGGATCCGGGCAAACTCGGCAAGACCATCGCCGCGCAGAATCTCACCGACAACCTGGGGATGTGCATTGCGGGTGGATACACCTTCGCGGCGGTACGCCTCGGGCTGACCGCGAGCGGGGTGTTCCTCGTGCTCGGCGCCGGCGTGGCGGTGTGCTGCCTTTGGATGACGTTCGGACATCCCGTGACCGAACAGGGTGGAAATCACATCTGAACATGGAAGCCACCGCCAAGTCATGAAAATCGCACTACGTTTTTTCCTGCGGCTGCTGTTCCGGTTTCGCGTCTACGGCGCCGAGTCGCTGATGGGGAAGGGGCCGATGCTGCTCACTCCTAACCATGTGTCGTGGATCGACTGGCTGCTCGTGGGAGTGGCCCTCGACGACGACTGGTGTTTCGTGACGGCGAGCACCACGGCCAATCTTTCGTGGATTCACCGTCGCATCATGGTCAATCGTCGCACCTTCCCGGTGGACCAGTCCTCTCCCTACGCGGTGCGCGAGATGGCGGATTTTCTCTCGAAGGGGGGCAAGCTCGTGCTTTTTCCCGAAGGGCGCATCTCGACTTCGGGCGAGCTGATGAGGATCCACGAGGGAATCGGCTTCCTCATCCAGCACACGAAGGCCCGGGTGGTCATCGCCTATCTGCGCGGGGCGAATCGGCTCCCATGGGTCAAGCACGGCGGCTGGACGAAGTGGTTTCCGCAGGTCGCGGTGCATTTCGCGGCCGCCGCGTCCGCACCGGACTTTCCGCAGCTGTCGTCCCAAAAGGCCCGCCAGAAGACCACCGTGTGGCTGAGGGACGGCATGCTGGCGTGGCAGGTGGATGTGGAGCTCAGGCACGGGGCATTGACGCTGCCCGGGGCGATCGCGGAAACCATTGCGGCGACGCCGGCGCGGACGGCATTCGAGGATCCAAGTTTTGTGTGCCTGAGCTATCGTCGTGTGGCGGTGGCCAGCGACCTGCTGGCCGCGCGCTGGCAGGAGACGTTGGGAGGGACCGGAGGGGATCGTGTCGGGGTGCTCCTGCCCAACGCGAACGCCACCCCCCTCGCGCTGCTCAGCCTTTGGGAGGCGGGGCGAGTGCCTGCGATCCTGAACTTTTCGAGCGGCATCCCGACGATGCTCGCCTGCGCGCAACTGGCCGGGCTGAAAACGATCGTGAGCTCGCGGCTCTTCCTGGAGAAGGCGCGCATCGACCCGCGGCCATTCGAGGCGGCCGGCCTCCGCCTGATCTATCTCGAGGACGTGCGCGCCTCGATCGGCCCTGGCGCCAAATTGGGCGCGGTGGTCCGAAACCGCTTTGCCCCGGGCGGGGGACTGCGGCGCGCCCCCCTGTCCGCGGGCGATCCGGCAGTGATCCTGTTCACAAGCGGCTCCGAAGGCGTGCCCAAGGGGGTTGAGCTGACCCACCGGAACCTGCTCTCCAACGTGCGGCAGATCAGCGCCATCATCGACCTGCGCGACAACGACCGGTTCTTCAACGCGCTGCCGCTGTTCCACAGCTTTGGCCTGATGGCCGGAGTGTTGTTTCCGCTGATACGCGGCTGCTACTGCTTCCTCTACCCGTCTCCGCTTCACTACCGGACGGTTCCTCTGCTCGTCTACGACCGTGACTGCACGGTATTGATGGGCACCAATACGTTTCTCAACGGCTATGCGCGCAAGGCGCACGCCTACGACTTCAACTCCGTGCGCTTTTTGGTCGCGGGT
>JAJXVO010000130.1 GCA_021782105.1 bacterium
GGGGGCGGCGGGAACACCGGTGTCGAATGTGTCGCTGTCGTTCACGACCTCGGCGGACGACCAGTTTTACGCCTACCTCAATCCGAGCGGCAACGGCTCCACTCTGCCGAGCGCCTCCAGCGCGGTGTACAGCTACGTCTACACGCCGGGGAGTTCGCCCTGGGCGAACACGACGGTGTTCACGATGGACTCGACGAATTCGAACTTCGTGATCGGCGACAACTATCTGGTCTTCGTGGTCGACAACATCGACAGCCAGACGAGTTCCACGGTGACGGGCACGGGCGTCAACGCGACGGGCCTGTTCGTGAGCTACATCAGCGGCACGATCAACGGCACCCCGGTGCAGGTCGTGGTGCCTGAAGTGGGAACCTGGATACCGGCGATCGGGGCGATACTTCTTTACGGGCTCGTCATTTGGCGCCGGCGTCGGAGCGGGGTGCAGGCCGCTGATGCGGCATGATCCTCAATTCGGCGGATGTCTAAATACCGCAGTTGAACCACAGAGCAGCAGAGGACACAGAGAAAACCATTTAAGGGATATATTGGCATCCATGACGTTTCACCTAAGGGGTGAGCCATGCACCTGATCCTCGGGCTTTCGGCTCCGTGCCCTCTGTGTCTCTGTGGTTCAATTGCGTTTTCTGGACCACAGAGCCCGGAGAACACAGAGCACGAATTTTGAATCTCAGGTGTTTCCAGGGACGACCTGAAAGGTGAAGTGTTCTGATGTGGGATTATTTCTGCAACCAGCTCTCTCGGTGACCTCGGTGTGGCGGTGGTTCAAATGCAGCCGCGTTGTTGAGGTTCAATAGCGGAGGATGTCCTCGCGGAGCAGTTGCCGAAGCAGGTGGGCTTCGGCCTTGGTGAGCTGGCCGAGGTCGAGGCCTTTGGCTATCTTGCGGGCTTCGTCCTTTCGTCCCATCTCGGCCAGCACGACGGCGTAGGTGTAGCGCAGGCCCGGGGCGCGGTCGAGGTCGCCTTTGAGGGGTTTGATCAGTTCCAGTGCCAGGGCGCTGTGCATTTGGTGGGCGAGGACGAAGGCGTAGGTGGAGGTGTAGGCGATCGAATGGCGATGGCGCTCGTAATTGCGGCGGGCGACGTCGAGGGCAAGGGGGCCCTCGTGGCCTGCGAGCGCGGCGAAAAACGCGAAGTTGTTGGCTATTGCGGGATCGTCGGGGTGTTCGCTGTAGAGGCGGCGGAAGACCTGGTACTGGCCCTCGGCGTCGCGGGTGACCTGATAGTGCCGTGCGAGGGTCTCAAGGGCGAGCCGCTCGGTCTTGGGGTCCTTGGCGGCGATCCACAGCAGGTCGAGGGCGCGATCCTGGAGGCCCCAGACGTAGAGCGTGTCGCCGATGAACAGGGCGTGGGCGCGTGTGATTTCGCAATGTTCGCGCAGGTCCTTCCAGTCGCGGTCCCTCGCGCGGGAGTTGCCCAGACGCGTGGCGGCCAGCAAGCCATAGGCCGAGCGCATGAAATCGGTGTCGGAGGGCCAGTGTTCGGATTCCGTGGCTTCGAGCAGGCGCGACCAGTCCGAAGAAAGTCGCAGCGCCTCAAACAGCGATGGGGCGACCGGCGGGGTGGTCTGGACCGGGGGGGGGAGGGTTTGACCGAAGGCGAGCGCGCTGTCGCTGCGGCCGATCTGGTTGAGCCAGCCGATGAGCAGCGCGGCCTTTTCGGGGGAGCTGCGGTGAACCTTCTCGAGGTCGGCGAGGGTGGCCTGATAGGCGGCTTCGTCCGATTTCGAGAGGGCGAGCAGGCATTTGGGAATATCGCTGATCAGGCAGGCCGGGTGGTGAAGCAGGGCGAGCGCATAACGCTTCATGTCGGCCGCGTCGTGGCGCGCGGTGGCGTCGACGAGCAGAGGTCGCAGGGCGAGTGCGCCGGCGACGGGGCTGGGAACCCATTTTTCGAGCAGCGCCACGCCCTGGGCGCGTTCGGCGGGAGTGGTGGAGGCGAGCAGGGTGGAGCCGAGGGGGATCTCGTTGTTGGCGGCCGGCCCCTCCAGGCGGATCGAGGCGCGAAAATCATTGCAGGCGTCGGTGAGGCGGGTCTCGCGCAGCGCGATTTCGCCGGCGATGCGCTGAGCCCGTCCCGAGGCGTCGCGCGTGGCGGCGGGTATCGAATCGAGCGCACCCTTCGCCTCCGGCAGCGCGTCGGCGACCAGCGCATCGGCGGCGAGGTCGAGCTTCAGGCTCGTGGAAGTGGGATCGAGCCGCGCGGCGCGCTGGGAATAGTCGAGTGCGGCCTTCCAGCGTCCGACCCTGCGGGCGAACTCCGCGGCAACGCGCCAGGTATCCGGATTGTCGGGACTGGAGCGGATGGCGGATTTGATCGCTTCGGCGGCGTAGGAGAGTTTTCCGCTCTGCATCCACTTTTCGGCGAGCCTCACCGTGTTGTGCCGGTACCAGCGCGGGATGAGCCAGAAGCCGGCGGCGCACACGAGCACCGTGATGGGCAGGGCGATGCGCACCGTGCTCCGGAGCCGGGGGCTGGCTTCCCACCAGTCGGCCAGGGCCCAGGCGATGACGCGGGGTCCGAGGTGCCCGTTTTCGTTCCGGCGTGCAGCGAGGCAGTGCCACAGTCCGGCGGAGGACCTGTGGGAGCGCCCGTTCGATGACGGCGAATCTGACGTGTGTTTTCCCATGCCGGGCTGCGGATCAGAGAACTTGCAGCACTTTGCGGTAGAAGGCCACGACCTCCTCCGGGTCGTCGGTAAACAGGATATAATCCTGCATCCAGGCGGGTGCGCGTTTGGTGCGGATCATGTGGCGGATCTGCTTGCGCAGGTCGGTGAAGAATTCGGCGTCGTAGAAGACATAGGGCACGCGGGGGCGGATGCCGAGCTTGAGGTTGCACATCTCGATGCCGATTTCCTCGAGGGTGCCGACGCCGCCGACGTTGAAGATGCAGAAATCGGCCGCCTCGAACCATTTTTGGCGGAAGTGGCGGGAGGTTTCCTGGAAGGTGTTGAAAAAATCGACGCCGAGTTCCGGAGGCTGGGCTTCGAGTTCGAGGAAGCAGGCGCCGGTGAGCGCGCCCTTGCCGCGAGCCTGGTCGGTGGCCAGTCGCATGACGCCGCCGCCGCCGCCGGTGAGCACGCCCACGTTGGAGCCGATGAAGCTGGAGAGCCGCTCGATGAGCGTGGAGATGCGGTTCGTCTGGGTCTCGTCGAGACCCACGGCGCTGCCGTAGAACGCGAGGATGGTGGTCTCGTCGAACCGCTTCTGGAGCTCCTCGCGGATAAAGAAGCCGTGACCCCGCTTGTAGGTGTGGAGGTACAGGTCGTTCATCTGCTCGTTGAGCCAGTAGACGCGGATGCCCATGGCCTCGTAGGTGTCGAGGCGGGCGTGGGCGGCGCTGGACAGGAAGAAGCCGTGGGTTCGCGAGGGCTTGCGGAAGATGAGGCGGCGGAGCTTGAGCTGGGAGACACGTGTGAGCAGCTCCAGGTGTTCGAGCAGATTTGGGAAAAAATCGATCAGGAGGGTGTCGGCGTCCTCGGGAGCGGAATCGATGGATTGGATGAGGGTGCGCTGGCCGTGGCCGGACAGGTCGACCTTCGTTCCCTGGCGCCTGAGGTCGGCGTACTGTGCGGCGTTGATGAACAGGCTAAGGTTCTCCTCGGTGGCGCTCTGGCCCTTGACGGTGATCTTCACGCGCGGGCGGATAGTGACGTGGTCCTTGACGGGGGTCTCGTCGACGACCTTGAACAGATCCTTGGCTGTCGCGTGCAGGCGGGTGCGCTTTTTTTCCAGACCGCGCGCCTCGGCGTCGGCGGGGGGCGGGGCCCGGAAGACTTCGACGGAGACCATGGGATTGACCACGGGTTGGTCGCCCTGGTTGTAGATTTCCAGCATGATGTTCGTGCCGAAGGTCTTGATCGGGTCGAGCAGGACGGCGGAGGTGTGGATGCCGAAGTTGCCTTCGCCCTGGTTGAGCACGACGTAGTGTTCTTTCAGGTACAGCGAGCAGCTGGTGAGCAACCCGGAGCGCGGGCCGATGGTGAGTGGAGAGAGATCGTGTCGGATCTGCACCTTGTCGAGGAAACCGCGGCCGGCTGCGCCGGAGACGATGCGCTCGAAGCTGCTGCGCGGCAGGCGAGAACTGATCGTGTAGTAGACCTGATGGGGTGTGATGAACACGCGGCCGAGCCGGTCGATGCTGATGGTGTTGGGAAGCTTGATGCGGTTTTCGGTGACTGCGGTCCAGATCTCGGCGGTGGAGAGCTTGGCGGAGGCGGGAGCGTAATAGAGGCGTCCGACGGGTGTGCCGAGCCGGAGGAGCTTTCGCCAGTAGGTGGCGTTGGGGAAACTTTCGTCGAAGAGGAAGGCCTCGGCGTCGAGCAGGAGGCGGCCCTTTTCGACGCGGAGATCGCCCTCGGCGACCATTTCGATGCCAATGCGGGCGAGTGCGCTGCGTTCGGTGAAACGCAACTGCCCGAGATGCTCCTGCAGGAACTCGGATTCGGCCGGATGGCGGGGCCAGAATGCGAGGGTGAGGGCGAGGGCGCGGTCGCCGATGGCTTTGACCGCCAGGATCTGTCCGTCCTGGCTGCTCCAGAAATAGTCGGGAATCATGGATGTTGTGGAGGGGTTGCACGACGCCCCGGCGAAAAGGTGCGAACACTGAACAAGGCGGGACCGGATTGGGTGGGGCGCCTGGGTGTCCGCGCCCCGGGTTTCGAGGCTGGCAGGCCCTTTGGGGGCTGCATACCCGGATCGCGCTTATCGGGCCGTTTCAAGGCAGGGCGGATACATGTCGCGGGATATTGAATGCGAATAGGGAGACGACACAAGAGGGGACTGGGTGGGCTGCGGTGAAATTGGCGGGAAGGTGGCGGACGGATCGGGATTGCATTCACCGTGGCGGGGTGTCATGTCCGATTTTCCCTTTATTTTCCCGCAAGGGTCCTTTTCACCATGAAGTTCACATCGTCCCTTATCCTCTGTGCCGCGGCCCTTGGTCTTTCGACCGGCCTTGCGGCGCAGGGCACCACGCCGGCCGCCGCCGGTGCAACGACTGCCGAAGCCAAGCCTGCTGTGGCGGCCCCGACTCCGACTCCGGCTCCGGCCTACACCGAGGCTCAGGCGCTCGAAGTGTACGGGCACCTGCTGGCCAAGAAGATCGGCCTTGTGGACCTGAGTTTCAACAAGGACGAGGTCGCCGCGATCATGCGGGGTATCGAGATGGCCGCCGAGGGCAAGCCCTCGCCGTATCCGGAGGAGAAGGTGCTTCCGATTCTTGAGAACCTGATGCAGCAAAAGCAGCAGGCCTGGCTGGACAGGCTCCGCACGGAAAACGAGAATGCGTCGACCGCGTATTTCGCCAAGCTCAAGCAGGACAAGAACGTCGTCCAGACGCCGTCCGGCCTGTGCTACGAGATCCTCCAGCCCGGAGAGGGTGCGTATCCGAAGCCCACGGACACGGTCAAGGTGCACTACACCGGGAAGCTGCTGGACGGGACGGTGTTTGACAGCTCCCTGCAGCGGGGCGAGCCGGTCGAATTTGCCGTCGACAAGGTGATCCCCGGCTGGAGCGAAGGCATCCAGAAGATCAACAAGGGCGGCAAGATCCGTCTGTATGTGCCCGCCAAGCTCGCCTATGGCGACACGGGCGCCCAGGGGATTCCCCCGGGCTCGGCGCTGATCTTCGACGTCGAACTGCTCGACATCAATCCGCCCGCGGCCCCCGCCGCCGCTCCCGCGCCGGCGCCGCAGGCTCCGACGGCCAATTAGGCGTCCAACCGCTTCCTGAATTTCGTGCCCCTCCTGACCGTCGGGAGGGGCTTTTTGTGGGTGCCCGGCAGGGCGCGCCCGATTCCATCGCAGGCGATTGAGGCGCGGCCGACGGCGGGGGCTGCCCGCGGTAGGAGCGTTAATCATGGCAGGCACCGCGAGCAATCAGCGGCGGGAATGACTGGCGTGGCCGCCCGATAAGCCTTTCCAAGGCCCCGTACCCATCTTTTAGGTACGCTTGCACTCCCAATTCCATGCAAACCACGTTGATCATCTTCAAGCCAGACTGCCTCGCAAAGGGCGTAACCGGAAAGGTGCTGGACCGTTTTGAGTCGGCCGGCCTCCAAGTGGCGGCCTGCAAAATGACGGTGCTCGCCGCCGAAAAACTGCGCGAGCACTACGCGCACCTGGCGTCCAAGCCGTTCTATCCGGAGATCGAGACGTTCATGCGCTCGCGTCCGGTGATCGTGATGGCGCTGCGCGGCGAGGATGCCGTGGCGAAGGTCCGCGACCTGATCGGGCCCACGGATTTCCGCAAGGCGGCCAAGGGCACGGTGCGCGGGGATTTTGCCACGAGCATCATGGAGAACGTGGTGCATGCATCGGACAGCGTTGAAAACGCCGAGGCGGAGCTGAAGCGTTTCTTTGCTCCCGGCGAACTGTTCGGCGTTTAGAGCGTCAGCGGCTGACCCGTGCCGTACGCTGGCAGTCGTCCGCGGTGCCGAAGTTGTGGCGTGGCCCTGAGGGGGCGTCCCCGACTCCGGCGCATTTGCGACCGGGGGCGGAAGATTTGGCTTTATCGTGGTGCGGGGGTCGCGACTAGGATGGGTGTTGCATGGAAAAGACCCTGATCATCTTCAAACCCGATGCGTTGGAAAAACGACTGGTGGGCACCGTGCTCGAGCGATTCGAGCGCGAGGGCTTCCGCATAGCGGCGTGCCGGATGTTCCGCTTTACGCCCGCGCTGCTGAGGGAGCACTACGCCCACATTGCGCATCAGCCGTTCTATCCTCCGCTCGAGCAGTTCATGGGCTCGGGGCCCGTCATCGCGATGGCGCTCGAGGGCGACAATGCGGTGGTGCGGGTCAGGGAGCTGCTTGGCCCCACGGATTCGCGCAAGGCGGCGAAGGGGACGATCCGGGGTGATTTTGGCACGGACAACCGGGTGAATATCCTTCACGCCTCGGACAGCCCGGAGAACGGCCTGGCCGAGATTGCGCGCTTCTTTCGTCCCGAGGAGGTTTTCTGAGAACTCTGCGCGGGTCCGGGCGGCGCCCCGCCGTGCAGGGGCGCCCGACCGAGTTCAGAAGGTGTAGCCGATCGTGCTGGAGATGCGTTGATCGCTCTTGAGGTTGGGGTCGAAGATGACGTTATCGTACACGAGATCGTAGTGGAGATTCAGGGAGATCCGGTGGGTGAGCTTGCTCTCGAGGGCCACGTTGAAGCGAATGCTATAATTGGTGGCCTGGTCGTTGGTGGTCACCTGCTGTCCGTTGACCAGGGAGAAGGTCTGGTTCACTATAGGGGAGTATTGGACGCTGGCAGCCTGTTTGAGGTCGATGCGTTCGTTGAACTTGAACGAATAGTCCTCGAAGGCGTTACCCAGCGCGATCAGGTCGGTTCCGAGCCCGTAACCCCGCCGGTACTGGGCGGTGAGTCCGGAGCCGAGATTGAGGGCTTGCTTGGTGGACTTGACCACTGTCACGCCGAGGCCTGCGCTCTGCTCCAGATCCAAGTTGATGAGCTTCACGTGATCGACGTTGTAGGAGGTGTTGGTCTGGAAGAAGAGGCGCTTGGGCGTCAGATCGTGCCTCCACTGGAAGTCGGATTCGGTCCGGTCGGTTTGGACCGAACCGTCGTAGCGACCGTAAAAGTACAGAACATCGAGATTATAGGAGTTGATGCCTTCCTTGAGGGCGGCATTGGCGCGGATGGTGGCGTTGATCGCATCGGCGCGGCCCGACTGCTGGTTGAAGCCGAACTCCATGGAGCCCTTGGTGTCGTGGAGCGCGTGCAGCCACAGAGAAAAGGGTTGGCCGGAGGCTCGGGTGCCGAGGGCGACACCGGTCCCGGAGACCGGCTTGGGTGTGGGGGGCGCTGGGAGGGTCTTGGTTGAGGCGATCTGGCTGCGGGGAATCGTGAGCTGCCCGAAGAGGGAGGACTTCACGACGAGCGCCTTGGCGTCTTGGGAGACGATTTCGCCTGTGAGCTGGTCGCCGTTCTTCAGATGAATCTCGGAGAGCTGCGTTGCGAAACTGGGCGAGGAAACGAGGAGGGTGATGAGGAGGATGAAGGGAGCGCGAGGCATTCGGGACGGTAGACTGAGGACTTTGTCCGCAGTTCCTCCACTGACGGATCAGTTCGCAAGAACGGATTTCGAAAATGCGGAAATTTCTCGAAAATTTCCAATATGCGCGGGCGCGAGGGGTCATTTGCCCTCGCCGTGTTTTGCGAAGAAGGGGCTGAACAAGTCGATGGGGATTGGCACGAAGGTGGTCGTGTTATGCTCGCTGGAGATCTCGCGCATTGTCTGGAGGTAGCGGAGTTGGAGGGCGATGGGTTCCTTGCTGATCATCTCGGCGGCCTGGACCATTTTTGCGGCGGCCTGGAATTCGCCCTCGGCGTTGACGATTTTGGCGCGGCGTTCGCGTTCGGCCTCGGCCTGCTTGGCCATGGCGCGCTTCATGGTGTCGGGCAGTGAGACATCGCGCACTTCGACTGCGGCGACCTTGACGCCCCAGGGGTCGGTCTGGCGGTCGATGATTTCCTGGAGGGTCTGGTTGATCTTGTCGCGGCGCGAGAGCAGTTCGTCCATGTCGGCCTGGCCGAGCACGCTGCGCAGGGTGGTCTGGGCGATGAGGGAGGTGGCCTTCCAGAAGTTCTCGACCTTGACGACGGCCGCGACGGGGTCGATGACGCGGAAGTAGACGACGGCGTCGACGGTGACGGGTACGTTATCGTGGGTCATGACCTCCTGCTTGGCGACATCGATGGTGACGATGCGGAGGTCCATGCGGACCATGCGGTCGACGATGGGGATGAGGAAGATGAGGCCCGGGCCCTTGGCGCCGAAGCGGTGAAGTTTTCCGAGGCGGAAGACGACGGCGCGCTCGTATTCGCGGAGCACGCGCACGGCCATGGGGAGCACGACGGCTCCGAGCAGCAGGAGGGGGATGAGCCAGGAGAGGATCCTGGGGAGGAGGAGGGTGGAGTCGGTCACGGCAGTTCCTTTTTTTGGGGTTTAACCTGCAGGGTCAGGCCGGTGAGGCCTGTAACGATGGCGATTTCGCCGGGCTCTATAGGGACATCGCTGACGGCGTTCCAGAGTTCGCCCTCGACGAAGATTTTGCCGCCGGAGGTATCGATGCGGGCGGCGGCGGGGGCGGTGCGGCCGAACAGGGTTTCGCGGCCGGCGCGCACGGGGAGGTGCTGGGCGCGGAGTCCGGCGGTGAGGACGAAGGCGGAGAACAGGGCGGTGATGATGGCGGTGGGGAGGGCGAAGGCTAAGGAGACGTGGAAGGCGGGATTGGAGGAATCGAAGAGCATGAGCGAGCCGAGCAGGACAGCGGCGGCGCCGCCGACGGTGAGTGCGCCGTGGGTGGGGGTGAAGGCGTCGGCGACGAAGAGGATGGCGGCGAGCACGAGCAGGGCGACGCCGGCGAGATTGATGGGGAGGACGGCGCCCATGTAGAGGGCGAGGACGAGGGCGATGGTGCCGACGATGCCGGGCACGAGGGTGCCCGGGTTGCTGAGTTCGCCGATCAGGCCGTAGATCGCGATGATGGCGAGCAGGACGAGGACCTCGGGACGCCAGAGGACCTGGAAGGCTGCCTCGCGAAACGACATGGGGATGGGTACGATGTCGGCGCCGCGCGTATTCAGGATCCGGTCGCCGACCTTTCGGCCGTCGAGCTGGGCGAGGAGGTCGTCAAGGTTGGGAGCGACGAGGTCGATGACTTTGAGGGACAGGGCTTTTTCGGCGGTCAGTGCCGCGCTCTCCTTGACGGAGGACCGGGCCCAGTCGACGTTGCGGCCGCGTTTTGCGGCGACGCTTTCGATGTAGGTGGCGGCGTAATTTTCGATCTTCTGTTTGAAGGTGTTGTCGGTTTTTTCTCCGCTGGAGGACGAGGCGCCTCCGATGTCGACCGGGTGGGCGGCGCCGATGCTGGTGGCGGGAGCCATCGCGGCGATGTCTGCGGCGAGGGCGATGAAGCAACCGGCGCTCGCGGCGGTGGCGCCTTCGGGTGCGACGTAGACGACCACGGGCACGCGGGAAGCGAGGAGCTTCTGGACGATGGCCTTGGTGGACTCGAGCAGTCCGCCGGGCGTGTCGAGCTGGATGACGAGGCAGTCGAAGTGCTCGTCCCCGGCCTTGTCGACGGCGCGGGAGACGTAGGCGGCGGTGGAGGGGCCGATGGGGCCCTCGATCTTGATCAATCCCACGCGTGGGGTCGTCGTTTCGGCGGCCACCGATGAACTCAGGACGAGCAGGACGGTGAGGATTGAGCGCCACATAAGCGCCTCGTGCACGAGGGATTCTCTCCGGGAAGCGCGCCGGGTGCAATCCTGATCGGAGGCTGGAGGCTTGGTGGCCTCCTTTTCCTCCTGTAAAAGTGACCGTGGTTCGGAATTATTTCCGCGAGCCAGGTCCGTTGTTTCACTTGTCGTTCGTTGGGTTAATGGAAACTTCAATTCTTATCCTCATGTCCAAACTCCGCGTTCAGTGTTTCTGTCTCTCCCTGGACGGCTATGGCGCCGGTCCCAATCAGGATCTCAAAAATCCGCTCGGCATCGGCGGCGATGCGATGTTCCAGTGGTTTTTTCCCACACGCACGTTTCAGTCGGTGATTTGCGGCAAGGGGAGCGATGTCGGCACGACCGATATCAACGACGAGTTTGCGCGGCGCGGATTCGAGAACGTCGGCGCCTGGATTCTGGGCCGCAATATGTTCGGCCCAATCCGCGGCGTCTGGCCGGACGACCAATGGAAAGGATGGTGGGGAGAGGAACCTCCTTATCACACCCCGGCGTTTGTTCTCACGCACCACGCCCGCGCGCCGCTCGTCATGGCCGGCGGCACGACGTTCTATTTCGTTACGGATGGCATCGAGGCTGCGCTGCAGCGTGCGCGAGAGGCAGCGGGAGGAAAGGACGTCCGGGTTGGCGGCGGAGTATCGACGGTCCGGCAGTATTTGTGTGAGCGCCTGATCGACGAAATGCACCTTGCCGTGGCGCCGGTGCTGATGGGCCGGGGAGAAAATCTTTTCGCCGGACTCGATTTGAACGCGCTGGGCTACCAGGTTAGCGAACACATCGCGGGACCCGGCGTGACGCACGTCACAGTGAAGCGCAAATGATCCGGAGTCTGGCGGAAAAAAGAGGACAAAGCGCGAGGGCTGCGGCTCGACTCGCTGCGATCCTCGGTCGGCTCACATCCTGATTTTGCAG
>JAJXVO010000131.1 GCA_021782105.1 bacterium
ATCTCAAGCAGATGATCGGTTACAGCTCGGTCATGCACATGGGCTACGCCTTCCTCGGCATCGCGACCCTCTCGACGGCGGGCCTGGGCGGCGTGGTGTTCCTGATGGTGGCGCACGGGCTCTCGGTCGCGCTGCTGTTCCTCCTGTCCACGAGCGTCTACCACCGCACGCAGACCTTTGATTTCGATGAAATGGGTGGACTCGCCCAAAAGGCTCCGGTGCTCGCCGCCTATTTTGTCGCGGCCATGCTCGCCAGCATCGGGTTGCCCGGCTTCGGCAATTTCTGGGGGGAACTTACGATCTTTGTCGCGGCCTGGCCCTTCTCGAAGGTGTACACCGTGATCGCCGTCAGCGGGGTCGTCATCTCGGCCATCTACGGCCTGCGGGCCGCCGCCAAGGTATTCTTCGGACAGCCCAGCGAGAGCTTTGCCAAGGTCGCCGCCGAGAAACCGGTGACGGATCTGAACTGGGGCGAGCGGATTCCGGCGCTGATACTGCTGGCCGCGCTGCTGGTCATCGGCTTCGCGCCAAAGACCATTTCGACGCCCATCAACCAAACGCTTGTCTCCGGCGCCTCGTGTCCGGTGGCCGACGGTGGCGTGTGCCAGCGCTGACGTTCACTGAACCTAATTCCCGAAACCACACGATCCACGGTTTTCCTTTCCCATGCCCTTCGATTTTCTGCATCAAGCCGCCGCCGCCAACGCATGGATGGCCATCCTGCCCGAGCTCATGCTGGGCCTGACCGCACTTGCGCTGCTCGTGCTCGAACTCGTGCTCGACAAGGAGAACCACGAGGTCATCCCCGCCATCTCGATCGCCGCCCAGCTCGGCATCATGTGCGCGCTCATGCTCGAGCTGCGCGCCAGCGTCGATTTCGAGTCCTTCAACGGGCTGCTCCGCCACTCATCCGTCGGCCAGTTCCTGCGCATCTTCTTCCTTCTGACTTCGATCCTCGTGAGTCTGCTCGGCACGATCTCGCTGCGGCGCCGCACGCTGCCGCGAATCGAGTTCTTCTCCATCGTGCTGGTGGTGACCGCCGCGATGATGCTCCTCGCCCAGGCGAATCACTTCGTGATGCTGTTCGTCGCGCTGGAGACCGTCACGATCGGCTTTTACGTTCTCGTCAGTTACTTCAGGAACAGCTCGGCCTCGCTTGAAGCCGGGCTCAAGTACCTGATCATGGGTGGCCTCAGCTCCGCGGTCATGCTCTTCGGCATCATGCTGCTGTACGGCGTCGCCAGCACGCGCGGGCTGCCCGGGGCCTCCTCGGATGCAATGAGCTTCGAGGCGATGCGGAACTTCCTGCATCAGAATCCCGACAACCTCATCGCCAGCGTGGGCATCGTGATGGTGCTCTCGGGAGTGGCCTTCAAGATCGGCGCGTTTCCCTTCCAGTTCTGGATTCCCGACGTCTATCAGGGCGCGCCGACCCCCGTGACCGCCTTCCTGGCGGTCGGCTCCAAGGCCGCCGGCTTCGCGGTGCTCCTGACGCTTACGCAGGTCGTCTTCGCCCCCTATGAGGGCCTGGTGGTTTGGGTGCTGAGTATCCTCGCGGGAATGACGATCATTTTCGGCAACCTCGCTGCACTGACCCAGTACAACGTGAAGCGCATCATGGGCCTGTCCGGTGTTTCGCACGCGGGCTTCCTAATGTTGGGCGTGATTGCGCTTTACACTGTGCCGATGGCGCTTTCCGCGATCCTGTTCTACCTTTTCGCCTACCTCCTGGCGGCGATGGCGGTGTTCGGCGTGATGGTGCACGTAGCCGGCGAGAACGACGCCGACCAGGATCTCGACCACTATGCGGACCTCGCCAAGCGCGAGCCTTTCCTGGGTGCCGTGCTGGCCATCGGTCTGGGCTCGCTCGCAGGTATACCTCCGCTGGCTGGCTTCATCGGGAAACTGTTGATCTTCATCTCTGCGTTCAAGGCCGGGCTCTATCCGCTGCTGATGATCGCGGTCGGCGGCGTTGTGGTTTCGATCTACTACTATTTTGGCTGGATCAAGTCGGCCTACTTCCGCACCTGGCGGACCGCCGGCGCCGAAGGCGCACCCGCCCAGCCGGCGCGGATCAACATCACGCTGGCCGCCTATGTGGCGCTCACGCTCCTTGCGGCGTTCACCGTCGTGCTGGGTTTCTACCAGGGCTCTTTCGGTCAGTGGCTCTTCATGAACTGAGCCGGGCAGAGGGAAGGACTCACAGAGCAGCGGAGGTCGGTCTGAAAGTTGACCACGAAAGCGGGCGTCTGGGTTACCGGCTCGGGTGAGAGCGCGCCTATGGGCGCACGCAACCTGGAGCCGAAGGTGCCCGAAGCTGGTTGTGAACGTGTTCATTCCTCTGACTTTTGCCTTCGGTTGCCGGCCCACGGTGCCTCGGGGGTTCACTCCTGTCCCGTGACCTGAAAACGAAGAGCCCCGGCGGAAGGTCTCCGTCGGGGCTCGTTTCGCAGAAGGGGGGCCCCCGTGCGGGGCCCGTTCGCTTACTGCTGCTGTTGTTGCTGTTCGGCGGCGGGAGCCACGGACTCGGGCGCCGGCTGCTGGGCAGCCTGCTCGCGTTCCTTCATGGCGGCCTTGCGGGAAAGACGGACCTTGCCCGTCTTCTCGTCGACGCCGACACACTTCACCCAGATCGAGTCGCCAACCTTGACGACGTCCTCGGTGCGGCGCACGCGGAAGTCGGCGAGTTCGCTGATGTGGACGAGACCTTCCTTGCCGGGCATGCACTCAACGAAGGCGCCGAACTCCTTGGTAGAGGTGACGCGGCCGTTGTAGGTCTTCCCAACCTCGATCTGCTGACCGCCGCCGCAGAGGCCGTCGATCTCCTGCACGGCGCGGTTCATCGCGTCGGCATTGTTCGAATAGATGAAGACCTTGCCGGAATCGTCATCGGCGATGTCGATTTGCGCGCCGGTGACCTCGACGATGCGGCGGATGGTCTTGCCACCGGGTCCGATGAGCAGGCCGATCTTCTCGGGATTGATCTGGACGGTCTGGATGCGCGGGGCGTAGGTGCTGAGCTGGGCGCGGGGAGCCGGGATGGCGGCGAGCATCTTCTTGAGGATCTCGATGCGGGCATCGCGAGCCTGGAAGATGGCCGTCTTCGCGATCTCGAAGGGCAGGCCGTTGATCTTGAGATCCAGCTGGAAGCCGGTGATGCCCTTGGTCGTGCCCGCGAGCTTGAAGTCCATGTCGCCGAAGTGGTCTTCCTCGCCGAGGATGTCGGTGATGGTGACCCACTTTTCGATCGAGCCGTCGGCGGCGTTCTGGGTCATCAGACCGCAGGAAATGCCCGCGACCGGGGCGATGATCGGGACGCCGGCGTCCATGAGCGAAAGACAGCCGCCGCAGATCGACGCCATCGAGGTCGAGCCGTTGGAGGCCATGATCTCGGAGGTGACGCGGATTGAGTAGGGGAAGGCGTCCTCGGGCGGGAGCACGGGAACGAGGGAGCGCTCGGCGAGGGCGCCGTGGCCGATTTCGCGGCGTCCGGCGGCGCCGAAGCGACCCGTCTCACCGACCGTGAAGGGCGGCATGTTGTAGTGAAGGATGAAGCTCTTCGACGTGGCGCCGCCCGTGAGGCCGTCCATGTCCTGCGCTTCCTTGGTGGGCCCGAGGGTCGTCAGAACGAGGCCCTGGGTGTCGCCGCGCTGGAAAATGGCGCTTCCGTGGACACGGGGGAGGACGCCGACTTCGCAGGAGATCGGGCGCAGCGCCTTGGCATCGCGACCGTCGGCGCGGAGACCGCGCTCGAGGACGGTCTTGCGGTAGACCTTGTACTGGAGGTCCTCGAAGACGATGTTGATGTCGTGATCGGCGTATTTGCCTTCGCCGAGCTCGGCCTTGAGGGCCGCGGCGGCCTCTTCCTTGAGGGCCTTGATGTTCGCGGAACGGACCTGCTTTTCGAAACCGAAGATGGCGTCGGCCACCTTGCCGCCGACGACGCGTTCGATGATCGCGCGGGCTTCGGGCTTGGCGGTGACGAGGTCAAACTTCGCCTTCGGCTTGCCCGCCAGGGTGACGAGCTGGTTGATGGCGGAGATGATCGGCTGGATGGCCTGGTGGGCGAATTCCAGGGCTTCGATGAAACGCTCTTCGGACAGCTGGTCGGCGCTGCCTTCGATCATGAGCATATCCTTTGCGGAGCCGACGTAGATCAGGTCGAGCGAGGACTGGAACATCTGCTCGATGGTGGGATTGGCGACGAATTGGCCGTCGATCTGGGCGACGCGGACGCAGGCGATGGGGCCATTCCAGGGAATGTCGGAGATCGCGAGGGCGGCGGAGGCGCCGTTCACCATGCAGATATCGGACTCGTGCAGCTGGTCGGCGGAGAGGAGCAGACCGATGACCTGGACTTCATTGAGGAAGCCCTCGGGAAAGAGCGGGCGGCACGGGCGGTCGCAGAGGCGGGAGGTGAGAATCTCCTTTTCGGAGGGACGGCCTTCGCGCTTGAAGTAACCACCGGGGAAGCGGCCGGCCGCGGCATACTTCTCGCGGTAGTCGACGGTGAGGGGGAAGAAATCCTGACCGGGCTTGACGTTGCTGGCGGCCGTGGCGGAGACGAAGACGGTGGTCTCGCCGGAGGTGACGGTGACGGCGCCGTTGGCGAACTTGGCGAGGGAGCCCGTGGAGAACGACAGGCCGAGTTCGGGGACTTGGACGGAATATTTCTGATTCATTGAACGATGGGTTGGAATGATGCCGGCTGGGGTGGGGGCCTGGATTATCGGTGGCCTCCGGGATTACGCGAGAAAGCGAGGCGCGCGGCATCGAGGCGCCTCGGGAATGTGAACTGATAGGGTGTCACGCGGCGCACCCGGTGTACGGGCGGCTGCGGATGAGCTTTTCAGGAGACCAAGGCGGGCGCTGCGGCCTGCCTCTGGAATTGCTCCTCGTCGGGTCAGACCCGAGAGATTCCCGGGTGCCGCCTCCTTCGCCTGGAGGAAGAAGCACTCGGAAATGTCCCGTGTCTGGCGTGGCGAGTGTCGCGTTAAAACGACCACGGGCGACCTGATCGGCAGGTCGCCCGCGGGCAAAGGGTCACTTGCGGAGACTCAGCTTTTGCAGAATCTCGTTGTATTGGTTGAGATTCGTGCGCTTGAGGTAATCAAGCAGCTTGCGACGGCGGGAAGCCATCTGGAGAAGGCCGCGGCGGGAATGGAAATCCTTGCGGTGCGTGCGCAGGTGCTCGGTCAAATGATTGATCCGGGCCGTCAGCAGCGCGATCTGGACTTCGCTCGAGCCGGTGTCCTTCTCGTGGTTTTTGAATTCGTTGATGATCTCGTTCTTAATGACGACTGTAGACATGTTGTTGGTTGTTGGATTTGCACGTCTGTAGGGGAGCTTTTGGCCCCCGTGCCGCCCGCTTTTGCCTCGAAAGATCCGAGACTCCAGCCGACTTCACCGTTCCAATCCCGCGGGATGCGAGACCAGACATGGCGGGAACCCGCAACCGGCGGATTTCCACTAACGCAAGCCCGGGACAATCCAGACTGGCGGGGAGGGCGGCAAGCGAAAACTTGAGGGTAGATTCAAGGGGGCAGGAATTTCGATTTGCCCAGCACCGACGCCTTACTCAGGCTGCGCGATTCAATTCATGAGCGACATCCCGACCGACATTTCCCACGACCAGAACGCAGTGCGACGCCAAAAGTTGTCCGATCTGCGGGCCGCGGGCTTCGATCCGTTCCGCGCAACCTGCGAACAGAGCGCCTTTTCGGCAGATGCCGTCAAGGCCTATGTCGATGGCCAGGATTACACCGTGCCCATCTCGGTCGCCGGCCGTCTGATCACGATCCGCGACATGGGCAAGAGCCAGTTTGTCAAGATCTTGGATCAACAGGGACAGCTTCAGCTCTACCTGAAGAAGGATCTCGTGGGCGAGGAGGCCTATGCCGCCTTCAAAAAGCTGGATCTGGGCGACATCATCGGAGCCACCGGCACCCTGTTCAAGACCAAGACCGGCGAAGTCACGGTTCGAGTTGACCGTTATGTCCTGGTATCCAAGGCTTTGCGACCACTTCCTGAAAAATGGCACGGGTTGACGGATGCCGAGCAGGTCTACCGGCAGCGGTATCTCGACCTGATTGTGAACGCCGAATCCCGGGATCGCCTGATCAAGCGGTCGAAGATCGTGTCGGGCATCCGCCGATTCCTGGAGGATCGGTCCTTCATCGAGGTGGAGACTCCTGTGCTCCAGTCGGTTGCAGGCGGAGCAGCGGCGAAGCCGTTTACGACTCACCACAACGCGCTGGGATGCGACTTCTTCCTGCGCATCTCGCTGGAGCTTTATCTGAAGCGGATGCTCGTGGGCGGTTACGATCGGGTGTTCGAGATCGGCCGCAACTTCCGCAACGAGGGCCTCTCGCGCCGACATAATCCCGAGTTCACCATGCTCGAGGTGTATCAGGCCTACAGCGACCACCGGGGGATGATGACCCTGATCAAGGACATGCTGACGGCGCTGTGCCGCGATGTGCTCGGCACCACGCGGATCAAACATGCGGCGAGCGGTCAGGAAATCGAATTTGGCGGAGACTGGCGCGAGGTGAAGTACAAGGACCTGATCGTGGAGGCGACCGGCGACAAGGACTGGTTTGCACGCTCCAAGGCCGAAAAGATCGCGAAGGTCGAGGCGATGGGCCTGGCGGTGAACCCGGCCTGGGAGGACTTCGAGATCACCAACGAAATCTTCTCAAAGCGCATCGAGCCTACGCTCATCCAGCCCACCTTCGTGCTGAATCTACCGAAGGAGCTGTGCCCGCTCGCCAAGATCAGTCAGGACGATCCGGATACGCTGGACGTCTTTGAACTGACGATTGGCGGCATGGAGATCGCGCCCGCCTATTCGGAGCAAAACGATCCCGACGTGCAGCGCCGCATGTTCGAAGCACAGGCGGGTGAGGAGATCCAGAATGTGGACCAGGATTTTCTGACTGCGCTGGAGCACGGCATGCCCCCCGCAGGCGGCATGGGGGTGGGCATTGACCGGCTGTGCATTCTGCTGACCGGCGCCGAAAGCATCCGCGACGTGATTCTGTTCCCTCAGTTGAGGCCCGACGCCAAGGCCTGAGCGCACAGCACTGGTTGCGGGTCGGTCTTGCCCCGGTCCCGCCATGTGCCAGCCTTTCGCCCTCTCGACCCTCATGGATGCCACGACCCAAGTATCTGCCCTCGCTCCGAAGCCGAGGGCGTTCCCTCGCCTGGGCTGAGGCCGATTACTCATGCCGTGGTACCTCTACCTCGCCCTCAAGCAGCTGTTTCCCTCCGGGAAACGGTTTCCCTTCTTCACGGCGATCTCGGTGTTGAGCGTGGCGCTGGGCGTGGCGCTTCTGGTTCTCGTGCTGGGTGTCATGGGGGGCTTCGGCGCCCAGATTCGCAGGATGATTGTCGATACCCAGGGCGACGTGCAGGTGCGTTCCTCGTCGTTCATCGAGCACCCCCACAAGGTGCTCGCGGAAATCGAGAAGGTGCCAGGTGTGGCCGCGGCCACTCCGTTTGCGGAGGGAGTGGTGATGATCGAGAACGAGAACAAGCCGGCCTATCCCTCGATCGAGGGCATCGATGTCAATCGCATCGAAAAGGTCATCCCCCTGCGCAAATACATCCGCGCGGGCAGTCTCGACGACCTCGACGACGACTCGACGATTCTCAGTTATGAACTGGCCGACTCGATCGGCGCGCATCTGGGGAGCCGCATCGAGGTCTACACGCCCCTCATCCTGGAAAAACTCAAGCGCGACGAAATCGTGCTTCCCCGGGTCCTGAAGGTCGTCGGCATCCTCGAGATCGGGCATCAGCAGCTCGATAGCAGCGTGATGATCTGCACGCTGCGTACGATGCAGGACCTCTACGGCCTCGGAAACGCCGTGCACGGGATCAACATCAGGCTAAAGCCCGGGGTGGATGCGGATGCGGCGGCGGCGAGGCTCAACGCGAGTTTTTCGGCGGACTCGGGACTGCGGGCGAAATCGTGGTACGAGATCAACAAGGATTTCCTGTGGGTGCTCCAGCTCGAGAAGAACATGATGCTGTTCATCATGCTTTTTGTGGTGCTGGTGGCGGCGTTCCTGACGATGAGCCTGTTGCTGGTGCTTGTGCTCAAGAAGACGCGCGAGATCGGCCTGTTCGCGGCGCTGGGAGCCGAACGGCGAGAGGTTGCGCTGTGCTTCTGCCTGCAGGGCGTGGCGGTCGGCGTCGTGGGAACGGCGGTCGGCATGGTGCTCGGATTCACCCTGCTGCATTTCCGCAACGACGCGGTGGAGCTGCTGACCCGGTTCACCGGAAGCAAGCAGGTGCTCGAGCGATTTTATCAGTTCAATCAACTTCCCGCGCACTCGGATCCGCGCGACATCGTGATCATCATCCTATCCGCGATGCTGCTTTCCACGCTGGCGGGCCTGGTCCCGGCGCTGATCGCGTCGCGTATGAAACCGGTGGATGCACTGAGAAGCGAATAAGCGCCATGGCCGACCCCATCATCAGCGCCCGAGCGCTTTTCAAGAGCTTCCCCAGCGGCGACCGCCGCATCGAGGTGCTGCGCGGCGTGGATCTCGACGTCTCGGCGGGCGAGAGCGTGAGCATCCGCGGCGAATCGGGTTCGGGAAAATCGACCCTGTTGAATCTCTTCGCGGCGCTCGACGCCCCGGATTCGGGCGAGATCGTCTGGGACGGCTCGGCGACGCTCGCTCCGCGCCGGCGCGGGGCGCTGATCGGTATCGTCTTCCAGTCCTTTTACCTCGTCCCCGAGCTGGACGCGCGGGCAAATGTGCTCATGCCCAGCCGCATTGCCGGGAAGGTCGATCGCGAGTCGCGCGCGCGCGCCGACGCGCTGCTCGCGAAGGTGGGCCTGGCCGAACGCCTGCATCACCTCCCCAATCAGCTTTCCGGCGGCGAACGCCAGCGCGTGGCCCTGGCACGCGCGCTCATGAACCGGCCGAAACTCATCCTCGCCGACGAGCCGACCGGCAACCTCGACGAGCATACCGGAGAGGCCGTGATGGAACTGCTACTCGGACTCTGCGCGGAGACTTCGACGGCGCTGGTGCTCGTCACCCACAACGCCGTTCATGCCGCACGCACATCCCGTCGGGTGCGTCTGCACGACGGACGTTTTGTCGCGGTCGAGTAAGGTGGGTTAATTTTTGGCGTTAGGCTGCCTACTTTGCCGCCCGGCTCGTGGAGTGCGCATTGTGTAGGTGGGCGTAGAGGGATTGGATGATTTCACTTCTAGGAAGTCGTCATGACCCCAACCCCGACGACGGTTCCGGCCGATAGCCACGAGCGTGGCTCTGTTGATCTCGCCCATTGCGACGAGGGAGCCTTGCTCGGAATTCTCGATGAGGTGGAGCGCCGCCACGGTTTCATCCCGCGCGATGTTTCGGATCAACTGGCGCGTCTGATCGAAATGCGGCTTGAGAAGATCCGCCGGATCCAGGGCAAGCTCGACAGCACGCTGCGGCGCGACGTGCTCAGGCATGTGGATGCCTGGCGCGGGGAGGAGGGCAACCTCATCATGATCCTCCACGCGATCCAGAACGAGTACGGCTACGTGCCTCGCGAGGCGGCGATGGAGTTGTCGCGCGAACTCGGAGTGAAACTCGCGCGGATCTACGAGGTGCTGACCTTTTATCACTACTTCAAGCTCCAGCCTCCGGGGAACCACACGGTGGTGGTTTGCAACGGCACGGCGTGCTACCTGAAGGGCGCCGCCGACCTGATTCATGAGGTGCAGTCCCGGCTCGGCGTGGGCGAAGGGGAGACGACCCAGGACCGCGAATTTCATTTCGACGTCGTGCGCTGCATCGGATGCTGCGGCATGTCGCCGGCGGTGGTCGTGGATGGGAAAACCCACGGGCGGGTGAAAAGTTCGGATATCTCGGGCCTGCTGGATGCGGCGAAAAAGACGGGGGGCAGGGCATGAAAGCGCTCACCTTTGCCGAGTTGGAAGCGCTGTCCGTGGCGCACCCCAGGGAACTCGACTGGATTCGGGTGCAGATGGACACCGGTGGAATTGCGGCGGGCGCGGAGACGATCCATGACGCGCTCATTCGTGTCCGGGACGAGGCCGGGTTGACGATCCCGGTTCAGAGCGTGGGTTCGGTGGGCTATTCGTTCGCGGATCCCGTGGTCGAGATCCAGTGCTCGGGAATGCCCCATGTGACCTATGGGCGGGTGACGGAGCGTGTCGCCGAGGGCATCGTGCGCGAGCATGCCGCAGCCGGGAGGCTGATCGACGATCACGTGATTGCGACGCGAGCCCGGCGCGGCGAACTTGAAGGGCCGGTGACGCACATCCTCGTTCGCGACACCGGGGCCGAGACCGGAAACAAGACGGAGTTTCTGCAGTTTTCACTGGTGGAGGAGTTGAAGCGGAAAGGGCTCGGGGAGCGGGTGCAGGTCGTCCGCGCGCTGGATCTCGGGTTGTACGACCAGGGGATGGCGGTCCAGCTTCTGCCCTCGGCGGTCACGTATACGAACGTGCTGGCGCCGGATATCGCCCGGATCGTCGACCTGTCGGTGATCGAAGGGCGACTCGTGGAGGACCTGTTGGTGAAGGATCCCGACCGGCAGGTGCGGGTGGTGCTCCGAAATTGCGGGCGGATCGATCCGGACAGCATTGAGGACACCCTCCGCCATGCGCGGGGCTACCAGGGCCTTGCGCGCGCCTTGCGCGAGATGAAACCCGAGGACGTGGTCGCCGAGATGAAGGCGAGCGGACTTCGCGGCAGGGGAGGCGCGGGCTTCCCGACCTGGCTCAAATGGCAGATCACCGCATCCCAGCCCTCCGACGAACGCATCGTCATCTGCAATGGCGATGAGGGCGATCCCGGGGCCTTCATGGACCGCAGCGTGCTGGAGAGCGATCCGCATTCGGTGCTCGAGGGGATGATGATCGCCGCCTACGCGATGGGTGCGTCCAAGGGCTATTTCTACATCCGCGCCGAATATCCCAAGGCGGTGGAGCGCGTAGAGCGCGCGATCACCCAGGCCCGCGAGTGCGGCCTCCTCGGCCCCAACATCCTCGGCAGCGCCTTCACGTTCGAAGCAAAGGTCAGGCTCGGCGCAGGCGCTTTCGTCTGCGGGGAGGAAACGGCGCTGATCGCCTCGATCGAGGGAC
>JAJXVO010000132.1 GCA_021782105.1 bacterium
CCGATCGAGAAGATCAGCGCGAACAGCGTGATGCGGTTGAGCGTGTATCCGTAAAGATAGAACACCAGAAGGGTCAGGCCCAGGGTGACCGGGATCGCCAGCATGACGACCAGCGACTCACGCCAGCCCAGGAACAGCAGGATCAGCACGGCGACGCCGAACACGGCGATTCCCATGTGCAGCAGCAACTCGTTGGACTTCTCGCTCGCGGTCGCGCCGTAGTCGCGGGTGATCGTGACGGACACGTCGGAGGGAATCAGCCGGCCCTTCAGCGAATCGACCTTTTTCATCACGGCGTCGACAACCGCGACGGCGTTGGCGCCGGGGCGCTTGGCGAGGCTCAGCGTGACCGCCGGCTGCTCGGACGCGGCTGCCGTCCCACCCTTGCCGTACAGCACGTAGTTGCTCGGCTCGCCGGGTCCGTCGATGATGGTCGCGACGTCCCTGAGGTAGACGGGCATCGCGTTGTAGACACCCACCACGACCGAGCCCACGTCCTTCGCGTTGCGGAAAAATGTCCCGGTCTGGAGGAGGGTCTCCGTGTTGAGGCTGTCGACCGATCCGGTGAAGGTCTGCGCGTTGGCCTGCTGCAGCATCGGCACAAGCACCGACGGGCTGAGGTTGCGCGAGGCGAGCTTCTGGGGATCGAGCAGCACGCGGATTTCCCTGGGCTCGCCGCCGATCACGGTGGTCTCCGCGACGAGGGGGATCTTCTTCACCTCGTCGTCGACCTGCACCGCGATGCGCCGAAGCATGGCGTGGTTGTAGTGGTCGCTGTGGAAGGTCAGCGCCAGGATCGGCACGTCGTCGATCGTGCGCGGCTTGATCAGCGGCATGCTCGCACCCGGCGGGATGCGGTTGTAATTGGTCTGCAGCTTCTGGTTGAGCTTCACCAGGCTCGTCTCGAGGTCCTCGCCCACCTTGAAGCGCACGATCGTCATGTCCGCGCCAGGCATTGCGGTGGAATACAGGTACTCCACCCCGGGGATCTCCCACAGGAGCTTCTCCATCGGACGCGTCACGCGGTTCTCGACGTCCTTGGCGCTGGCGCCGGGCATCGCGACCATGACGTCGATCATCGGAACCTTGATCTGGGGATCCTCCTCGCGCGGCAGCATCAGGATCGCGAACAGCCCCAACAACAGGGACGCCGCGATCATGATCGGCGTGAGCTTCGAATCGATGAACATCGAAGCCATGCGGCCGGCAAAACCGTACCGCCCCTTCTCGGAATTCGGATTGGATCCGGCAGCACTCATGACTTCACCTCCAGCGCACGGCCTTCAATCAGACCGACGGGGGGATCGACGACGACGCGGTCGCCGGCATCCAGTCCGGAGAGCACCTCGACGGACGAGCCGGACGACTCGCCGATGCGCACGAGGCGGAGCACGGCCTTGCCGTCGATGTCGACGAACACCCGAACGATCTGTCCGACCCTGCTGACCGCGGTCTTCGGCACGAGCAGTCGTGTTTCCGGAGCGCCGGGGATCTTCACGCGGGCAAACTCACCCGACCGCACCGAGGCGGCGACGGGCAGCGCAATCTTCACCGCAACCGTGCGTGCGTACGGGTCCGCGGCGGAGGACAACTCCAGTAGACGGCCCTCGACCCTGGCCTTCGTGGCCGGGAGGTCGATGGCGAGCGGCATTCCGACCGACAGGCCGGAGACCAGCGAATCGGGAATGCCGGCTTCCACTTGAAAATCAGTCGTGCCCTCGAGTTCGAGCAACGGATACCCCGGGGAGGCAAGATCGCCGAGGCTCGCCATCTTCCGAGCCACGACGCCGTCAAACGGCGCCCTGACTTCCGTGTAGGCAAGCATCGCCTCGGCCTCGTGGACCATCGCCTCGGTCATGGCGTAGCGGTCGGCCAGGGCGTGCACGGTCTCGGCCGTGCTGGCTCCCTTGGGCAGAAGGCTGCGTTCGCGATCGAGATCGCGGCGGGCGAGATTGAGCTGGGACTTTGCCTGCATCACCTTGGCGTTGATTTCCGAGGCCGCGATCTTGACCAGCAGCTCGCCCTTGTGGACGCGCTGGCCGAGCACGACGGGCATTTCCTCGATGGCGCCCATGACCTTGGCCGCGATGGCGGCGCGGCGTTCGGGACGCACGGTGCCCATCACATCGTATAGCGACGGGGCGATGGTCGTTTTGAGGACGACGATCTCGACCTTCGCCGCGGGCAGGGCGGCGGCGGCGGCGGCGCCCGATTGCGGCTCCTGCTTGGAACAACCGGCGAGCGTCGCGATGGCGAGCGCGGGAAGGAGGATGGCAATGGATTTCATGTCTGGAAAAGAAATGGAAGTGGATGGGTTACGGATGACTCTGGGTAATCTCGACGGGGGCATATCCCACGGCATTGCGCAGCTCGGCGACGGCCTGGCGCTCGTCGGCCTCGGCCACGAAGCGCCGCATGCGCGCTTCGATCAGCCGGCTCTCCACGCCGATCAGGTCGGCGGTGAGGAGGTCGCCCTTGTCGAAGCGGGCGCGCGTCAGCGAAGCACTCTCCTGCGCCTGGGCGACGGATTGGGCGCTCACGGAGAGCCGCTCGCGCGCATCGTCGAGCGCCTGGCTCGCCTGCTGGACCTGAAGATCGAGCCCCAGCTCGAGTTTGCGCTCCATCTCCTGCGCCTGGGCCAGTTCAGCCTTGGCCAGACGGATCTTTCCCGCGGTGAGACCGCCATCGAACACGTTCATATCGACCGTCACGCCCGCCATCCAGCTGTTGGCGTCGCGCCCGGTCTGGTAACCTTTGTCGGCCTGGGCGCTGGCGAATGCGTTCACGACGGGCCTGCGGGCTCCGCGGGCGGCGCGGACCATCGCCTCGGCGGCGCGCACGCGCTCCTTCACTCCCTCGAGTTCGGGCCTCAGCGAAACGTCGCGAGTCTTCGGATCAGTCATGGCCGCGAGCGCCGGATCGTGTGGCTGAAATTCCAGAATCGCTCCGGGCTGCTCGCGGATTCCCAGCACGTAATAGAATGCATGCGCAGCCAGCTGCGCGCCGTGACGCGCCGCCACAAGCATTTCCCGGGTCTGGGAGCGCTGGACCTCCAGGCTGAGAAGATCCGCCTTCAGGAGGCTGCCCGCTTCGAAGCGGGCCCGGGCCACTTTGACGGCCGCATCGTACGCATCCACGCCGGCGCGCAGGGCGACCACCGCCTCGCGGGCCTTGCGGACATTCAGGTAGGCCTTGACCACTTCGACTCCGAGCTCGTGGCGCGCAGCCTTGAGATCGAACTGGGCCGCACGGGCGCCCGCCTTGGCGGCCTGCAGCCCCGCTGTCGGACGCCCTCCGCCATAGAGATTGTAGGCGATCGTTCCGGTCACGTTCAGGTCGTCGATCGTGCCCGGGTGATTGAAATCGATCGTGGGGCCGAAGGCCCTCTGATTGAGGATCGAGCCGAACGCCATCATCGGGCTGTTCGTCTCCGTGTAGCGGCCCGACAAGGACAGCTGGGGCATCCAGGCCGAGCGAGCCTGCTCGATCAGGGCGTCGGCGCCGTCGATTCGAAGGCGGGCGATGCGCGCATCGGGACTGTGTTCGAGCGCCGTGCGCACGGCGTGATCGAGCGTCCAAACCTCCGCATTTGCGCGCACGGATAGGGAGAGAGCCATGACCGCGACCGCGGTCAGCCTTGCTGGGAGTGGGATTCTCATGATTTGAGCCTACCTAGGGTCTGGATCAGGACGACCGGGCGCTCAGCGCCAACATCAACGCAATGAATCCTCCGTAAAGGGCGCCGCGCCACCAAGTCGAGGTGAGGGGGCAAGTGCCGGAACTGCACTGGCCAAAATATCCCAGCAGAGCGCCGAGACCAGCCCCAATTGCCACCGTGATGATGATTCGAAGCATGGTATGCATCTCGTGGTTATGAAAATAGCCGCTTAGCGCGCCTGCTCATCCTTGCCGCAGCAGCTCCCCCCATTGCCCATGCCGAGCAGCTTCAGGATGGTCTCCGCTGGGCAGAACCCAGTGAAGGCAGACTGGATCAGGTTGAGGCCGACAAACACAGCCAGGAGCAGCCACCAGGGACTGACAAAATGTGCGAGGGCGATGCTGAGCAGGACAAAGGTGCCGGCGAGGATGCGGATGTAGGATTCGGTTTTCATCGTTATTTGATATATGCGCAATCACGCATATATCGAACCGATTACCTGTCAAGCCGCTTTCTTTTTACGCTTCTCGCCGCCGTTTCTTATTAACGGCCTTTAACTTCTGCGTCCGCCATCGCTGTTCCGCTCTTCAGCCAGAACGCCCGAAGTGCAATCCAGGCCAGTGCGTAAAACACCATCAAGTGCCCCGACAGGAGCCTCACCTGAACGGCCTGGGCGTGCGCAAATTGAGCAGGGTTAAGCACCTGCAGGATCTGCTGTCCGGATTGCAGTACCAGGCGCTTGTCCGCCAGCACCGTCGGCAGGCCTCCCTGATTGAGGCTCCGGCACGCGAAATAGTTTACAAATACATAGGCGAAAAGCAGTCCCGTGGTCCACTTCATCCATCGAGGCACCGCGGCGAACACCTGGGACATCAGGTTGCCACGCGGGACCCGCCGCCATTGCCACACAACAAAGGGCCATACGACGAACAGCAGCGGCACGAACAGGATGACTCCATAATAGGCCCGATCGAAGAAGCTCGCCACGTGCACAGCCGCACAGGAGAGCGTGCACACGATGGTCGTCCAGTGGAGCAGGCGAAGGGAGACAGGCATGCCTCCCAGCGCAGGAGGCCCCGCCCCCAGGCTCAACCTTTTTCGCGTCGCCATTCCGTTTAAAAGCCTCTGTAACATTTGTGAAACAGACCGGGTTTTCGCTAGCGCAGATCCCCCGTCCCCGGCTAGTTACATTCCCATGTCGGACCAGAAACAAAAGCGTATCCTCGTGGTTGACGACGAACCCGACGTCACCGCTCTCATCACGTACAACCTCAGGGGCAAAGGTTACGCCGTCGAAGCCGTCAACGACCCCAACCAAAGCGTCGGCGTCGCACGCTCGTTCCTCCCCGACCTCGTCATCCTCGACGTGATGATGCCCGATCTGAGCGGTATCCAGATCTGCCGGATGCTCCGAGCCGATCCCAAACTCAAGGCCGTCCCCGTCATCTTTCTCACCGCCAAGGCCGAGGAGTCCGATCGCATTCAGGGTTTTGAGGTGGGCGCCGACGACTATGTCTGCAAACCTTTCAGTCCGAAAGAATTGATGATGCGCGTGCAGTCGATCCTTCGCCGCTCGTCGGAGGGAGGTTCGCCCGAGATGAAGTTGATCGTGTGCGGCGGGGTGGAACTCGACGGAGAGCGTCATGAGGTGAAGATCCACGGTACACCCATCGAACTCACAGCCACCGAATTTAAGTTGCTCAGGCTGCTGATGGAGCGGCGGGGCCGGGTGCAAACCCGCGAGCACCTGCTGATCAACGTCTGGAATTACGAGACGGAGATCGAGACGCGCACGGTCGACACCCACGTGCGCCGGCTGCGCGAGAAGCTGGGCCCGGAGGCGGATTGGATCGAGACGATCCGAGGGGTCGGCTACCGCTTCGCCGAGCGCCGCTCCGCCCTCACATGACGCTGCTCGCCGCCGCCCTGGCAGTCTGCCTTCTGGTCGCGCTCATCACGATCCTCCGTCAGCGAAGCGCGACCGCCCTTCTCGAGCAGTCTCTGCGCGAGCGGCGCACGGTGCTCAACGATTTTCTGGCCCAGGGCACCGATTCGCGCTGGTCGCGGCTTTGCTCTACGGCCAACGAACTCGTCGCCGAGGTCAATCGTCTCAACAAAGCCAATACAGGCCAGCTCGCCCAGCTCGACGCCACTCTCGGCAGCCTGAGCGAGGCGGTGCTCATCGTCGATCCCGGCAATTACGTGATGTTCGCCAACCAGGCCGTGGAGGCGATCTTCCCGCAGGCCCGCAACATCCTTCGCCAGCGCGTCGAGGTCGCCCTCCACAGCCGCGAATTCCTCTCCTTCATCGAGCAGGTGCGCGCCGGCAACGCCGAGGCCCAGCGCGAGATCGAGTTTTTCTCAGGCTCGGAATCGGTCTGGATCGAGGCCACCGGCGCCATGATCCCCTCGCTCCAGGGCGGCGGTGAATCCTGGGCCCTGTTCGTTCTCCACGACATCACCAAGCAGAAGAAGCTGGAGGCCCTCCGAAAGGATTTCGTCGCCAATGTCTCCCACGAGCTGCGCACCCCCCTGAGCATCATCAAGGGTTACGCCGAAACCCTCGTCGACGGCCACCGCGACATGCGCTTCGAGGACCGCGACCAGTTTCTCCGGACGATCCTCCGCCACTCGGAACGCCTGAGTTCCCTGCTGGAGGACATCCTGACGCTCTCGCGCCTCGAGTCCAAGAACCCCGGTCTCCATCGCGAGCTCGTGCTCATCAACGCGCTGGTGTCCTCCATCGTCGACGATTTCCGCAGCCGCCCGCCCGCCCGCGAGCACGTCTTTGAGTTGAACATGGATTCGGTCATCCCCGAGCTGCTGCTCGATCCGCTGAAGCTCACGCAGGTGTTCGAAAATCTCCTGGGCAACGCCGTCAAGTACACGGCCAAGGGCTCCCATATCCGCATCGCCGTGCGCAGGAAGGGGCCCGAGCTCGAGCTTCGTGTCGCCGACGACGGCCCGGGCATCCCCGCGTCCGACCTTCCCCACATCTTCGAGCGTTTCTACCGGGTCGACAAGGGGCGCTCCCGCGAGAAGGGCGGCACGGGACTCGGGCTCAGCATCGTCAAACATATCATCCAGCTGCACGGCGGCCGGGTCTGGGCCGAAAGCGAACAGGGCAAGGGCACGACGTTCATCATCGTCCTGCCGATCAAGTCCGCCGCCTGAGCCGGCCGGGGTGCGGCGCCCACCCTGTTGAAAACGGGTTGCGCGGATTCCTCCCCGACCGCATCTCCACGCATCCGCGCTCTGCGGGGTTGGCAAGGGCCCGGTGGTCTGTCATCGATCCCGACCAAAAACTTCCATGGCAGCTTCAACACCCCGCCCGGACTTTGAACCCTTCATCCCCGCTGACACCACGCTCAAGGAATTTACCTGGAGAGCCATCCTCGTCGGCACCGTGCTCGGCATGGTCTTCGGCGCCTCCTCGCTCTATCTGGTGCTGCGCGTCGGTCTCACGGTCAGCGCCTCGATTCCGGTCGCCGTCATTTCGCTGACGCTGTTCCGCGCGCTGTCGAAGTTCGGGATCCGGGATTCCACGATCCTCGAGAACAACCTCACACAGACTGCTGGCTCCGCCGGCGAATCCATCGCCTTCGGCGTTGGCGTCACGATGCCCGCAATCCTGATCCTCGGTTTCGATCTAGAGTTCACGAGGGTGCTGCTCGTGGGTGTGCTCGGAGGGTTGCTCGGCATTCTGATGATGATCCCGCTGCGCCGCGCCCTGATCGTCAAGGAGCACGGCATCCTGAAGTACCCCGAGGGAACCGCCTGCGCCGCCGTGCTGAAAGCCGGGGCCACCGAGGAATGTCGCGCCGCCGCCTCCCCCACCGGCAAGGAAGAGATCCGCGCCGCGAAGGCCGCAGGCTTGGGCGACGCACCGGGCGCCAAAGTCATCTTCACCGGGTTCGGCATCGGGCTCGTCTACAAGGCGGCCATGACCGCCTTCAAGGCCTGGAAGGACACTCCAACCAAGATCTTCACCGCTCCCTTCGCCGGCGCCTCCCTCGCCACCGACGTCTCCCCGGAGCTCGTCGGCGTCGGCTACGTCATCGGACCCCGCATCTCCGCCATCATGTGCGCTGGCGGCGTGCTCTCGTACCTGGTGCTCATCCCGATGATCAGGTTCTTCGGCCAGCACACGTCCGCACCGCTCTCCCCCGGCACGATCCCGATTTCCCAGATGGACATCGACCAGATCCACGGGGCCTATGTGCTTTACATCGGCGCCGGCGCCGTCGCTGCCGGCGGGATCATCAGCCTCGTCCGCTCCCTGCCGACCATCTGGCACGGGTTGAAGGCCGGACTTCACGATGTCGGCCTGAGCCGGCAAAACGGATCCCGCGGCCAGCCCGCCAAGGCGCGCTCGCGTCTTGACCGCGATATCCCGATCAAATTCGTCGGCATCGGCATCGTCGTGCTCATCGCCGCCATCGTCCTCGCGCCAAGCCTGCACATGAACCTGCTCGGCGCCCTGCTCATCGTCGTGTTCGGCTTTCTGTTCGTCACCGTCTCCTCCCGGCTCACCGGCGAGATCGGTTCGACCTCCAATCCGATCTCGGGAATGACGATCGCCACGCTGCTGCTCACCTGCCTGATCTTCATGCTGATCGGCTGGACCGGCGGCACCTACTACGTGACAGCCCTGTCGGTCGGCGCCATCGTCTGCATCGCTTCCTCCAACGGCGGCACCACCTCGCAGGATCTCAAGACCGGATTCCTGATCGGCGCGACGCCCCGCTACCAACAGATCGCGATCCTCTGCGGAGCCTTCGCGTCCGCCCTGATCATGGGGCCCATCCTGCTCACGTTGAACAACGACGCCACCGTCTACGTCCCTGCGGCCAAGGTCGCCCCGGGGCTCGTCACGAATCCCGCTCCGCTGACCCTTCACGAGAGCCTGATCGGCCCCCAGGCAGCATCCGACTCCCACCGCTACCTCGTCTGGCACAAGATGGACGACAAGGGTGGCCCCGAGGGCAAATACCTCGTCGACGCCACCGGCCACGCGGTCTGGCTCGTCGATCCCGGTATCAACGGCGTCTATACCCAGCGCCCCGACGGAAGCACCGTGGAGAAGCTCTACGCCCCCAAGGCCACGCTCGTCTCGTACATCATCAAGGGCCTGCTCAATCACCAGCTGCCGTGGGCCCTCGTGCTGCTCGGCGTGATGATCGCGGTGACCCTCGAGTTGTCGGGCATCCCCTCCCTCGCCTTTGCGGTCGGAGTCTACCTTCCGCTCGCCTCGTCGGCTCCGCTGATGGTCGGCGGCGCCGTGCGCTGGCTGGTGGACCGGAAGAAGCGCAGGGAGCCCGGCTACCGGGATCTGTCGGAGGAGCAGTTCATGGCCGAGAGCGACAAGAGCCCCGGCGTCCTGCTGTCCTCCGGCTACATCGCCGGCGGCGCGATCGCGGGCATCGTGATCGCCTACGTCGCGGGTGTGCATGTGAATTTGGATACAGCGCTCACGCGCTGGGCCACCGCGCACAATCCCTTCTTTGCCGGCCCCTACTCCGATGCACTTTCTCTGATCCCCCTGGCCCTGCTCTCCGTGTTCCTCTATCTGGTGGCCCGCGAGAAGCTCCTCGGGCCCTCCCGCCGTCGGCGGCCCTGACCCAAAAGCGCCCCGCGGCCCGGCCCACCCACGCATGACTGTAAAGTGAGCGGGCCGTTTACCGGCCCCCGCAGCGCGGAATAGATTTCACCCGTGTTTACCCTCGGCATCGATTACGGAACCAACTCGGTGCGCTGCCTCGTCGTGCGTTGCTCGGACGGCGCCGAACTCGGCAGCAGCGTCGTCAACTACCCCAGCGGCGAACAGGGCATCCTGCTCGATCCGCGAAACCACAATCTCGCGAGGCAGTCGCCCGCCGACTACCTGTTCGGACTCGAGAAGTCCGTCACGGGCGCCCTGCGCGCCGCCCGTCGCACCCCAGGCTTCAGCGCCTCCAAGGTCGTCGGCATCGGTGTCGACACCACGGGCTCCAGCCCCATCCCTGTCGACGCGTCGAACGTGCCGCTCGGGCTGAACCGGCGCTGGTCCCGCAATCCCAACGCCCTCTGCTGGCTCTGGAAGGACCACACAAGCTGGGAGGAAGCCCGCCGCATCACCGAACTCGCGGCCGTCCACCGTCCACAGTACCTCGCGAAGTGCGGCAACACCTACTCGTCCGAGTGGTGGTGGTCCAAGATCTGGCACTGCCTCAAGGTCGACCCCAAGGTCTTCGACGCCGCCCATTCCTGGGTCGAACTCTCCGACTGGATCCCCTCCGTGCTCGCCGGAGTCACCGACCCGCTCAAGGTCAAGCGCGGCATCTGCGCCGCCGGCCACAAGGCCATGTTCTGCGACGAGTGGCAGGGCCTGCCCGACAAGGAATTCCTCGCTCTGCTCGATCCGAAACTCGCCGCCCTGCGCGACCGCCTCTACGACCGCGCCTACGACGCCACCGAGTCCGCCGGCAGCCTCTGCGAATCCTGGGCGAAAAAACTCGGCCTGCCCGCGGGCATCCCCATCGCAATCGGTGAATTCGACGTGCACTACGGCGCCATCGGCTGCGGCGTCACCGAGGGCACCCTCGTGAAGGTGATCGGCACTTCCACCTGCGACTGCGGCGTCGTTTCCGCCAAAAAATCCGTGCCCGACATCCCAGGCATCTGCGGGATCGTCAAGGGCGCCATTCTCCCCGGCTTCTACGGCATCGAGGCCGGCCAGTCCGCCGTCGGCGACATCTTCAAGTGGTGGGTCGAGGGCGTCTGCGGCGGCGACGGCTCGCTCCACGCCAGGCTTTCCGCCGAGGTCGCCCGCCAGAAGCCCGGCCAGTCCGGCCTGCTCGCGCTCGACTGGAACAACGGCAACCGCACCATCCTCGTCGATCCCCTGCTCTCCGGCCTGCTGGTCGGAAGTTCCCTGCACACCACCCGCGCGGAAATCTACCGCGCGCTCATCGAGGCCACCGCCTTCGGCGCACGCGCCATCATCGAGCGCATCAAGGAATATGGCGTGCCCGTCGACCGCGTCGTCTGCGCGGGAGGCATCGCCCGCAAGGATGCCATGCTGATGCAGATCTACGCCGACGTCACCGGCTGCACCATGCTCGTCGCCGGCTCCGACCAGGCCTGCGCCCTCGGCTCCGCCGTGTCGGCCGCCGTGCTCGCCGGCGCGCACAAGGACTTCCCCACCGCCCAGCGCCGCATGACCTCCCTCGAGCGCAGGCGCTACACGCCCATCGCCGCCAACCGGCGCGCCTACGACAGGCTCTACACGCTGTATCGCAAACTCCACGACAGCTTCGGCGGGCTCGACCGAAGCGCCGACCTGTCCGGCGTGATGAAGCAGCTGCTCGAGATCAGGCACGAGCAACAGGGCTGATCCGCCTTTATCCGAAAACCTCCACCTCCAACGTTTCCATGCATCTGCTCCAATCTCCCAAAA
>JAJXVO010000133.1 GCA_021782105.1 bacterium
CGGCGGATGTATTTCGCCGGACGTTCCTACGGTGAAGATAACATGTTCCTTGAACCTCAGGGCTATACGCTGCTCATCCCTGAGCTATCCGCCGAGCGCAAGCGCGTGCTTTATCGAGAGGTGTGTGCTCGCCTATTGAAAGGTGAAAAGATCGGCGCGCGCCAGCAACAGACTCCGGAGTTCGAGGACTGCGAGTTCGACCCGGGCTCCCGGGAAAATGGCGGCGTATGGTGGGCCCTGAATGGCCCGCTCATTCTGGGAGTGGCGACCTTCGATCGTGCTGAGGCTTGGCGCCTGTTGCGCAGTCTGACCTTGGCCAACTGTGCCGCTGCCTTCCCGCAATACTGGTCGAGCTACTGGTCGTCGGCAGACAATATCGAATCGTCACTCATTCCGGCCGAAGGATTACCCGACCAATCCGGTGAATTCGCCGAAAGTCCGGTGTTCTGCGCCCACCAGCATGCCTGGATACTCTATTGTTATTTCCGCCTCATCCACGGGTCCCAATCCGAATCCTGAGAGCGGGAAGCAATCGTAGCTGATCTCATGGTCTCGCCGCTTGGCCGACGAGCCAGCGAGGATGGTGCGGGCGACGATGATGATGGTCTGGGGTTGAGTTGAACGCCGGACCATCGGAGAAAATCATGCCACGGATGGTTGCATCGCTCTGTGATCGACGCTGCGCGTTGCCCCATCTCCCGACGCTTCGCTGCGGTCGTCGAACCCTGAGGGTGTCTCATGGGGACAAGATTGATACGCCGAGCAGGCCCTTGCTCTTTTGGATGGCATCGCCGACTTGTCCATTATGCTAAGCTTGGGCTGAAGAGGACCCCCAGAACCACGATCGCCTTCGCGAAGGAGAAATTTGACGTGAATCTCCAGCAGAACAGCGAATATCCGCTGCTTGGCAGATGACGCAGATATCCAGGGGCAGCTAGCCGAAAGCATCTATTCAAATGGAAAATCGAGATCGAAGACGTAGATGAAAACTAACACAGCCGCGTGCAACCGGGGGAAAGCGAACCCCAAAGTACCCTTCTTTTGCCATCCCATTGTCGCTTGCTTGGATCTCGTTCTGAAGACTACGCAAAAGACCAGATTACCGAGCGCGGTAAACCTCGAAGGCGAGCTTGCTGCACAGCTCTGTTTTGACCTCGCATTATCCATCAGGGACCGAATAGACGAAAACGCACAGAGGATGGGTCCAATCCTTCGCGCATGCGAACGTGCCGAATGGGAAAAGCGTTCGCCTATTGTTGGAGATGCTTACCAAGCACTCGATCGCGCCGATCAAGCAGAGAAGCAGGCTCACATTGCCGAAGACAAGGGGAGACTTGGAATGCGCATGCTGCGCTCTGACAGCGATCTTAGGCGTGATGCTGAGTTTGTACGTTTGTGGGAGCTCGTTTCCGTTGGGCGACCTTTAGACAAAACTAAAGATCTTGCCGAAACGTTTGATCGCTCGGCTACGAAGAATAGGAGTGTTCGAATTCGAGAATTCATTAGTGCCCAGGATAGGCTGTCGGCCGCAAAACAAAATGCGTCGTCGGTCCACCGTGTTGCGGTCGCTGACGTAGTGAGGCGAATGGCGATAGACCGCCTTCCGGAGGTATTTGACTTTAGCATTCAACGAATGATGGAAATCAGTGATGCATCACCTCGGTTGGCGCTGGGAAATGATTCTGGCTGGATAGCTGGATTTTGGGAGAGAACCGCAAAATTGGCACAAGATCCCCGAGAATTTCCACCAGAAACCTTTCTGCTTCGAGACATGAAAGCGGGCCAGATCGTCCTTGATGATGAAATGCGGCTGGCATTGTCGGAGAAACGTAAGGCGAACCGCACCCAGGCATTCTATGAGTGGGCGCTAGTCAAAGGCGTGCGTTACGGGATATCGCCAAGGGGATTCAAGTATCACGCAGCATTCCAGACGTGCCGGAGGCAAGATATCCGGGTCGGCGGGTGGACCAAGGCGACGGTAGAAAAGGACTTGGTGCAATATCTCGCACAAGATAAAACTGAACAGTTCACTAAGCTTGAAGCTGTTCTAAGGGCAACACAACTCCGGCAGGACAATCCCTTTTCAGTGATGGCCGAAAAGATCGGAGATCCGTCGAAGCGGTTCGTTTCTTTCGGAGATACAATTGGGACCGTCTTCAAGGATAAGGCCGAGGTATTGGCTAGGATGCAGCGGTACTTATCGATAGAGGTCGAAGCGTAGCTATTATTCGGATACAATTCGAAGTTTTACTTCTAGCGTTTCGAATCTCGCACCTGCGCCGATGTTGGTGGCCAGAAACCAAAAGCCGACGAGCTAAGTCCGGTCGGCTTACGCTTGTCCAACTGCAAGACCTAATACAACTATGAACTATTGGCGCAAGTTAAGTCGTCCTCAGACCTGTGTCGCTGTCAGTGCGATCCAGCATCCAATGGAGCTGATCGAACCCGAAGGAGCCGACGACGACATAAAAGCGACTGTTGAGGCGTTCAACACGATCTTCGACTGGGTGCTGGAGGAGACGGACGTCTCCGTTATTGGCCGCCGTGCCATCTGCATTCACCTGAGTGCGTCGCGCCGTAAGTTGCCCCGTCGTGGGCTCTTCCGTTCGCTCGAAAACGACCGGATCGAACAGATGCTAAGGCATTTTTTGCTCACGATCTTGGGCATCCTGGTCGATCCATCGGATTTTCGCCTCACTGGGAGGAAGACGGTAGCGCTCTTTCATCTCATTCGCAAAGAGCTCCATGGAGCGAGAAGCCTGGCAGACGTGGCCGAATGGCTTGGGTGCAAAAAGCAGGCGGTCTCTCAAAGCCAAAAACGCATCGTAAAGAAACTGAATCAAAAGCTCGAAGCCAGAAGAGGCGATTTGCGAAAGAGCTCGGCAGCCAAGGTCGTCCTGTAGGTTGACGTTGGGCCAGTAGGTGCACCCGCCGAAATCCTTCTGTGCGGTGCACCTATGACAACCATCAATGTAGAAAGACGCTGGATTCTTCCGATTCAGAAACGGGGTAATCTTGGTAAGAGCACCACAGTTGCGGTCCTTGCTCAGTATCTCGAACATCACGGAGTCTCCTGGCGTGGGTTCGATTTGGATCCCGACCACCGCACCTTCAGCCGATTGTTCCCCAGTCCAGTCTCGTTGTGCGAGATTGCCGACGAAGCCGAAGCGGAAGTCATCAAGATCGCTCGTTCGTCGGGTGAAGTCGCGGTCACTCTGATTGACCCGAGAGCGCACATGTCTGACATGATCATGCGCGCTTGGGCAATGATCCGATTTCCGGAACGGTTTGCCGAAGCTGGAGGCCGCGCGACGGTACTCGTTTTTCCCGGTGACGACCTCGAACTCTTGACGGATATCGACACAACCGTGACCCAGCTCGGGCAGTCGGTCGATTACGTCGTTGTGCGGAATCCTGCAAGGCAGCCGCGTACGCGGATGTTCAATGGCTCGGCACTGGAAGAGGAATTGGTCCGGCTCGGCGCCGTCTTTCTCGAGATCCCTGTCCTGTTGGCGCTCGCACGAAACCACCTTTCGGCACTCGAAGCGGAGTTGGGGCGTGGTGTTTCGCACGTCGAGGCGGTCAAGAACCTTGAACTGCCGTTGGACTCGATGGTGCGACTGATCGTGGAGGACTGGCTTCGGACTTGTTTCCGAAATCTGGACGTGATCGCCAGGAAGATACTCCCCGGGGAGTTTGCTGCGCAAATCAGGCAGGTTGACGCGGGTGCTGCTAGTAAGGCGTCCGGCATTGTGCGGGGCGCGAAGATCAACCGTCAAAACCTATGAAAGACCAAAATTCAGACTCATACCTAGAGCAGTGCATCCGCGCGTTACCGCTCGAAAAACAGGCCGCCGCTCGGAAGGCCTTTGAAGAACTTGGGGAGGGCGACCTCGGAACTTTCTCCCGCGTCCTCGTTGCCCTGGAGGCGACGACGGCATTTGCGAAGGAGGTTCCCCGTGAATTGGCGGACGTCTCGAGGCGTCTTTTGGCCGATCTGGACGCACGCCGGGAACAAGCTGATGGGGCCTCGGCCGAGCACGAGAAGCAACGCGAGGAACGCTTGAGGACGTTGTTGATCCAGCAGGTTCCAGCTCTTGGACGCGCCTTGACCGTTGACCGTCTCACAGTGCAGGTCGAACAGCAGAAAGCCGCCACGCTTCGACTGGAGCGTTCAGTCAGCCGCCTTCGGAATCTTCGGGTTGGGGGCGTCCTAGCACTGATGTTGTTCAGCGTGATTCTCGTGGGAGCTGGCGGTGCTGCCTTCTTCTGGAAGGATATTCAGACTTGGCGGTATAATGCTCAGTTTCTGAGTCGTCTCGACCGGGCTGGCGTGAGCCTCAAGCTGATGCGCCAGGAGGGTGGTGGCACGGTATTCCAGATCAAGGGTCCGGTCTATCGGGGCACGGATTGGATCAAGAACGAGAATGGAAATCTGAACGGAGTCGACCTGGTGATTCAGGAGGAAAACTAAGATGAACCCCATTCTTGGTTTCTTGGAGCGCGTGGCCGTAGGACCAGATGTCTCGCCGCTCGACGTCCCTCTCGTCGAGTTTCCGGCTGGGCAGCATCTCCTTCGGAGAGACTTCCATAAGGGGATTTGCGCGATCGCGAGCCCCGACTCCGGAAAGACGACCTTGGCACGTACGCTATTTCGCGCGGCCTTGCGTGATCGTCAGGGGGGCCTCGTTTTGGCCGTGAAGCGGGCTCAGATTCAGGAGTTCTTGGACCTCTGTCGCGCCGAGGATCGGTCGGACGACTGCTTCGTCGTTCGGCCAGGCGGGAAGTACTGTTACAACCCGCTCGAGGGCGAATCCAGTATCTCCGAGGCTGCTGCCTTTGTCGGGGAGCTCGCGGAGGTCATGGCCGACAAGGTTCGGGAGGGCGGCGAGAACGACGCCTTTTGGCGCGCCCAGCTCGATATCATCCTCAAAAACCTCTTCAAACTGTGCTGGGTGAAGAATGGTCGGCTCGATGTGGTTGAGGCCGCGGAGCTGTTCGACGGTCGTGCCAATACGCTTGCCGAGGTCTCCGACCCATCGTGGCAGAGATCCAGTCCCTTGGCCGGAGCGCTCGCGCTGGCCAACAAAGACCTCGGAGACGCGGAGACGCGTCTTGCCATCGACTACTTCGAGCGGGCGTTCCCGGCGCATGGCGATCGGCTCCAAGGGTCGCTCGCAGCGACGGTCAGTGGCGTATTCGACGCGCTCAGGCGTCCACCTCTTCGAGATCTTTTCTCAGGACCATCGACGTTCACGATGGACCAGCTCTTGAATTGTGGCCGCATCTGCATCGTGGGGTTGCCCGTGCTGGATGGCGTCGAGGGCCGACTCGCAAATGCGATTCTTCAGTTCGCATTTTGCCGTGCGGCTACGCGAATCGAACGCCTGCAGGATGCTTTCCTGGCCTGCGATGAGTGCCAGGAAACCGTCTCTCGGGAACTCATGCGCAAGCTTGCTGTGCTCAGAGAATACCGGGTCGGCACAGTTTTGCTGACCCAGAACCTTGCTGTGCTTGACGAGAAGATCGGCGAAAAGGCACGCGAAGCCATGCTGGGCCTGATGGCTACCAAGCTTTTCGGAGCACAGACTCACGCCGCCACCCGCCAATGGTCTGCCGAACAAATTGGAAAACACCAGGTGAAGTCGGTCACAAAGACATCAGGAAGCTCAGGCGGGGTCAGCAACAGTGGCAGGTCGACGCACAAGGTTTGGGATTATCGCGTTCCGCCTTTGCGGTTCGCCGAACTACGTCAGGGCGAGACCTTTTGTCTTCGAGGCGCAGAAATGTGGAAAGCCAGGTGGCATCGTGATCGTCCGGGGAAAAGGGGAACGGTCAGCATTGTCGATTGACGGATACGAAACCTAGTCACATTCAAAAATATGACAAGGCTTCGTAAATGAATCCCCATAAAAAGAAGACTCTCATGGACGCCTTCAGGAAGGCTACAATTCTGCCCTCCCGGCAACTGGAGGGCATGGGGCTATTTCGGATGGATCTCCGGGCTGCCGTGAGCGAAGGGCTCATCGAACGGGTCACTCCAGGGATCTACCGTCGCGCGGATGCGGACGTCACCGAAAACCACAGCCTCGTTGAGGCGTCAGAGCGCGTTCCAAGCGGGGTCATTTGCCTGCTGTCTGCGCTTCGATTTCACGAACTAACGACGCAGGCTCCTCCCAAAATTTGGATCGCAGTACCGCGGAGGAGTTGGATCCCGAAAGGACCCATGCTGAGGGTCCTACAGTTCGCGCCGGGATCGATGCGAACAGGGATCGAAGAACACGAAATCGAAGGGCGCGTTGTGAGGGTTACCTCTATAGCTCGAACGGTCGCCGATTGCTTCAAATTTCGGAGCAAGGTTGGTCTCGATGTGGCCATCGAGGCGCTGCGTGAGGCCAGACGTATGCGGCGATGCTCGGTTGATGAGATCATGGCGCAAGCCCGCGTATGCCGCGTTGCGAACGTCATCCGACCCTATTTGGAGGCGCTATCATGACCAGCGCGGCAAAAAGGAATCTCCCCGCGTCGGTCCGCCAGCGCCTACTCAACCTAAGCGCCGAACGGCACACTGCGTTCGAACTCGTGCTTATTCGATACGGGATCGAGCGCCTACTCTTCCGACTATCCCATTCGAACTACTCGGATCGGTTTCTTCTCAAGGGAGCGATGTTGTTCGCGGTCTGGAACCCCGAGGCCCACCGGCCGACACGGGATGTCGATTTGCTCGGATTCGGCCCTTCCGAACTCACGCAGGTTGAGGCGGAATTCCGTGAGATTTGTGAGGTCCCGGTCGAAGACGATGGCCTGGCCTTCGATCCCAAGAGCGTTGGGGTCGAAGAAATTCGTGAGGATGCTCGCTACGCTGGCCTTCGCGTGACGCTCGTGGCGAAACTGGGCAGGGTGAGGATCCCCGTTCAGGTGGATATCGGGTACGGAGATGCTGTCACGCCTGGGCCACAGCGGATCGAGTTCCCGACCTTGCTCGACTTCCCGGCGCCAAAACTTAACGCCTACCCGATCTACACGGTCGTCGCCGAAAAATTGGAGGCGATTGCATCGCTCGGTGAGATCAACACCCGGATGAAGGATTTCTACGATCTCTGGTTTCTCAGCGAACGCTTCGATTTCGAGGGAACCCCACTTGCGCTGGCTATCAGGGCGACCTTTCGGCGTCGTCAAACTCAGCTCCCGGCGATCGACTCAATGGTCGGTCTGACGCAGAGCTACGCGGATGGAAAGCGCCCCTACTGGAATGCGTTCCTGCAGCGAAATGGTCTCGAGGCCCTCCGTTTGGATGAAGTGATTCGACGAATACGGACGTTCTTGAGTCCTGTAGTCGCCGACCAAGTGAAGCCCTCCGATGGCCTAACTTGGAAAGCGAGCAAGGGATGGACCCGCTAGGCGTCCAGATTGAACCGTCGCTTGGCTGGACTCGTCTGAGGTTGTGCCGGAAGTGTTGGCTTTGGTGCTTCGTAAGCTTCCTCGGCATGTCGACGCGAATGGAGATAGGCCCAGATCGTCTTGGGGTTCACTCGAAGTCCAAACTCCGATGCGAGGGCGTCTGCGATTTCCTGGCTTGTCCAACGCCGGCGCCTGAGGGTCCTGATCAAGGCATCGTACGGCGCGAGCTTGCTGCGAGGAGGCTTGGTTTCGACGCGAGAGAGGAAGTCACTAATTTTCTTTTCGAGGTCCATACTTCGACGACGTCGTCAACCGGGGGCAGCCGAGGCAATCAGGCGGGCGCGGATTGGGCATTTTCGGGCACCTTTTCAGAGGCATGGGCGTTTCCGCCGCGCCATACTATGCCCCGCCGATGCCCTAGGCTGACCTGCGAGGGCAGCGCTGGGCAGGCTTTCTAGCGTAAGCAATGTGTCGCTAGACATATTGCGTCTCGAATTCTGCTCCCTTGGCGCGGCTTTGGTTGACGACGTACTGCTAGAGGAAGGACCTGCATGTTCACCATGGCAAAGATCAAGGACGGCTCGACTTACCTCGGCCATCACCTCGCCCAGAACGACTATTATTGCGAGAACGAGACGGTGCTGGGACGCTGGCAAGGCAAGGCTGCGGAGAGGTTGCAGCTCGAAGGGAAGATCCTCGCGGGAGATGATGCTTTCGAGGCCCTGCGTCAGAATCGCCACCCAGGAACCGGGGACCGGCTCACGCCTCGTGACAGTGCCGATCGCGTTTGTTTCTATGACTTTCAGTGCAGTGCTCAGAAGTCGGTTTCGATTATGGCGGTCACGATTGGAGACGCACGTTTGCTCGAAGCCCACGATCGAGCTGCGCAACTCGCCTTCTCGGAACTCGAACGATTTGCCGCGACCCAGGAGAACACGGCCCTGACGCGGAGCAATCGCCTCACCGGAAATGTGGCCGCGGCGGTGTTTCGCCACACGGCGAGCCGGGCGTTGGACCCGCAGGTTCACACGCATCATGTCGTGGCCAACGCCACGTGGGACGCGAAGAGCCAATCCTGGCGCGCGTTGACGGAATTCGAAATGGTCCGGGCCATCCGGTACGCCGGTAAAGTCTACCAAAACCAACTCGCTCGAGAGTGCCTGCAGCTAGGGTACGAGATTGAGACGATTCGTGACGAGAAAGGCCGAACAACTGGCTTCGAACTTGCGGGCGTCTCCGAAGAGCTGCGCGAACGCTTCTCGAAACGTCGGGTCGACGTCGAGAAAGGTATCGAGGAATTCCGCCAGAAACACGGACGCATGCCGACGGTTGCGGAAACGCACGCGATCACGGTCAACACGCGTTCCTCAAAACTGGAGGAAATCACGACTCCAGAGGTTCTGGCGGCACAGCGTGCGCAACTCGCGCCTTCAGAACTCGACCGGCTCACTGGCCTCAGGCAGGACGCGGAGTCCCGCACGCGAGGCGGTCATGTGCACCTCGAACCGCCAAGAGAACGCGAGTGTTTGCGGTATGCAGCTGGGCACGTCTTCGAGCGGAAAAGCGTCGCTGTTGGACATGAGATCCTCGCCGAGGCTCTCAACTCTGGGTTAGGTCACCTCGATATTCATGCCCTGAAGACTTCAGCCGATCAGTCTGTGTTGATACGCGTGGGCGATGCTCCGTGGCTCCAGGCGCCCATCGTGACCGAGCGAGGCCTGAGATTGGAGAAGTGGGCGACCGAGCATGTCGCGGAGACCAAGGATCGTCATGGTCCGATTGCTACGGCCCGGAGAGAGCACATGCCTTCGCTCTCGGAGCACCAATTCAAGGCAGTCGCGGAGCTGCTTGGAAGTCGGGACCAGGTCGTCTGCCTGCGAGGGGCCGCGGGGGTGGGAAAATCGACGATTGTTAGGGAGATGCAGACGACACTCAAGCGCGAGGGGAAGGCGGTGTTTTATTGTGCACCCACGGGGTCGGCCGCTGAAACCTTGAGAAGGGACGGCATTCGCAGTGCGACGACGGTTTCGGATTTTCTGCAAAACGTCGCGATTCGGGATCATCAGCGGCTCGCGAACGCCATTCTCATCGTCGATGAGGCAGGGCTGGCCTCAAACCGCCAGGGTGCACATCTCTTGCGGCTCGCTGAGGACAGACAGGCGCGGGTGATCTTTCTTGGTGACAGTCGGCAGCATTCTTCTGTCGAAGCGGGCGACTTTCTTCGCATCCTCGAGCGTCATTCGCCACTTCATCGCGTCGAGGTTACGGACATCCGTAGGCAACAAGAAAAAGGATTTCGCGAGGCGGTCCAGCTGATGGCGCTCGGCGCAGTCCGAGCGGGAATGGAACGCCTCGACTCATTCGGTTGGATTTCGGAGGGGCAGGCCGAGTATCTGCAACAGGCCGTCCGGTCGTTCGTGGGGCAGGTCGATCATGGAACCGAGTTGTCCAAGATTATGGCGGTAACGCCAACTTGGGCGGAGAATCATGCGTTCACCGATCAGTTGCGTACCGAACTCAAGGACCGGAAAATTCTGGGGCCGGGTGAGGAGGTCACCTTGCATGAGTCGCTGCAGTGGACCAAAGCTGAAAAATCGAAGCCAGCGCACTACCAGCCTGACATGATTGTGCAGATGAATGTGCAGGCTCCAGGGCTTGCCCGAGGTCAGACCTTTCCGATCAGCCGGATTGACGATCAAGGGGTCTGGTTGAGCACGCCGAAAGGTGACCGAAAGTTGCCCATCAAGGACGGCCAATTCGACGTCATGCAGGCGAAAGCCCGTGAGGTGTGTGTTGGTGACCGCCTGATGGTCCTCGCGAATGACAGAGCTCAAGGCCTAGTGAACGGTGAAATCCTCAGTGTGAAGGCGATTTCGAATGGAGTCGTGGAGACTGCGGAAGGTAAGCGCATCGACTCCCGGCGCTTTGCGTCATTGGGGTACGGATACGCGGTGACGAGTCACAAAGCGCAGAGCAAGACGGTCGATCACGTCGTCGTAGCGGCCGAACGACTCAATGCAAAATCGGCTTACGTCGCTTGCTCGCGAGGTCGGCTCAGTTGCCGGGTCTTCACACCGGATCGGGAGAACCTACTTGCGAGGCTTCCAGATGGGAACCGGCAAGCCGCGATCGAGGCATTGCAGGCGACGGAAGAATTGACGTCGCCGATCGTGGCAAACCGAACTCAATCTGCCCCGGAGTGCGAAAATCGATTGAAGGAACGACGCATAGAGCGCCTTGAGCGCCAGGGCGTATGGCGTGGCTTGTCGGACGGAATCCAAACCCTGTGGCAGCGCCTCTGGGCAAGAGCTGTGGTTGACGAGAGACCTCCTGATAGAAGCGATCCGAACGACCGTGTTATCCCATGAGCGACCAACATCCCTACGACCTTCATGCCCACGGGAACGGAGGCTTCATCTCGTTCGATTCACGATCCGGCGACGTGATCTCCCTACCACTGCTTTCGCTCGACAGGGCGACTCTCCGCAATCATTAGGGCAAGAGCGTAC
>JAJXVO010000134.1 GCA_021782105.1 bacterium
TGCGTCGTGGGACACTGCGCGGAAATCAAGAATTCCCTCCTGATGGACGACGTGCACGTGCCGCACCGTCCCTACATCGGCGACTCCATTCTCGGCAACGGCGCGCACCTCGGCGCCGGCGTCGTGTTGTCTAACCTCCGCCTCGACCAGAAGCCCATCACAATCCGACTGCCCAACGGCACTACCTTCGACACAGGGCTCCGGAAATTCGGCGCCCTGCTGGGCGAACACGCGGAGGTCGGCTGCAACGCCGTGCTCAACCCCGGCACGATCCTCGGCCGACGTGCCCTCGTTGCCCCCTCCATCACCATCGGCGGCGTGGTGCCAGACTCCACGATCGCACACGCACACGTCGCCGTGCGGATGATGCCACGTCGCGACTGAACCGTCGCCCGGTTGACCCACCCGAGGGAAGGCTTGCCAAGCGTGCCCCCCGACCCTCAAGAATCCGCCCTCATGCGCATTCTTTCCGGCATCCAACCCTCCGGCACGCTCCACATCGGGAATTACTTCGGGATGATGAAACCCGCCATCGAGCTCCAGGCTCGCGGCGAGTGCTTTTACTTCATCGCGGATTATCATTCGATGACTTCGCTGACCGACGCCGCGGAGCGCCGGAGGAACTCGCTGAATGTCGCCCTCGATTTTCTCGCCTGCGGACTCGATCCAAAACGGAGTGTGTTTTTCCGCCAAAGCGATCTTCCCGAGGTCTGCGAACTGACCTGGATCCTCGGATCCCTCACGCCCATGGGCCTGCTCGAACGCGCCCACAGCTACAAGGACAAGACCGCCAAGGGCATCTCCCCCAACTTCGGTCTCTTCGCCTACCCGGTTCTGATGGCCGCGGATATTCTCCTCTACAACGCCAACCTCGTGCCGGTCGGCCGGGACCAAAAACAGCACGTGGAGATGACGCGCGACATCGCGATCAAGTTTAACCAGGCCTACGGCGAAACCTTCGTCGTGCCCGATCCCGAGATCCGCGCCGAGGTCGCCACGGTGCCCGGCCTCGACGGTCAAAAGATGAGCAAGAGCTACGGCAATACGATCGACATTTTCGGAGATGAAAAGGCCACCAGGAAAAAGATCATGTCGATCGTCATGGACAGCCGCACGCCTCAGGAGTCCAAGCCAGACGCCGACAAAAATCTCGCCGTGCAGCTTCTCAAGCTCGTCGCGCCAGCGGAGGTCTCCGCCGACATCGAAAACCGTCTTCGCGCCGGCGGCTACGGCTACGGCGACCTCAAGAAGGCCCTTTTCGAACACTACTGGGCCTGCTTCGCACCCTACCGCGCCCGCCGCGCGGAGCTTGCCGCAAATCTCGATTACGTGGATCAAGTCCTCAAGGACGGCGCCTCACGCGCCCGCGCCGTCGCCTCCGGCGTGCTCAAGACCGCCCGGCAGGCCTGCGGCCTCGAATAGGCTCCGACCTGCTCGCAAGTCCGACGGACGACTGCGGTTCGTACAGGTCCGTCCCTGGAAAATAAAGAGGCGCGACACCCGAGCGCCGCGCCTCTGAAATTCAACGCCGCCGGTGCGGCTCCGCTCACGCTTTTCCGCCCGTCCAGGTATCCTTTAGCGTGATCGTCCGGTTAAACACCGGCTTGCCGAGTGCGGTATCGCGGGGGTCCAGGGCAAAATAGCCCAGACGTTCGAACTGGTATCGGTCTTCCAACGTCGCGCTTGCGAGCGAAGGCTCGAGTTTGGCCGTGAGGACCTCCAGCGAGTTCGGGTTGATGTGGGCCTTGAAGTCCCCATCCGCATCCGGCTCGGGCACATTGAAGAGCCGGTCATACAGGCGAACCTCGGCATCGATCGCCGAGGCCGCGCTCACCCAGTGGATCGTGCCCTTGACCTTCTTGGTGGCATTGGAGCCGCCCGCTCGCGTCTCCAGATCGGCCGTACACCGAAGTTCCACGAGAGCCCCCGAGGCATCCTTCACGACCTCGTCGCATTTGATCACGCAGCCGTACTTCAGGCGCACCTCGCCGCCCGGGCGCAGGCGGAAATACTTCGGAGGAGGCACCTCCATGAAATCGTCGGCGTCGATGTAGACCTCGCGCGTGAGCGAGAGCATGCGCGACCCCGCGGTGGGATCGCCCGGATTGTTCACAGCCTCATTCTGCACGACCTGGCCCTCGGCAAGATTCGTGAGCACCACCTTGATCGGGCGCAGCACCGCAAACCGGCGATGTGAACGCGCGTTCAGGTCCTCGCGGATCGCATGCTCGAGCACCGCAACGTCAGTGAGCGAGCTGAACTTGGTCACTCCGATGTTCGCCGCAAACTGGCGCAGCGCGGTCGCAGGCACACCCCGGCGCCGCAGGCCCGAGATCGTCGGCATGCGAGGATCATCCCATCCGAGGACAACCTTCTCCTGAACGAGCTGCATCAACTTGCGCTTGCTCATGACGGTGTAGCCGAGGCTCAGCCGCGCAAATTCGTACTGGTGCGGCAGCGGACGCGGCAGCCCCAGGCTCTCGAGAATCCAGTCGTACAACGGACGGTGAACCTCGAATTCCAGCGTGCAGATCGAGTGCGTGATCCCCTCGATGTAGTCGCTCAGGCAATGCGCGAAATCGTACATCGGATAGATGCACCACTTCGCTCCAGTGTGGTGGTGCTCCGTGTGCCGGATGCGATAAAGCACAGGATCGCGCAGCCACACGTTCGGCGAGGTCATGTCGATCCTCGCACGCAGGGTGCGTGCCCCGTTGGGAAACTCGCCGGCCTTCATTCGCTCAAAGAGCGCCAGGCTCTCCTCGATCGAGCGGGTCCTGAAGGGGCTGTCGACACCGGGCTTGTCGGGTGCACCACGGTATTTTTCCGTGTCCTCGGGACTCAGATCGCACACGTAGGCTTTGCCCCGTTTGATCAGGGTCACCGCAAACGCATAGATCTCGTCGAAATAGTCGCTGGCGAAAAACGGCTCCAGGCCCGACGTGCCACCGGCGGCCGCCGGATTCACGGCGCCAAGGTAAAAATCCGTCGTGCTCCCGGTCCCCGTCGCCTCCGGAAGCTTGCCCTTGGGCTTGAAACCCAGGCAGTGGTCCGCCCAGCCGGCAATCAGCCACTGGACATCCTCCATGATCGATTCGACGTACTCCACGTCCTCCTTCGTCGGATTCGTGTCGTCCATCCGGAGGTTGCATTGTCCGTTGTTCTCGCGGGCGATGCCGAAATTGAGGCAGATCGACTTGGCGTGTCCGATGTGCAGATAACCGTTGGGCTCGGGGGGGAAGCGCGTAACGATCTTCGGATAGCGCTTCTCCGCGACGTGCTGCGCGACGATATCGCGCACAAAGTCGCTCGGAGCCTGTGAGGGCGATGCAGTGACGTCCTTCTCTGAGGTCATGGGGCGCGAACCTGTGCAATCAGCATGCCAGTGGCAACGTTAAGATTGCCCCGAAATCGCCCAGTCTGGCGCCGCTCATTTGCCTTTGGATCGCGCCTCGCGCCAGCCCCGAAAGGCCTCCACCGCGATCGGAATCAGCGAAATCACGATGATCGCGACTATCACCACTTCGAAATTCCTCTTTACGAAGGGCTGGTTGCCGAAAAAGAAACCCGAGTAGGTGAAGAGGTAGATCCATGCGAATCCGCCCACGATGTCGAAGGGCAGAAAACGCGTGTACTTCATGCGCCCGACTCCCGCGACAAACGGCACGAAGGTGCGCACGATCGGGACGAATCGCGCCAAGATGATCGCGCGGCCGCCGTATTTCTCGAAAAACGCATGCGCCCGCTCGAGATGTTTCTTGCGCAACCAGATCGAATCTTCGCGGTGAAATACCGCCGGCCCCACATAATAGCCTATCCAGTAATTGAGGTTGTCCCCCACCACCGCGGCCGTCCACAGCAGTCCGGCCATCAAATGGATGCTCAATCCAGTATCAGGTCTTGCACAAATGGCTCCCGTGGCGAACAAGAGCGAATCGCCGGGAAGAAACGGCGTCACCACCAACCCCGTCTCGGCGAAAATGATCAGAAACAGGATGCCGTAGGTCCACAGCCCATACTCTGCAATGATCACCGCCATGTGGCGGTCTATGTGCAGGACAAAGTCGATGAGCTTTTTCGCAAGGTCGATCATGGGGGCGTCGGGACGGCTGCGGGGTTCACAAAAAAAGGCAGGCGAATCAACGCCTGCCTCCGGAAAAGGATCGTGGACGCTTTAGACGTCGGGCTTGGTCTTGCGAAGACCCTGAACGCGATCGCCGGTCTTCCATTGACCGCGCTTCTTGAGGATAGCGACGCGCTCGTAACGCTTCAAGACGTTGCGCTTCACGATGATACCACTGGAACCCTGGAGGCTTTTATGCTGTGACATGGCGGAAAGTGATCTGAAGTTGTGTGTTAAAGGGTCGAGCTTGTAGGTACCGCGATGGCCCATGACAAGTATTTTTCTCCTACATGCTCCGCCCTCACCACAATCCACTCTGGACTTTGGTAGGGATGATGCCGGTGGACGTAGACTTCCAAGGCAGATTGCTGCGACTCCAGAAACTTGAATTGCAGGCGATATTCCTCCGATCGCTCCACCCGCCCTTCCCACCGATAAAACGACCGTATCGGCCCCTCGGTCTGCACACAGACCGCCAAGCGGTTCTCGACGACGCCCACCGCGAGGCGTTCAGCATCGGCTGCCGTTGCGACGGTGGTCCAGGCGACAAGCATGCGCTCAAATCAGCGCCAAACGCCCTCGTTTGACAAGAATCGACTCGAGCCAGGCATCCCTCCCCGCCAGGGATCGATTTTCGTCGAGTCCACCACATAAACCGATCTTCAATCCCGACATGCCACTCAACCACGGCAGGCAGCAGAATCTGGCGGACCCGCGCGCCCGATCGCACCGCGGAGAGGCGAAGAGGATCGTGCTGCCTTACGTCGTGTTTTCCGTGCTCTGGATCACGCTGTCCGACGTCCTCCTCAACACCCTGGTCTCGTCGCAACGGATTCGCCTGGAGGTCTCGATCTACAAAGGCTGGTTCTTCGTTCTGGTCTCCGCAGGCCTGCTCGTCTGGCTCCTTCGCGTCGAACGTCGAAAACGCGAAGGGATCGCTCGCGAACGAGCGGAGGACGAGCGACGGTACCGCGAGATTTTCGACTCGGTCGGCGAGGCCATCTTCATCCATGACCCCGATGGCAACATCCTCGAGGTCAACCGCACCGCCCTCTCGATGTTCGGCTACGAGACCCCGGCAGATCTGCTCGCCACCAGCATCGCAACCATCAGCGCTCAACAATCCGACTTCTCGCAGATCCAAGCCGAAGCCCGCGTTTCCGCCGCCCTCAACCAGGGCCCCCAGTCCTTTCCCTGGCTGTCCCGCAAAAAAGACGGCTCCCTTTTCAGAAGCGAAGTCGCGCTTCGCAAGACCATCGTGAACGGCCACGTCCGCGTCCTTGCCGTCGTCCGCGACACCGACGCACACATGCACATGGAAGAACAGCTTCGGGCCTCCCAGGAGCGTTACCAGATCCTCTTTCGCGAATCCCACGATTTCGTCGCGATCACCGATTTCAAAGGTGGGATCCTCATCGACGCCAACGACGAATTCGTGGCCCAATTTGGAGGACGCGACCAGGTGATCGGACGCTCCGTCCTGGACCTCGGCATCTGGAACCCGCCCACCGGCCGGACCCATTTTCTCGCCGCGCTTCACGCCGCCCGCGGCCGCCTCAAAAGCCACGCCGCCCGACTCCGCCTGGGCAACGCGGGACTCAGGGACGTCCTCATGAGCGCCAGCATCATGTCCCTCGATGGCCAGGACTGCATCTTCACAAGCGCGCACGACGTCACCGTATCGCGGCGAATCGGGGACGCCCTGCGGGACAGCGAACAGCGATACCGGATGATCGCCGACAACACCGACGACGTGATCTGGCTGTACGATCTCGCCCTCGACCGGTTCACCTACGTGAGTCCCTCGGTCGAACGACTGCGGGGCTACACCCCCACGGAGGTTCTGCAACACAGCATGAGCGACGCCCTCGCGCCCTCCTCGCTCGAGGCCGTCCGCGCCACGCTTCCCGCGCGCATTGCCGCATTCCGCGCCAGAGACTTCGCCGCGACCACCCAGCTGGTCGAGGTCGACCAGCTTCGCAAGGACGGCAGCACGGTCCCGACCGAGGTCGTCACCCGCCTGATCTCCCACGCCCCCGACGGCGGCATCCAGATTCTCGGCGTCTCCCGAAACATCACCGAGCGCCGCAAAACCCAGGCCGAACTCATCCGAAACAAGACCTGGCTGGAGCGCGCCGAACGCATCGGCCGGTTGGGCGGCTGGTCCGTCGACCTCAGCACCGGAGGCGTCTGGGCCTCTCCCGAGGCCCTGCGAATCTACGGACTGGGAGACGCCTTTTCCAGGCTGACCGACATCCAGAAAATCGTGGTTGCCGAGCATCGTCCGCTCCTCGATTCCAAATGGACGGGACTTCTCGAACGCGGCGAGCCCTACGACGTCGAATTTCGGATACGGAGGCCGTCCGACGGCTCCCTCGTCGACATCCACTCCGTGGCCGAATACGACTCCGCCAGCCGTGCCGTCTTCGGCATCATCAGGGACGTCACTGACGAGAAACGAACCGAGGCCAGGGTTCACCAGCAGGCCGCTCTCCTCGACATCGCAAACGACGCCATCTACGTGCGCACCCTGGACCACCGCATCACATTCTGGAACAAGGGCGCCGAGCGCCTTTATGGCTGGGCCGCCGAGGAGGTCGTGGATCGCCAGACGTCCAATCTCTTCGCGGGCGGCGACGGCCAGAACGAGAAAATCCAGTCCTCCCTCCTCGCTGAGGGCTCATGGACCGGCGAGCGCACGCATTCGACGAAGGATGGCAGGGAGGTGACGGTGCTGGCCCGCATGACGCTCATTCGCGACGACGCGAGCGCCCCGCAGGCGGTGTTCGCCATCAACACCGACATCTCCGAACACAAGCGCCTGGAGGCAAAATTCCTCCGCGCCCAGCGCCTCGAAAGCCTCGGTTCCCTTGCCAGCGGCATCGCCCACGATCTCAACAACGTTCTCGCCCCCATCATCCTCTCCATCCCCCTGCTCAAGATGGATGCCTCCAAGGACACCATCGCGGTGCTCGATACGATCGAATCGAGCGCCCGCCGGGGCGCTGAAGTCGTGAAGCAGGTGCTCACCTTCGCCCGCGGCGTTCCCGGCGAACGCACGACCGTCGCCCTCTCCCCCATTCTCGGGGAGACTATCAAGATGGCCTCCGAGACCTTCCCAAAAAACATCGCCATCTCCTGGCCGGATCGCCGTCCCATCTGGCCCATCCTCGGCGACGCGACACAGGTCCACCAGGCGATCATGAATCTGATGGTGAACGCCCGCGACGCCATGCCGCAGGGCGGTCGCCTCACACTGAACGCCGACAATCTCGCGGCCCAGGACATGGCCGCCGGGGAAACCGAGGAGACCCCAGGCTCCTTTGTCCGCATCCGGGTCTCCGATACGGGAGTCGGCATTCCCGCCTCGAAGGTCGACAAGATCTTCGACCCCTTTTTCACCACCAAGCCCCCCGGGCAGGGCACTGGTCTGGGCCTGTCCACCGTGCTCGGCATTCTGCGAAGTCACGGCGGTTTCGTGCGCGTGCACTCCAAGGAGGGACTGGGCACGACGATGGCGCTCTATTTTCCGGCCACACCCGCGGCCAACGCACCCGGCCGCACCGAGTTCGCCGAACCGCTGCCCAAGGGCCGGGGCGAGCAAATCCTCCTTGTCGACGACGAAACCGCCGTGCGCGAAATGCTCAGGCGCGTCCTCGAACGGCACGGCTACCGCGTCCTCGCCGCGTCGGATGGCGCCGAAGCCGTGGGCATTTTCATCCAAAACCGCACACAGATCGCAGCCGTGATCTCCGACATGATGATGCCCGGCATGGACGGCCCGTCCTTTGTGCGCATCGTGCGCGAGTTCGACCCGACCGCGCCCATCGTCGGCATCAGCGGCATCGGCGACCGCGCCGCACTCAGCGCCGTGGAATCCGCCGGCCTCAGCGCCTTCCTCGTCAAACCGTTCAGCAACGAGCGCCTTCTCGTCGCCCTCGCTGCCGCCCTCGCAACGCGGCCGGCACCGGCCCAAAACTAGGTCGGCCGCCCGGTCCGCGTCAAATGCCGCCCGCCGCCTTGATCTTCGCGATCAGCCCCGTCGTGCTGAATCCCGCCAGGAAGGGCATGAACTCGATCCTCGCCCCCACCTCGGACAGCGCCCCACGCTCGCCCGGATCCAGCGTCTCGACCGTGTAGTCTCCCGCCTTGCAGTAGACATCCGGGCGCAGCGCGCGGATCTCCGCCGTCAGCCTGGGCTCGTTGAAGATCACGATCCCGTCGATGAATTCCAAGGCCCCAAGCGCGTACGCCCTCTCGGCCTCGCCCTGAACCGGGCGCAGCGGCCCCTTGAGCGCACGCACGCTCGTGTCTCCATTCAGCGCTACGAGCAGCGCGTCGCCCAGACTCCGCGCCTGCCTCAGGTAGTGAAGATGCCCCGTGTGCAGCAGGTCGAACACCCCGTTCGTGAGCACCAGGCGCCGCCCCCGCCGCTGCAGGTCCGCCCGCCAGGCCACCGCGGCCTCCAGGCTCATCAATTTCGGATTTTCAAGGGTCATCACGGGACACCTTTCAATGCGGCCCGACGACAGCGCGCAACTCCGGAGTGTCCGCCGCGATTGGCAGTTGCCCCCGCCCGCCTTTTCCCCTTCCTCCCTGATTCCGTCCAACTCGCCCGCCGTGCTTCGCTATATTCTCAGGCGCATGCTCGAAACGATCCCCGTGCTCTGGGCGATCGTGACCCTCACTTTTTTCATGCTGCGCGTCGTCCCCGGCGGCCCCTTCACCTCGGAAAAGGCCGTCACGCCCGAGGTATTGCAAAGCCTCGAGGCCCACTACGGGCTCAACAAGCCGCTCTACCGCCAATACCTCGACTACGTCGGCAGCCTCCTCCACGGCGATCTAGGTCCCTCCTTCAAGTATTCGAACCGCTCCGTCAACGAGATCATCGCCGACAAGCTCCCCGTATCCATCGAACTGGGACTCATCTCCCTGGCCGTCGCGCTCGGAATAGGCCTCACCGCAGGCATCCTCGCAGCCCTGCGCCGCAACACCTGGGTCGACTACTCCGCATCCACCGCCGCCATGGTCGGCATCTGCGTTCCCACCTTTGTCATGGGCCCCCTCCTTGTGCTGCTCTTCGCCATCCGGCTCGGCTGGACCAACGCCACGGGCTGGTACTCCCCCCTCGACCGCGTCCTGCCCTCGATAACCCTCGGGCTTGCCTACGCCGCCTACATCGCCCGCCTCGCCCGCGCAGGCATGATCGAGGTGCTCTCCCAGGATTTCATCCGCACCGCACGCGCCAAGGGCGCTTCGGAACTGCGCATCGTATTCAAACATGCACTCCGCGGCGGACTGCTCCCCGTCGTCGCCTACCTCGGGCCCGCCACCGCCGGCATCATCACCGGCTCCTTCGTCATCGAAACCATCTTCCAGATACCCGGCCTCGGCCGCGAGTTCGTCAACAGCGCCACCAACCGCGACTACACCCTCGTGCTCGGCACCGTGCTCGTCTACGCAGTCTTCATCGTCCTGCTCAATCTCCTCGTCGATCTCGTCCAGGCCTGGATGAACCCGAGGCTCACCCTCGACTAGGTCATGACGCGCGCAAGGACACCGCTGCCTCCTGATCTTCCACCCGGACAATCCCTGTCACGGGACGCCTGGCTCCGCCTGCGCAAGAATCGCATGGCCGTCGCAGGGGGCATCGTCACAGCCCTGCTTTTTGTCCTGTGCGTCGTAGGCCCCTTCTTCTGCCAGTCCTACTACGAACAACACCTCGGAATCGGCGCCACCCCGCCCTCGGCCGCCCATTGGCTGGGCACCGACACCCTCGGACGCGACCTCCTAGCCCGAATCCTGTACGGTGGCCGGATTTCCCTAATGGTCGGCTTCACGGCTTCGTTCGTCGCACTCACGATCGGCGTCTCCTACGGCGCCGTCGCCGGTTTCTACGGCGGCAAGGTCGATTCGGTAATGATGCGCCTCGTGGACATCTTGTACGCCCTGCCGTTCACGATCTTTGTGATCCTCGTGATGGTCTTCCTCAAGGACCCGATGCGCGACTTCGATTCCTGGCTCGCGCGTTATCCCTGGTTCGCAAGCACACAGGGCATCGGCAAACTCCTCGCCCTGTTCGCGTCGATCGGCGCCGTCGAATGGCTCACCATGGCCCGCGTCGTGCGCGGTCAAATCATGGCGATCAAAAAAATGGACTACATCGACGCCGCTCGCTCGCTCGGCTACGGCCGCGTGCGGATCATCGTGCGCCACCTTCTCCCCAACACACTCGGCCCGATCATCGTCTACGCGACGCTCACGGTTCCCGCGGTCATGCTCATCGAAGCCTTCCTCAGCTACCTTGGACTCGGCGTCGACGCACCCATGAGCTCCTGGGGTACCCTCATTAAAAACGGCGCCGAACAGATGGAGGAATATCCGTGGCTCCTCATCTTTCCCGCCTGCATCTTCTCGCTCTCTCTGCTCTCCCTGAACTTCCTCGGCGACGGCCTCCGCGACGCCCTCGACGTGAAGTCATCGAAGGACTGAACGCAACGTGAATGACCTGTGAACAACCTTGTTCGCACCTTATTCACCGTTTCTGAAGGTGAATAACAGGTGAAGAACAAAATCTTTCCATTTACCCGTCCTTCAACATGTTCCCATCTGTTCTTTGGCAGAACGATCGAGAGCGCGGCGGTCTGAAAACACCGCCGAAGGCGCGATCGGGATAATCCCGGGCAACCGGGGAAAATTCCGCGGCAGCTGGAGCCGCGCGGATCCTCCGCTCCTCAACCAAGCGGCAGGCAGGTGTCACCAGCTCCTCTGGACGGTG
>JAJXVO010000135.1 GCA_021782105.1 bacterium
ACTGCATTCCCTGCGGTCAGCCGCCCCCGGATGCTGCTCGCGCCCATGCCCTTGAGGCGGGTCCCGTCTTTTGCATTCGCGGGGCGCCGCACGGCTGTCGTTCAATGATCCTCTTATGGACTCAGGCTCAAAGGTACCCGGTGTCAGCGCACGGCGCACGGCAGTGCAGCTGGCGGCGCTGTCCGCACTCGGGCCATTCTGCATCGACGCCTATCTTCCTTCGATGCCTGACATTTCCCGTGTGATGGGGTGCTCCCTCGACGACGTGCAGGGGACGCTCACGGCCTATATGATTCCCTTCGCGCTGATGACGCTGTGGCACGGCGCGCTGTCCGACTCGTTTGGGCGTCGCCGCATGGTGCTCCTGGGGCTGGGGGCCTTCGTCGCCTCGTCCGTCGGCTGTGCGCTCGCCCCCTCGCTGGCATGGCTGATCTTCTTCCGGATTTTCCAGGGCGCCACCGCGGGGGTGGGCATGGTCGTGGGCCGCGCAATCGTGAGGGACCTGTACGACGGCCCCGCGGCACAGAAATTGATGGCGATGGTCGCCATAGTCTTCGCTGTCGCCCCGGCAATCGCCCCGATCGTCGGCGGCTGGCTGCAGTTCTGGTTCGGCTGGCGCGCGATCTTCGTTTTCATGGCCGCCTATTCGTCCGTCCTGCTCGCCACCATCGCGGCCACCCTGCCGGAGACGCTGCCTGCGGCAAACCGGCAAAGTTTTCGCCCGGGATTCCTCGCACGCTCCTACTTCTCCGCGCTCCGACATCCCGTGTTCATGATGGCGTCCACCGCCATCGCCTTCGCCTTCGCCGGCCTGTTCCTGTACGTGCTGTCGGCCCCCGAATTTCTCATGCACCACCTCCACGTGAGTGAGACGGGGTTTCTCTGGCTGTTCGGCCCGCTCACGGCCGGCATCGTGCTCGGAAACGTCCTCTGTTCCCGTCTCGCGGGCCGGATCTCCCTGCTCAGGACCGCGGCGATCGGCTGCGTCGTCATGCTCGTGTCCTCGGGCGCAAACGTCGTCATGAACCTCCTGATGGCACCCCGCCTTCCCTGGGCCGTGCTTCCACTTTTTGGATACATGGTGGGCATGTCGCTCGTGCTGCCCACGCTCACTATCCGCGCCATCGACTGTTTTCCCCACCAGCGCGGGCTGGCAGCCTCCTGTCAGAGTTTCATCCAGAGCTCCGGCAGCTCCGTGCTGTCCGCAGCGGCCCCTCTGCTGTGGTTGTCGAGCTTGAGCCTCTCGGTCAGCCAGTGCGCCTTCGGCCTGATCAGCGCCGGCAGCCTGGCGGTGGTCCCCTTCCTCGTCCGGTCCCGCAAGGCCTGAGCGGCCGGCGCGACGCGCACGGGCGGCCCAGGATCGGCGTTGACCCGCCGCACCCGCCGATTTGCGATTGCCGCTCCCCCCGCTCCATCCCAACCCCTCCCGATCCATGACCGCCTCGCGTTTCGCCCTCGCCTCCTTCTCCGTCCACGCGACCGCGCTCTGCCCCTCCGGCTTCCGGGCCTCCGCCGCTCCCGCCAAATCCGCCCCGCCCACTCAGGCCCAGATCGATCTCTGGCAACGCCAGGCCGACGAGCGGCTCCACAACGACTGGGCCTGGCTCGGCCGCTACGCCCCCGACAACGCGAAGCTCAAGGCCCCCGCTCCCGGCGAAAACCGCGTCGTGTTCATGGGCGACTCCATCACCGATTTCTGGATCAACAAGCGACCCGCGTTTTTCGCCGACCACCCCTATCTCGACCGGGGCATCAGCGGACAAACCACGCCACAGATGCTCGTGCGGTTCCGCGCCGACGTGATCGACCTGCACCCCAGGGTGGTCGTGATCCTCGCCGGCACCAACGACATCGCCGGCAATACCGGCCCCGAGACGCCCGCGATGATCGAAGGATACTTCGCGTCCATGGTCGATCTCGCCCAGCAAAACCACATCCGCGTCGTGCTCTCATCGATACTCCCCGCCGCCGACTACTTCTGGCACCACGGAGTTCAGCCCGCCCCAAAAATCGCCGCGATGAATGTCTGGCTTCGTGCCTACGCCGCACAACGCGGCTGCATCTATCTCGATTACTACTCCGCGATGCAGGACGGCCATGGCGGCATGCGCAAGGATCTCTCCGAAGACGGGGTTCACCCAAACGGGGCCGGTTACGACGTGATGGCGCCCCTCGCGATCAAGGCCATCGAAGAGGCGCTGGCTCGAAAGTAGCCTCGGCCCGGCCCGCCGCGCAGAAGGACGAGATCCGCGCTCGCCCCCGATCCCCACCCGGCTAGAATAGCCCCCTATGCCTCCATCTTCCGAAGCGGATTTTGAGCAGACGGTCCTCGACATGATCGAGCACAGTCCCCTCGGCTCCGTGCCTCGCACACCCACCTACGACGAGGCGCTCGGACACCTGCGCGCCACCCATCAGGTCTATGCCAATGCCGATCACAAGGACTGCCACGTGACCGCCCGCTCGCTCGCCCTGCGTCCGGTCTTCCATGCGTCCAACCTCGACCTGCTTGTCGCCGGAAAAATCACGGACGATGCGCTCGAGTCGAACACGAGCATCTTCGAGCGTTATCTCCAGTCGCTGCCGACGGAGACTCGCACACACGCCGAGGCCTTTCGCGCCGAGGTCGCCGGGCGTGAAATCCATCATCGCCCCAAGGCGGGCTCCGCCACCGCCCACGATCCACTCGCCACTCTGTTCCTCGTTCCCGGCGGAGGTCCCCACCCCGGCCTCCCGGGCAATTACCTCCACGGGATGCTGATGGAGGTCCACGACACCCGCTTTCCCGAGCCCTGGCGCATCGTCGTGAAGGATTCGCTCAACGACACCGCCGTGCTCAACGCCTCTACGAAGGAGGAGGCGCTCGAGGCACTCAAGGATCTGCTGGATAGCGCCCCCTTCCATCTGTTCGAACTCGAGGCGCTCGGTTTCAAGATCGAATAAGGTCCGCAGGCGTATCCCGCGAAATCACGTATCCCTGATATTCGGCGATTGAATCGAGGTAGGCCACGAACGGAACGGAGCATTGAGGCCCGAGCGATAACCGTGGGTCGCCGAGCCAAAAACGAATCGCCAGAAGGAGGACGTATCCACGTTTTGCATTCTTCGGTAAACGGCTGCTTCTTCGTTCCCGTCGCAGCCTTCTGTTCCAAGCAACCTCCAAATCCAGACATCGAGGCAGGGACTTTTGATTTCGTTTTGGAAGGGGAGACCCGGCTCCCCTTCCATCCGGGTTTCAAAGGATAAGCCTCCAGTTCTCGCGGCGACCCAGTCGCCCCGCGGGGACTAGGCTCCCATCTCGGGCACCAGCGCACCAACCAGCGGCGCATCTTTATGCCGGACGGCCTTCTTCCGCCCTCCCGCCATCGCCGCGAGTTCCGCGATGGCCGTATTCAGGCGGCCCGTCTGATGATTCAGCTCCGAGGCCGCGCTCGACGTTTCCTCCGCGGTCGCGGAATTCGCCTGGGTCACGCGATCCATGTCCGTAAAGGCGCGCGTCACCTGGCCGATGCCCTCGTTTTGCTCCCGTGAAGCGGTTGCGATTTCCGCCACAAGTCCGTCGACCTTGCGAACCTTCGAGGTGATCTCCGCGAGACCAGCGCCGACTTTCTCGCTGATGCGCACGCCCTGGATGCTCTTGGCGACCGCCTCTTCGATGATCGCGGCACTTTCGCGGGCAGCCTCGGACGAACGCCGGGCGAGGTTGCGGACCTCGTCTGCGACGACCGCGAACCCGGCACCCGACTCCCCGGCTCGGGCCGCTTCCACGGCGGCATTCAGGGCGAGGATGTTGGTCTGGAAGGCGATCTCATCGATCGTCTTGATGATTTTTGAGATCTTGGTGCTGGACGCCTGGATGGCCTGCATCGCCTGCTGCATCTCGACCATATTCTGCGCTTCGACATCGGCCGAGGAGCGCGCTTCGTTGGCCTGGGTTGCGGCGTTGCCCGCATTCTGCGCATTGCGATGCGTCATGCCGGAGATCTCCTCGAGGGCCGCGCTCGACTCTTCCAGCGAGGCCGCCTGCGACGAGGCGCCCGACGCAAGCGTGCGGCTGGCGTTCGCCACCTCGCGGGCGGCAGCCGCCGTGTGCGCGGCATCGTCCGAGAGCTCCTTGGCAATCCGCACGATCGGCTGCGTGATTCCCCGTGTGATCAGGATCGCGCAGCCAAGTCCGGCGACAAGACCGAGCAACGCCAGTCCCACCATCACCCCCTCGCTTCGCAACTCGTCGGCCTTCACTCGCGACTCCAACCGATCCTGCTGTTCGGCGAGCGAGTCCGCCACCTTCAGCAGGCGGTCCGCGATTTGCGGAGCCAGCACCCTGAGCCGGGCCTCGATGACGGTCGACTGCTGTTCAAGCTCCACGAGCTGGGCGAACGCCTGCTGGTAATCTTCGGCCATGGTGACCCCGTCCTCGAGGACGTCCCTGGTCGATTCGAGCTGCCGCGTGCGCCCCGCTTTGATCTTCGCATTCACGGCCCCGACCATGCCCTTGAGCGTGTTCTTCATCACGATCAGGTAGCCCCGCGCGCTCTGCACGCTGTCACGGTCACCCGTCGCCACGAACATCTCGACGCTGGCATTGGTACGGAAAAAGGCGTTAACGCAGGCCGCGCCCTCCGAGGATCCGCCGAAATAGTACTGGTAGGTGTCGATGTCGTGCTCGAGCCGGTTGCCCTTCACATCGATGATGCCGGCCTTGATTTCCGCCGCCTGGTTGCGCAGTTGGACGGTCTTCATAAAACCCTGGTCATAGTCGGCCAGCAGACGCTTCGCCTCGACAAGGCTCGCAGCGCGGCCCGGATCGCGAATTTGCGCGGCCGCCGCATCGAGCAATTTCAGCGCGATCGTCCGCGATTTGACGTAGGCCGCCACCGTCGCCGGATCGTGGTGGGCGAGATAGGCGTCCGCATGAAGGCGAAATTCGGTCACGGCCGCCCCCACTGCCGCGCCGAGCCGCGCCTCACCGACGCTCCCCGAGTACGAGTTCAGGTTTCCACCCGCCCGACGCAGAGCCAGGTAAGAGGTCGCCGTGAGCATCAGGAGAATGCATACGACGATTCCGAATCCGCCGGCTATCTTCTTTCCCACAGTGAGGTCTGCGCGCCATCGAATCTTCATAGGAAGCCCATCTATCGCCCCGCCGCTCCCCCAATCAATCCTTGCTCCGTTCCGTGACCAATTTGTCACCAAACCCCAACAATTCCGGCCCTAAACCGGCGCCCGCGGCGCGGATTTTCGATGGGATCTCGCGACGCCTCGGGTCTTGAACCCAGTCCCCGGATACACCTCTCTGAACCCCGTGTCCAACACCTCGCTCGAAGTCCGTCCCTTCGCCAAACCACGCCATGTGTTGTCTCCCGACGGCCGCATTCTTGTCGCGCCCGCCTCCTGGGCCCTGCTGCCGCCCGGCGACGCCGCGCTGAGCCGCCGCATCAAGGCCGACGGGCCGTCCTGGACCGTGATCGAACTCGTCGGCCGGAAACGTTTTTCGCGGGGCATCTGGGCGCCGGCCGACCGGATCGCCGCCCTGCGCGCGGAGCTCGAGACGGAGCGCGCCGCCCCGTCCTACCAAAAGCGTCTCGACGCCGGCCGCCGCCGCCGGGCCGCCGAGCAGGCCGAGTATGCCGGTGAATTCCGCGACGCCGTGCTCGACTTTCTCGCGTTTCACCCCAGGCACCGGACGCACGCCGAGGCGCTCGCCACGCTGATCGCCACCCACGCCGTGCCCGTCGGCAGCGGCACCGTCGCGCGCACCGAACGCATTCCCGTCGAGGAACGCGCCGAGGCGGCCACCATCGCCTGGATGCGGCATCAGACGACCGGCTACGATTCCATGAGCATCGCCCGCATCCGCGGCCGCCGCCGCGAGGTGCGCCGCATGCTCGCCCAGCGCTCCCGCGAGCTGCTGGAAACGTATCGGACCGACCGCGACGTCGATCTCCTGCGCTGCCCCCTTCAGGTCGCGCTCAGGCGCGCCGCCGAACAGGACCGCGCTCCGGCCTGACCGCGCCGCCCCACAAGCGCGACCGGCCCGTTGCACGGATTCCGAAATGCGCACCGAAATGCAAAACCCCGCGCCCCCCTAAAGAGCGCGGGGTTTCCCTAATAATAAGCCATGAACCGTTACGTAATGGCTTAAAGCTGCGATCCTCCGCCGGCACCGTGCCGCCCGCCTCCCGGCGGGACGCCTGCAGCGGCCACCCGGTCTTGGGCGCGATGCATCGAAGAAGGACCAAAATACAGTGGTTCGCACGGCATGGCCGACGCTGCGCCGGTTATGCTGGGGAAGGCAGACCAACTAGCTAGAAGTGTGCCGCTAGGCATCGCAGGCAGGTCATACCAGATATGCATCAATTCTAAGCCTGCGCTCCGTCTCACGTGAAGACCCAGACCTATAGCCACCTTATGATATTTATCATAAATGACTTGTGGATTTTTGTAGGTATCCAATTGCCTGATATGGTTGCACGCTAAATCAACCGTCAGCGGACTTTTAATACGCCGCAAGGCGCGCTCGGCATCCCCCAACCTTTGATCCCAAGACGAGCCATCCGGTCCTCCGCGCTACGCCTGTTTCGGTGGTGACCGATGCCCGACTCGAATCCGGAGTCGCCGGGGATGCAACACGCGCCCGACAGTCCGCAGACCTGCCAGTGCGTGCGCCGTCAGGATCGTCATGCCTTCGGCACACAGGCGCCCGCCGCCCTACCTCTTTACCTCGAACCAAAACGGCGCGAAGGTGTCGCGCCCCGCCAGCCTGACCTCCGCCCAGACCACGTACCGGCCCCTGTTGGGCAGGGCCATTTTGAAGTTGAGCGTGGGATGATGCGGATGCGGCAGGTGCGTGATGTCCGTCTCCAGCGGATGCATGTGCGCAAATCCCGTGCGCTTCGCGTCGAACGCCACGAGATGCGCGAACGCATCCATGAGCGGCTGCATCGGCACCAGCCCGCCGTCCGCCCGCGTCACCGTGAGCGCCAGATCCCCAGGCGTGGTCCCGGTTTTCACCTCGTGTTTCGCGATGAGTTCGAACCGATAGGGCCCCACCGCCACCACCGGCCCCTTCGTCAGGTCCACCGTCCCCACCTCCGGCTTCGCCGCCCGCCCCGCCACCACGACGTCCGCCACCGCGTACAGCGGACGCTGCGTCACCACCGGCGTGAAGTCCGCGAAAAGTCGATACACGCCGCCAAACCGCGGTCGGATCTCCACCTTCCAGCTTCCCCGCCCGCCCGACGGGACCGGATGCACGTGTTCGTAATCGGTCAGCGTCGGATCCACCACCATCAGGTGGATCAGCTTCGTATGCGAGGGCAGCAGGTCCTGCGGCCCCACCGGGTCGCCCGTCAGCGTGCGCAGCGTGAAATGCAGCTCCACCGCCCGCCCCGCCTCCGGGCGCACAGGCGCCACCGTCATCGTCACCGCCGACGGGATCGTCTCCGCCGGCATGAAGAGCGGACGAAGCGGATCGCAGAATTCGATGGGGTTGGTGTCCTTCTTGCGCGGATCCAGCTTGCTCAGGTTGGTCCCTGTAGGAAGATGTCGGATACCAACGTAGGCCGCCGCCGCGCAGGCCGTGATGAGTCCCACGCGCAGCCATCGCGCCCCCGGGCCACGTCTCCGGCCCGACGCCCGCCCTCCGCTCACGATTTCATCCTCTCAACGAAGTCTTCCGGCGACCATTCGCTCCCGTCCGCCCGAAACGCAATCGTGCCGTCCTTGCTGATCAACAGGGTCGCCAGAGTGTGGCGGATGATGTCGCCCCTGAATTGCTCGATGACCCCGAACTGCGTCAGCAGGTCGCGCACCGCCTGCTGCGGGCCCGTCAGGAAGGAGAAGTTGCTCGTGTCGATGTTTCGGTCCTTCGCATACTCCTTGAGCACCCCCGGGGTGTCGTTTTCCGGATCCAGCGTGATCGACACGAACTCGACGTTCTTCACGCCCTTCTTTTTGGCCAGCTTCTGCGCCTGCACCATCTTGGCGGTCTCCAGCGGACACATGTTCGCCACCGGGCAACGCGTGTAAATGAAGTCGAGCATCACCATCTTCCCCCGGAAATAGTCCGCCGTCACCACCTTGCCGTCCTGGTTGCACAGCGCAAAGGTCGGCATCTTCTCCCCGACTTCCCGGTACGCCTCCTTGCCGCGGTCAAACGTGTTCTCCCGCAGGCGGCTCTCGCCTTGCTTGAGGATGTCCTTGTCCACCCGATCGTCAGGCCAGACGTCCTCGAGCCGCGGCGCTCCCGTGTCCGAGGGCACCAACATCGCCCGGATGTGCTGGCCCGCCTTCGCATTGGCCAGGTCGCCCGGCGCCATGAGGTACTCCATCGTCATCGCCGGCATGTAGCCCGGGATCGTCGCATTCTCCATCATGATGGAATGCTGTGCGGTGTTCACCGAGACGATCACGCCATGCACCGGGTACCGTTTCACCTTCGGCGCCGCCGCCTCCTCCTTCTTCGAGCCCGAACAGCCTGAAACCACCAACGCCGCACCAAGGGCAAACGAAAGTCCGACGACGGCAAGCAGAGTCCGCGCACCGATCGCCATGCGACGGCCCGCGGAGGAGTGGAAACGTAGGGTCATGGGTCAAGGGAATCGCGGACAAAAAAATGTCAAAGCGGTTGCACAACCAACGAGGCCGCATTCCCTGTGGCGCACCCTGTCGATGAACGATCACGCCGCGTCACGCCGCACCTCCACTTATAAACCCGCTCTCGCCTGGTTCTCAGCCGCCGGCGGGATCTGGGTCTTCGTGCTCGTCACGCTCGGAGCGTTCACCACCAGCATCGGCGCCGGAATGGTTTTCCCCGACTGGCCGCTCTCCGACGGGTCGATCGACCCCCACGGCTGGCTCCACAACGTGGCCATGTTCGCCGAGCACTCCCACCGCCTCAGCGCCATGACCATGGGTCTCATCACCATCGTCCTCGCCTTCTGGCTGTGGAAACGCGAGTCCCGCTCCTGGCTGCGCAAGCTCGGCTGGTTCGCCCTCGTCCTCGTCCTCGTCCAGGGCCTGTTGGGCGGCATGCGCGTCTTGCTCAACGGATTGAAGGTGACGGATTTCACGATGACCCTCGGCCAGATGATCCGAATTCCCCACGGCATCGTCGCCCAGCTCTACGCATGTGTCCTTCTCGCCATCGCCGCCGCCTGCTCCCGACCCTGGATCGAGGGCCACATTCCCGTCGCCCGCTCTCTCGCCCGCTTCGGCATCATCTGCTGCTCCCTGTTGCTCGTGCAGCTCACCGTCGCCGTCCTCATGCGCGACAACATGGCCGGTCTCGCCATTCCCGTCTTCCCCTACTCCAACATCCACGGAGGCTGGTTGCCTGAAACCTGGAATTTCCGCGTCACCCTCAATTTCACCCACCGGGTCATGGCCCTCATCCTCACCGTCGCGCTCGTGAGCTTCGCCTGGAAGATTCACAGGGATCGCGGTTCGTCGCTGGTCATGCAGGTCGGCGCAGTCGTCATGGTCTGCCTGCTCGCCATCCAGATTCTCCTCGGCGCGAATATCATCTGGACGCAACGCGACCCCCTCATCACGACCGGCCACGTCGTCTGCGGCGCCCTGCTGCTCGTCACCACCTTTACCCTCACGTGGTTCGCCCATCGCGACCGCATCGAGTCGAACCCCGTCCCCCAGGCATGATCTCAACCACTCTGCCCCGTGCCGCAGTCGCCGATTACGTCGAACTCACCAAACCCCGCCTGAGTTCGCTGTCTGTTCTTACTGCCCTGATCAGCTACCTCGCCGCCCGCACCGGGCAGCTCGGCTGGCATTTCGTCTTCGTCGCCATCGGCACCGGCCTGTGCGCAGGGGGCGTCGCCGCCCTCAATCAATACATGGAGGCCGACACCGATGCCCTCATGCACCGCACCGCCGACCGCCCCATCCCCTCCGGCCGCGTCGCCCCCGGCACGGCCTTCGTCATCGGTTGGACACTCTGCCTCTCCGGCCTGGCCCTCCTCTATACTTTCGTCAACGGCGCCTCCGCTTTCGTGGCCCTGCTGACGATGGTCTGCTACCTCGCTCTCTACACGCCCGCCAAACGCTGGTCGCGCTGGTCCACCGAAATCGGCGCCGTCGCCGGCGCGCTGCCCCCGCTCATCGGCTGGACCGCTGCCGAGGGCCACGTGTCCACGCTGGGCTGGATCCTCTTCGGCGTGCTGCTGTTCTGGCAGATCCCCCACTTCATGGCCATCGCCTGGCTCTACCGACGCGATTACGCGACCGTGCATTTTCCCATGCTCTCCGTGCGCGATGAGTCCGGCCGCTGGGTCGCCGCCTGGTCCCTCGTCAACACCGTCGCCCTCGTCGTCGTCAGCCTACTCCCCGCGTTTCTCGGCTTCGCGTCCAAGGCCTATCTCGTCGTCGCCTGCGCCGCCGGTGCCTGGTTCATCTGGCGCGCCGTGGCATTCGTGATGCCCGACCGCCGCGAGGTCTCAGCCAGGCGCCTGTTCTTCGCCTCCCTCAGCTACCTCCCCATTCTGCTCCTCGCCCTGCTCGCAGACCGCTGGCTGATCTCCCGATGACCGTCGAATCCCTTCCCGCCATCAACGCCGTCTTCAACGGCGTGTCCACGGTGCTCATCACCGCGGGATTCATCCTGATCAAACAAGGGCGAAAACAGGCCCACCGCGCCTGCATGCTCGCCGCGGCGGTGTCCTCCGCCTGTTTCCTGGTCGGCTACGTGGCCCACAAGATCCTCGTCCACGGCGCCAATGCCCTGTTCGGCGGCCACGGCGCCATCCGACCCGTTTATTTCACGATGCTCATCAGCCACATCATCCTGGCCATGGCCATCGTCTACCTCGTTCCCCGCACCTTCCTCTTCGCCCTCAAGGGAAACTTCGAGCGCCACAAGGCCTGGGC
>JAJXVO010000136.1 GCA_021782105.1 bacterium
GCGAGGAAGCGCGTGGCGTCGACGAGCACGTTCCTGAAAATCCGGTCGACGAGCCAGGGCGGGCAGCGCTCGTCGGCAGAGGGCGTCTGCTGAAACGCAAGCTCGAGCTCGTGGACGGCGTCGTCGCGGGCCTCGTCGATGCGGGGATGCTGGCTGGTGGGGCCGATGAAGAGACTGCTGAACAGGTAACTCAGGGACGGATGATTTTGCCAGTATCCGACGAGGCTTCGGAGCAGGTCGGGCCTGCGCAGCAGAGGGCTGTCGGCGGGGGTCGGGCCGCCGATGACGATATGATTGCCCCCGCCGGTGCCGACGTGGCGTCCATCCATCATGAATTTTTCTGTGCCGAGACGGGTTAGACGCGCCTCCTCGTAGAGTGCTGTCGTGTTGCGGACAAGGTCGTCCCAACTCGCGGCCGGATGTAGGTTCACTTCGATGACGCCCGGGTCGGGCGTTACCTTCAGGACGCCGAGGCGCGTGTCGTGGGGTGGTGGCGCTCCTTCGAGGATCACCGGCAAACCGACGCGGGCTGCCGCGGCCTCGACGGAGGCGAGGAGCCAGAGGTAGGATTCGAGCTCGCGCACGGGAGGGAGGAAGACGTGAAGGCGTCCGTTGCGCGGTTCGACACAGAGGGCGGTGCGTACGATCCCAGTGGCGGACTCGCCCTGGGAGGGGCGCTGCGGTTCCGCCTCGCCAGCCTTGGCGGCATCACTGTCGGGCTCCGACGCCAACCCGGATTCGGGCGCGTGCTGTCGCAGTAACCTCGGCGCCGGAAGTGGAGCGGTGGGCGCCATCGTATCCCGGGGATGGATCCAGGGATAATCCTTCTCGGCGACCCACGGAAGGGAGTCCAGGGGCAGCCGGAGGCCTATCGGCGAATCGCCGGGGACCAGCCACAGGACGTCGTCGCGAAGGAACCAGGGACCGCTTCTCCAGCGCTGGCCTGAGGATGCGGCAGGCTCAAGCGGGAGTACCCAGCCAACCGCTTCGCCGAGTCCCTGCTCGAAGACGCGGGCGAGGCGGGCACGCTCTTCGGGATCGCGCAGATTGGAGCGGAGGGGGTCGACGTTGGACGGCAGGCGGCGCTCGCGCCAGGCGTGGTAAATCACGTCCTCGTAGGCAGGCATGAGCCAGCGCCCCCCGACCCCGAGCTCATCGGCCAGCGCCTCCGCGAGGCGCCGGGCCTCGGGGCGGCCGTATCCATAATCGGTCGACTCGTCGGCGATCAGCGCGGGATCTTCCCACAGCGGTTGTCCGTCCTTGCGCCAATAGCAGGCCTTGGCCCAGCGGGGGAGGGACTCGCCGGGGTACCATTTTCCCTGACCGTGAAACAGCAGGCCGCCGGGAGCGAACGTGTCGCGCAGCCGCACGAGCAGACGCGCGGCAAGGCGGTCCTTGGCGGCGCCGAGCGCGGCGGTGTTCCATTCGGGTCCGTCCGGATCGTCGATGGAGACAAAAGTGGGCTCTCCTCCCATCGTCAGACGCACGTCGGCGCGGGCGAGATGGTCGTCGACGAGGCGGCCCGCGTCGTCGATCGCAGCCCATTGCGCATCGGTGTAGGGTTTTGTCACCCTTGGCGATTCGTGGATGCGCGAGACCTGCATTGCATGACCGAAGGTGGACTCGCAGGGGTCGACCGCGCCTGCGACGGGTGCGGCGCTGGACGGGTCGGGGGGGCATGCCAGTTGAATGTGTCCCTCGCCTGCGAGAAGGCCCGACGTGGGATCGAGCCCGATCCATCCGGCTCCGGGCAAGTAGACCTCGCACCAGGCGTGCAGGTCGGTGAAGTCCGAGGAGGGGCCTGCGGGGCCGTCGAGCGGTTTCACATCGGGCGCGAGCTGGATGAGATAGCCGGAGACGAAGCGAGTCGCGAAGCCCAGGCGGCGAAGGAGCTGGACGAGAAGCCAAGCGCTGTCGCGGCAGGAGCCGCTGCCCAGACGCAGGGTGTCCTCCGGAGCCTGCACGCCCGGCTCGAGCCGGATCAGGTAACCCACGGCGGACTGGACCCGCTGGTTGAGCGCGACGAGGAAATCCACGGTTCCCTGTCCCGTGGGCCGGCTTGCCGAGGCGAGTGCTTCGAGGCGTTCGCCGCCGCCGGTGCACTCGCGGAATGGACTGAGCTCGCGGCTCAGCGACGGATCGTAGTCGAAAGGGACCCTCTCGGCGGAGGGTTCGAGAAAGAAGTCGAAGGGATTATAGACGGCCAGCTCCGCGACGAGATCGACCGTGATTTCGAACTCGCGGCATGGCTCGGGAATCACGATTCGCGCGACGTGATTTCCCTGGGGATCCTGCTGCCAGTTGATGAAGTGGTGTGCGGGTGAGATTTTCAGCGAGTAGCCGAGAATGGGAGTACGGCAGTGAGGCGCCGGTCGCAGGCGCACCACATGAGGCGAATGCGCGACCGGCCGGTCGTACCGGTAGTGCGTGTGGTGGTGGAGGGCTGCGTGGATCGACATGGTGAATAGATCGGTTGAACCGTGAGACCCGCGGAAACGCGGTCGGCCGGCTTAAGCGCCGTCGGGCGGCGCGGTCACGCGCGGGCGGCGATCGGCGCGGCTGAGTCGGGCGCCTTTGAGGCGAAAAAGGTCTCGTGGATGCCGATTCCCACCCGGTTCAGGCGGCCTTGAATCTCGTCCACGGACTCGTGCAGCCCCCGGTGGAGCACGTCCTCGACCGTCGTGTACGCGAGGTCGGAGCATAGCAGGCCGAGGTGTTTTTCGGGTGCGTGACGAAAGGTTCCAAGCGGCGTGCCCGAGATCGCATGCAGCGATGCCTGGGCGTCGAGCAGACTGAAGCGCACCGCGCGTGGAAACTCGTGGTCGAGGAGGAGAAATTGGAGCACCCCCACGGGGGAGATTCGGCCGTGCTTCTTGCGGTACATTTCGAACGCGGAGGCCGAGCGCAGAAGGGCGGCCCACTGGATGTCGTCGAACGGGGTGCCGATGTCGTCGACCGAGCGCAGCAGGATGTAGTACTTCACATCGAGGATGCGCGAGGTCTTGTCCGCCCGCTCGATCATGCGTCCGAGCCGGCCAAAATGCCAGGCCTCCGAGCGGGTCATCGTCGCGTCGGTGACTCCCGCGAACAGCTGGCTCGCCTGTCGCACTTCCGCGACGAATTCGGTCGGATTGAGCAGCGCGCGATCACTGGCCGCGGCGTCCGTCAGCATGAGGTAGAAGGTATTCAGTTGAATCCACATTTCGGACGAGATGATCTCGCGGACCGAGCGCGCGTTTTCGCGGGCAGCGCGGAGGCAGGAGACGACCGAGTTGGAGTTTCTCTCGTCGCTGGTGAGAAACCGCAGCACGTGCTCCTGCGAGGATTCGGGATAGCGTCGCGCGAAGTCCTCCTGGTCGCCGGTGGTCTGGACAAGCGGCTGCCACTGGCCCTGAGAGTCGGCCGGCGCGTCGAGCATGAGGTTGAGGTTCACCTCGATGAACCGCGCGACGTTTTCGGCGCGTTCCACGTAGCGATTCATCCAGTAGATGGAGTCGGCGACGCGGCTTAACATGTCATGGCCTCCTTGCTGACCGAGGTCTGGACGGAGCCCCCGAAGGGGCCCGCGGATTCGGAGCGCACGGAATCGGAGAGCACCCAGGTATCCTTGCTTCCTCCACCCTGCGAGGAATTGACCACGAGCGAGCCCTTCTTGAGGGCGACGCGCGTCAGTCCGCCCGGGAGAACATAGATGTCGCGACCATAGAGAATATAGGGGCGGAGATCGACGTGACGTCCCTCGAAATGATCGTCGACGAGCGTGGGGACGCGTGAGAGGGCGAGCGTCGGCTGGGCGATGTAGTTTCTGGGATTGGCCTTGATGCGAAGTGCAAATTCGGCGCGCTGCTCGGCGGTGGAGTGCGGTCCCACGAGCATGCCATACCCGCCCGACTCGTTGGCCGCCTTCACGACGAGCTTGTCGAGATTTTCCAGGGTGTAGGCTAGGTCGTCGTCCTCCGCACAGATGTGGGTGGGCACGTTGGAGAGGATGGCGTCCTCGCCGAGGTAATATTTGATGACACGCGGGATGTAGGCGTAGACGACCTTGTCGTCGGCGATACCCGTGCCCGGTGCGTTGGCCAGCGCGACGCGGCCTGCCTTGTAGACGTCGATCAATCCGGGCACGCCTAGCAGCGAATCGGGACGGAACACCTGCGGATCGATGAAATCGTCGTCCAGGCGCCGGTAGATGACGTCGACGCGCTCGAAGCCCTTCGTGGTGCGCATGCAGACATAGCCGTCTTTCACGACGAGATCCCGGCCCTCGACCAGCTCGACACCCATTTGCTGGGCGAGGAACGAGTGTTCGAAATAGGCCGAGTTGTAGACCCCCGGCGTGAGCAGCACGACGCGCGGCGTGGTGGACGCGTCGGGCGCGAGGTACTCGAGCATGTCCCGGAGATGACTCGGATAATCGGATACGGCGCGGATCTTCGACGACTCGAACACCCGGGGAAACATGCTTTTCATCACGTGCCGGTTCTGGAGCACATAAGACACGCCTGACGGACAGCGAAGATTGTCCTCAAGCACGTAGACGGCGCCGTCGCTGTGTCGGACGAGGTCGGTGCCTGTGACATGGCACCAGATGCCGCGGGGAGGGCGCAGGCCGATGCACTCGCGGCGGAAGACCTTGGATGAGGCGATGATCTCACGTGGCACGACGCCGTCGCGGAGGATCTTCTGGTCGTGGTAGAGATCGTCGATGAAGAGATTGAGCGCGTGAATGCGCTGTCGCAGCCCCTTGTCGATAGTGCGCCATTCCTGGGCGGAGAGAACTCGGGGAAGGATATCGAAGGGGAAGATTTTTTCGACTCCCTGGCTTGCGCCATAGACGTTGAAGGTGATGCCCATTGCGAGCAGGGCCCGTTCGGCGGCCTGCTGGCGGTTTCGCAATTCGCCCTCGGGCAGGCTCTCGATGTTTTTCACGAGGGTCCGCGCGGCGCTGCGCGGCTCCAGGTTGGGGGCGAACATCTCGTCGTAGAAGGCGCCGACGTCGTAGTTGGAGAAGCGCATGGGAGTTTTGAGAGGCAGACCGCGGTCGCGGCCCTCCTTGGGTGGCTAAAGCACTGGGTGTGCCAAAACGACCTGGGTTCGCCGGCGAGGCCGCGCATTTCATGTGCAACAGCGCCACAATCGAAGGGGGCCTCGAACCTTAGGCGACCGAGGGCCGGCGGTGCCGTGCGGCCCGTTCCTATGAAAGCCGAGGAACCTCGGGAAATTCTCCCATGAAAGATTCACGAAAAATCCATGAAAGGGGCCGATGCGGCGTTCCGAAGCTAAACGTATGATCGTGGACACTACCCTGACGTTCGATGCGAACCCAAACACCCATTTGCCACCTGCTCTCAAAAATCGAATCCGGAAGGATGTTTCGGATTCGCTGCGCCCGCGTGATTGCGTTTGTGCTGGTCGCCATGACGGGGCTGGTCGCGCTGCCGGCCAAGGGGAACGAAAAACTGGTGACGGGGCGCGTGCTTTCGATCGCAGAGGTGAGGGCGCTGACGCACGTGCAGACCTTTTTGGGTGACGATGCTTACGCGGTGCTCAACGCGGCCGGTCTGCACGAGATTCAACATATGTTTGAGCGCGAACTCAATGAAGACGGCGTGGCCATCAGGCACGACCGCGCCGAGTTGACCAGCGCCTTCGTGGCGACGGCACAGATGGCGTTTGTCGTGCGCAACTGGCAGAGCCGATCGAAGGCCAAGGCGCTCGCGGTGGGCGAGGCGTGGCTGAGTACCCCCGGGCACGGCACCACTTCCGTGGTGGTTGCCATCACCGATCAGGGAGTGGTCTTTTGGGATCCGGTCAAAGCCTGTCAAATGAAGGGGGCTGCCCTGGCCTCCTCCTACGTCACAATGTTTCGCATTTAGTGCCCAGGCACAGCCTCGGTTCAATCGTTCGGATATTGACCATGAGTCCCGGAATTCTCCTCCGTCCAAAATCCTGCCTTGCGCGGGCCTTGAGTCGGATCCGGATCCTGCTGGTGGCTCTTGCCGCGATGGCAGCCGTGGCGGCCCTCGGCTTTTCCGATTCCCTGTGCACCGGTCGGGTGCTGACCGCCGCCCAGGTCCAGGCGCTGTTCCCCAACAAGACCTTTGTCGATAGCGATCATTATGCGGTGGTGAATTCGGACTGCCTTCAGGTGCTGCAGGATATTTTCATCTCGGCCCTGTACCGGAACGGCCTGAAGCCGGAATGGAGTCCGCGATTTGCCTGTGGAAAATTCTCGCTGGTCTACCTCTCCACCGCACGGCTGACTTATCTTTCGCATCACGTGCACGACGCAAACCTTCCGCCGCTCGCGCTGGGGGAAGTGTGGTACATGACGGGCCCCAAGTCGGCGCATGCGATCGTCGTCGCGATCACGGAGCGCGGGGTCGTGTATTGGGATCCCCAATGCGGTCAGGAGGTCACGATGTCCGCGGATCTCCTTGCCGGCACGATGATGCGGAAATTCTGACTGCTGACTGCGGGGCCTAGCCGAGTGGGGCGATGAGGCCGATCTCGGCGGCGTATCGGAGAAGGCCGACCGGTTCCTGAACGCCGAGCTTTTGCTTGATCCGGGTGAGGTGATTGCTGGCGGTTCCAGGGCTGATGGACATCAGCGACGAGATCTCCTTGGCGGAGTGGCCTTCGGCGTAGAGTTTGAGGACGGCCCGCTCCTTGCGGGTGAGCGTCTCGACCCTGAGCCCTCCAGGCCCGACCGCCTTGGTCCGGAGTAGCGCGCTGCTGAGCGAGCATAGGAAGGTTTGTCCGGCGCAAACCTGCCGGATGGCCGAGCGGAGCACGGAGACGGGTTCCCTTTTCGCGATGAATCCGTTGGCGCCGTGGTCCATTGCCGCTCGGATGAGAGAGGGTTCCAGGCGATCTGAAAACACCAGAACCTTAGCCTTTGGCGCGGCGCGCCGAAGATGGTCGAGCAGCTCGATGCCGCTGGTGCCTGGCAGGACGAGATCGAGCAGGACGAAGTCGGGCTGCTCGTGGGTGAGCTCCGCGAGTGCACTGTCACCATCGGGAAATTCCCGCACGCGACTGAACCCCCCGGCATCCTGAACGACGGCAGACAACAGCTGCCGCAGCATCGATTGATCTTCGATGATCCAACAGAGTGCCACGGCTGCCGTGCTGGCGTTGCTGTCATCCATTGTCTTGGAAAGGGTAGATTAAACGGAGATGGTCAACAAAGACAGTCATTTTCAGGTGAACCGGCCGATCCCTTTCGTCGCGGGCGGAAAACCGCCGGGCCGCCGCCGGGCCATTGACCCTCACGGGCGAGACGCTAGAGTTTTCACCAAGGACGTGAACAACGCAGTCACATCGACGCATGAAAGTCCGGCCCGTCGGTGCGACGGGCAGCCTGGAAGCGGAGAATCATGAATCAAACATCGTCCGGTCGAAACGTGGAGGGCGGCGTTGTGCGGACGCGGCGCCCGCAAAACGCGGTGTTGGTGATCGAAGACGAGGCGATGGTGCGCGAAGTCCTGTCGACCTGTTTCATCCTTCTCGATTTCTCTGTGGACTCGGTGGATCGGATCGAAGGGGCCATGGCGCTGCTTGAAGCCCGATCCTACGACGTCATCATCGTCGACCGCGTGATGCCTGGGGTCGGGGGGGCGGACGGCGTGGCCAAGATCCGCAAGCTATTGGCCGGGCGACCCTGTTTCATCATTGGGATCAGCGGCAACGCCTCCGCCGGCATAGTTGAAAACTGGAAGCAGTCGGGAATCGATGTCTTCGCAGAGAAACCGCTGGAGTTTCACAAGCTGCGCCGACTCGTGGAATCGTGGAGGGAGGGGCGAATGCTCGAAGCGGAACCGGTTTCCGGCGGAGAACAGATGCCTGTGGTTCTGGATGCCTCGGTGCGGAGCGAGATCGAGGCGCTGGGGCGGCGGACGGGCCGTGAGCTATTTGGGGCGATGTGGGCCGGGCTCATTGAGTCGCTGCCCGGACATCTTGCACGCATAGACGAGGCGCTGGGCGAGGGCGATGCGCGCAAAATCGCCGATGCGGCTCACGGTCTGCGCGGTCTCGCGCGGGCGATCGGCGCGTCGGAACTGGCTTCGTCGTGTGGTGCCCTCGAAGATGAGTCGACCTTGTCCGACGCCGCCCGGCGCAAGGCGCTTCGCGTGGCCCTTGGCGGCGCGGTCGAACGCGTCCGGGCCAAGTGTGTCACGTGAAGTGGCGCGTGCACCGCGGGGTGCGGACGCGTCGGGGCGGAACCACTGGAACGAAGTCGGGCTCCCCTGGGGCAGGCGGAGGGCGTCGGTGTTTCGGTCGCTCAGCGCATCAGCATCACCCAGCCTAGCATGGTGGCCATGGCCACGAGTGTCACCGGCGCTCCGAGACGAAGGAAGCTGCGAAACGAGATGGGGATTCCGAGTTCGCGAGCCTGTTCGACCACGATGATGTTGGACACGCTGCCAGAGATGACGAGGCTGCCGCCAAAACTGTTGGCGAGAGCCAGGACGTAGGCGGCGGGCGCCTGAGCGACGTTGGCCACCTTGAGCAGCAGCAGGACGGCGGCGGCGTTGTTGATGAGATTCGAGAGAACAGCCGTGCTCAGCGCGAGGATGGTCGGGGACGTCAAGTGCAGTCCGTGGCTTGCCAGCCAGTGGACGGCATGATCGCCATATCCCGTCGTCTGAAAGGCCCCGGTGACAACAAAAAGGCCGATGAAGAGCACGAGGATGGGCCAGTCGACTATCCTGAGCAGATCCGCCGTGTGGAACTTCGCGTTGGCCAGATGAATGCCAGCCGCTGCGAGAGCGACGATTTCCTTTGGAATCGGAGAGAAGAACAGGGCGATGACCACCGCGAGAATGACCAGGCCCTTGATCGTGTGCGGGCGGTTGAAGGGCTGGCTGATCGAGCTGAGGCTCTCCTTGGGGGCCTCGATCTCGAGCGCCAATTGCCTGCGCGACATCATCCAGATGATCGCGTACGCGGAGGCGAGCGCCACCAGGACCGGCACCAGACACCACAGGGCGTAACGCCCGAAATTCAACCCCGCGATCTGGGCGATCATCATGTCCTGGGGATTCCCGACGATCGTGGCGGCGGCGCCGATGTTGCTGGCGATGGCCAGTGCGATCAGGAACGGGACGGGGTTGAGCCGGCGCCGAAGAAGCGCCACGCCGACGATTGGAGCGAAGGCGTAGCAGACGATGTCGTGATTGAGGAATGCGGAGAGCCCGGCGGTCGCGAGCATCAGCAGCAGCAGAAAATTGGCCGGATGATCGAGGCGCCGTGCGACACTTTTTGCGACGCTGTCGAAGAACCCCGAAAGGCGGAGTTGGGCTGAGATGACGAAGAACCCGAACAGCAGCAGGATCGTGGGCCAGTTCACGAAGCCGATGACGTCGGCGGTTTTCAGACCGCCGAAAATCATCAGGGCGATGGCGCCGAGAATGGAGATGCCAGTGCGGTCGATCTTGAGTCCCGGGACGCGCCCCGCCGCGAGCCCAAGGTACGTGAGGACGAAGATGACGAGGACCGCGGGCTTATCGATGGCGAGAGAGGGGGCGGGGGGCATGGCGAGTGCTTCGCGGCGTTATTTCGCGAGCAATTTTCGAATGGCCTGCAGTTCGCCGCGATGGGAGACACTCGGTTTGGGGCAATTCAGCTTCAGTCCGTCGAGCACTTCGAGGAGCACCTGGGAGACCACGAGCCTGGCGTTTTCCTTGTCGTCGGCCGGAACCACGTACCAAGGGGCGTGTTCGGTGCTGGTTGCCGAGAGGCACTCCTCATAGGCCGTCATGTACGATTTCCACAGACCCCGCTCCTCGATGTCGGAGCGGCTGAATTTCCAGTTCTTGTCGGGATCGTCGATGCGCGCAAGGAAGCGCTGGCGTTGCTCCTCCTTGGAAAGGTGCAGGAAGAACTTGATGATTCGCGTGCCATTGCGATAAAGGTGTTTTTCGAGGTCGTTGATTGAGCGGAATCGATGATCCCAGAGCTTGGCGTCCTTCAGGGATTCCTCGGGCAGGTGCTGCCCGGCGAGGACCTCGGGATGTACCCTGGCGATGAGGACTTCCTCATAGTAGGAGCGATTGAAGATGCCGATGCGCCCGCGTTCGGGCAGGCAACGAGTGGTGCGCCAAAGAAAATCGTGATTACGCTCCTCGGCACTGGGCTGCTTGAAACTGTACACTTGGCAGCCCTGCGGGTTCAGGCCGGACATCACGTGCTTGATCGCCCCGTCCTTGCCGGCCGCATCCATCGCCTGAAAGATCAGGAGCAATGCGTAACGATTATCCGCGTACAACAGGTTTTGTCGCGCGCTCATGAATCCGACATGCTCGGCCAGCTGCTTTTGATAGTCGTGTTTCGAGCTGTAATACGGTGCCACGCGGGTGGGGCAGTGCTTGAGACTCACAGTGGCGCCTTCTTTGACGCGGAAGGGTTTTATGGCGATTTTCATGGTAGGTCTGTCTCGTTGATGGGTAGAATGGTTCCCGATTTGCGGGGTGAAGGCCTGAGTAACTTGAAAGGAAGCGAGCGTCCTGACGAGACAGGATCCTGGCCTACGGGGCAGGCGGACGACGACACCCGGTGTGCCCGCCGTGGTTGAATCGTGCTCAGGGGCGTCGCCCCCAACACGGCTCAGCCAAATCCATCGCCTGCAGTGTTAGATACAGACCCGATCCTGGATCGGGGGCTGGGGCAGAAGCCCGAAAATCGGGCCTGAGGACGCGGAGCCTTTGCAGGCTCGGCACTTAAAAATGGTCGGGCCGGTGAGATTCGAACTCACGACCTCTTGCACCCCATGCAAGCGCGCTACCAGGCTACGCTACGGCCCGAAACAAGAGGAGGGTCA
>JAJXVO010000137.1 GCA_021782105.1 bacterium
GGGCTTTGCTGGTGGGCGCCGCCGAGGCCGTCGCTGCGAAGATCCTTGCCGAGGATGCCGCGCTGGGTGGGCTGTCGCGGTTCACCGTGCTGCTCGACAACCGGCGCCTGACGCATGGCCAGATACTCCGGGCGATCGAACTGCTCGGCACCCGGGTTGCGCCGCGGGTGCGGCGCGAGGCTCAACCGGCGTCGCCTCAGACGGGGGCGTCCGCGGGCATGCGGTAGAGCACATGGTGCCGGAGCGGGCTGCCGGCCTGGAGGGAGGGGTGGTCGAAGTCCTCCAGGGAGTTGCGCGCGAAGCCGAGGCGCTCCATGAGCGTCCGGGAGCGGAGGTTGTGGACCGAGGTGAACGAGACCAGCTCAGGCAGGCGGAGTCGCGTGAACGCGTGATCGATGGCCTGGGTGGCCGCGGTGAACGCGACGCCCCGGCCCCAGAATTCGCGGCGAAGCCTCCAGCCGATCTCGACACACGGCGTGAACGGCGCCTGGAAGGCCGGTTCGGCCAGCCCTGTGAATCCCGCGAAGCAACCATCGGCTTCCACGGCCCAAAGGCCCCAGCCGCGGGCCTCGAGCGTGGAGCGTATCCGGAAATAGGATGCCCTGGACTCGTCCGCGGAGAGCGTGGCGGGAAAGAAGCGCATGACCTCGGGGTCGGCGTTCATCTGGGCGAAGGCGGCGAAATCCATCGAAGCGGGTGATGCCTTGGAAGCATCACGGGATGAAAAGGAAGTCATTCCGGCATCGCATGGAATCGTGTTATGCTGGCTGCATGAAAACAGCCAGAAAGTCATCCGTTGCCGAGATCCGCTCGCGTTTCGACCGGGACGTCGAGCGATTTGCGAAACTCGAGACAGGGCAGGTGGCGACGATGGATGCGGCGCGCTGCATGGAGCTGGTGGCGGCTGCTGCTGCGGCGAACGCACCTGTGGCGCCGCGGGTGCTGGATATCGGCTGCGGGGCGGGGAATTATGCGCTCAAATTTCGGGAGCGCGTGCCGGAGGCGCGTTTCACGCTGGTCGATCTGAGCCTGCCGATGCTGGAGCGTGCCCGGGAGCGTCTGGGGGGCTCGGTGGACGACGTGCGCCAGGGGGACATCCGGCGGCTGGCCTTCCCGGAGTCGCACTTCGACGTTGTGATGGCGGCGGCGGTCCTGCATCACCTGAGGACGCCGCGGGAGTGGACGGGGTTGTTTGCCGCTGTGCAGCGCTGGCTGCGTCCGGGGGGAGGGTTTTGGATTTTTGACCTCGTCGATCACGAGAACCGCGGCGTGAACCGGCTATTGTGGGAGCGCTACGGCGACTACCTGGAGGGCCTGGGGGGCGCGGAGTACCGCAAAAAGGTATTCGCCTACATCGAGCGGGAGGACACGCCGGCGACGCTCACCTTTCAACTGGAGCTGTTGCGAAGCTCGGGGTTTGCATGCGTGGATGTATTGCACAAACACGCGTGCTTCGCCGCCTTCGGAGGGGTCAAGCCCGGGAGGGTCCGGGCTTCTCAGCGGACGGGGGTTCCGAGCAGAAAATCAAGGTAGACCGGGGCCCGGTCGTGCCAGGAGCGCTCGCTGTGGTCGGCGCCGGGGAACTCCCGCGTGACCCAGTTGAGGCCGTCGGTGTAGCCGGCCGCGCGCATGAGCGCGTCGACGCGCACCTGGTACTTCCCGTAATCGCGATCGAGGGTCCGGGTGCCGTAGTCGAAATAGATCCGGTGCGTGCGCGGGTTGGGAAGACCGTGGCGCCTGAGGTAGCCGATCATCATGCCGTCGCCGACGGTCCAGTGGGTGGAGATGCAGGCGGCGCTACCGAAGACTTTTGGGTATTCGCAGATTGCGTACAACGAGATGAGGCCGCCCAGGGAGGAGCCGGCGACCATCGTGTCGGACCGGTCGGGCAGCGAGCGGTAGGTGCGGTCGATGAAGGGTTTCAGCTCCGTGACGATGAACGCGAGATAGGCGTCGGACATCGAGTGGAAGGCGTCGGCGCGGAAGCCGAGCATGGCGGCCTCGCGGTGCAGTTCGTGATCGGCTGCGCTGCCGGTGCCGAGGACACGGTCGAGGGCCTTCCTCGGGATGTACTCCTCGGCGCGGTGGCCGGTGTTTGCGATGCCCACGACGATGGCCTCGCGGACCTTGCCGGCGGCGATCAGACGGGTCATCGACTCATCGATGCCCCACTCGGCGTGGGAGAGCGAGGCGGTCGGGTCGAACAGACACTGACCATCGTGCATGTAGAGCACGGGATAACGCCGGGCGGGGTGCGTGGCGTAGGAGGGCGGGAGCCAGACGAAGACGTCGCGCGGGGCGACCTTGGCGGACGGGAAATCGGGATAACGGAGGACGGTGCCGGTGATCGCGGGAGTGTGATAGGGAACGGGGGTTGGGACGGACGAGGCGCGGGCGGCGGGTGCGAGCCCAGTGCTGGCGAGCAACGCGATGAGGAGGGATGGCAGGACGGGCGAGTGGGAGGCCATGGCGTTGTGGGGGGAGGACTCCAGCCTGGGAGGCCCGGGGCGGGGGGCCAGGGTCGGGTCCATTAAAAATCATCGAAGCGCAGGATGAATCCGAGTGGCAGCGGGGGTCTTCGCCCTTGCCCGGACGCAACCGGAGGCGCATGAACGAGCCGCGACATCAAACCGGGCGCGTGGCCTGAGCCGCAGCTCCCAACTCCGCCGCCATGAAAAATCCCGTGGTCCTGTTTTTCCTCCTCACGACCGTGTTGCCGCTGGGCGCCGCGCCTGCGCTTCCGTCGCGTGCGAACTTGCTCTCCACCCTGGAGCGTGTCGGAGATTGGCAGTTGGCGCATCCCTACACCAAGGCTGCGGCGACGGACTGGACCAACGCCGCGTTTTACACGGGCCTGGTGGCCCTGGACGAGATTTCCGCAAGCCCGCGCTATCGCGAGGCGCTGCTGAAGATTGGTGAGGAAAACCACTGGGAGCCGGGTCCCCGGATCTATCACGCGGACGACCTTTGCGTCGGCCAGGCGTATCTCGGGCTCTATGCGCGCACCAAGGAACCGCGGATGATTGCGCCGTTGCGTGCGCGCCTCGACGCGATCCTGGCGCATCCGAGCACCCGCTCCCTGGCCTTTGACCAGGCGCATCAGGATCTTTGGGCGGAGCGCTGGTCGTGGTGCGATGCGTTGTTCATGGCGCCTCCGGTGTGGGCGCGCATGGCGGAAGTGACAGGGGACAGGCGTTACCGGGACTTCATGATTTCGGAGTGGAAGGCGACTACGGACTACCTCTACGACCGAGGGGCCCATCTCTACTACCGGGACAGCCGGTATTTCGACCGGAGGGAGCCGAACGGAGCCAAGGTCTTCTGGTCGCGGGGCAATGGCTGGGTGATCGCGGGCCTGACGCGGGTGCTCGACGCGCTGCCGGTGGGGGATCCGGCGAGGCCTGGGCTCGAGGATCAGTATCGCCAGATGGCAGGTGCGATCCTGGCTGCGCAGCAACCCGACGGGATGTGGCGGGTGAGCCTGTTGGACCCGAGGGATTATCCGGCGAAGGAGACGAGCGGGACGGCGTTTTACTGCTATGCGCTGGCCTGGGGTGTGAATCGCGGGCTGCTGGACCGTGCGGCGACTTTGCCGGCGGTGGAGCGGGCATGGCGTTCGCTCGAGGAGAGCATCACGCCGGCGGGCAAACTGACGAGGGTGCAGGTGATCGCGGGATCGCCGACGCCGTTTTCAGAGGACACGAGCATGCCCTACGGTGTGGGGGCGGTGCTGCTGGCGGGGCGCCAGGTGTACGCGTTGAGCGAGTAGGGGGGGGGAGGGCGGAGCCCTGGGGCTCGGTGGCGGGGCCGGGCTGTGTCTAGGCTGAGCCGTCGCCGGTCTTGCGGTGTTTGCCGCGCAGCAGCAGGGAAAGCCGGTCGACGAGACTGTCGAGATCGTTGGTGTTGGTGGAGAGCTGCTGACCGGCGCTGGCGAGTTCCTCGGCGCTGGCGGCGAGCTGGGTGATCTTGGTCTCGATGGAGTGGGTGGCGGACGCGATCTGCTCGAGTCCGCGTTGCTGCTCCTCGTCGCGCTGGAGGATTTCGGCGACCATCTGGGAGGACTTGTGTGAGCCGTCCTTCATCTCGTTGAGGGAGACGGAGGTTTTTTCGGAGAGGCGGGTCCCGTTGGTGATGGCGTGCTGGCTGCGGATGAGGAATTCCTCGTTGCCCTTGGCGGTGCGCGAGGAGCCCTCGGCGAGGGTCTTGACCTCGGAGGCGACCACGGCGAACCCGGCGCCGGCCTCGCCCGCGCGGGCGGCCTCGATGGCGGCGTTGAGCGCGAGCAGATTGGTCTGCATCGCGAGGTCCTGGATGGAATTGATGACCTTCTGGGTCTCGAGATTGGCCTGGGCGATCTCGGCGATGGCGCCGGTCATCTCGCCCATGACGGCGACGGACTGCTCGGCGTGGCTCTTGTTGGACTGCTCCTGCTTGAGGATGGTGTCGAGGTATTCGTTTCTCGACTTCGACATGGCGGTGATCTCCTCGACGGTCGCGGACATTTCCTCGATGCCCGCGGCCTGTTCGGAGGCGAGGGTGGAGAGGTGGGAGCTGGTCTCGGCGAGATTGCGGGAGGCCTCGATGATGTTGGTGACGCCGTGCTCGAGCGTATCGATGCCCTTGCGCAGGGTGCGCGTGATATTGAAGTAAAACAGAACGCAGATGGCGACGAACAGGGCGCCGAAGCCACCGACCAGGGAAATCAGGGTGACGAGGCTGCGGTGCCGGTCGGCGATGCGTGCGGCGGTGATGTGGGAGAGGCGCTCGCGGAGCGTGTCGATGGCCTCCTGGGTCTTTGCGATGCGCGTCGAGTCGAGTTCCTGGCTGAGCTCGGGCGTATAGAGTTTATGGATATCGGTGTTCCGCCAGTTGGTGCGCAGCCAGTCGCGTGCGTGCTCGCTGAGGGGAAAGGACTCGATGGCGAGGTCCTTTTTCATGATCACGCGTTCGTCGTTGGTCGCGAGAGCCCAGGCGTTGTCGTAGGCCTGTTGCTCGCGGTCCCACAGCGACCGCAGCCACGCGAGTTCGTCGCCCTGCAGTCCGTTGGGGCAGGCGCCCTCCCTGATGTAGTAATAGGTGAGCGTACATTCGCGCTCGGACGTGGCCTGGAAGGTGAGGAGCTCGGCCTGGAGCACGATGCTGCGCGCGAGTTCGGCGTCCGAGGTGGCGCGGGCGGTGTACATGAGCGTCGCGTTGAATGACTCGACGAGACCAGTGTAGGCCTTTTCCTTCATGAAATCCCACAGCGTCTGCTCGAGATAACGATCGGGCAGGGCGGCCTTGTAGCGCTGGAGCTGGGCCTGGTAGTAGGTGTCGTCGGTGATGGAGGGGTCCAGGTCCTTGCCGACCGAGGTGACGGCGGTCCGCCAGACCTTGAGCTGGGTCGCGAGCGTGAAGGCGTTCTCGATCTTGGCGCGGGTGACGGGGTCGAGCCCCTCCTTGTCGACGCGAGTCCACTCGGCCCTGGCCTTGGCGAGCATCGCGTCGGTTTTCGCCGCGGCGGCGGTGTACAGCTTCAGGGAGTCCTTGAGCTTGGCCTCGGTGTGATTGACGGGCGTGAAGAGGATGTCCCACATGCCGGCGTTGGTCTCCTGCTCGAGGCTGCCGCCGATGGCGGAAAACTGGTTAGCGAGCGTCACCAGGTCGCGCACGCGAGAGAGCTGCCGGTAGTCGCGATTGGTGCGGACGATGAAGATCGAGGCGAAGATCACGATGACCAGGAAGGAGGGGATCGTGAGGACCGCCAGTTGGGTGCGAAGCGGAAGTTGAGTGAGTCGCTTGATCATGTGGGGGGGCGATGGGGTGCGCGCAGCGATACCAAAGGGCGGAAAACGGGGTGCGCCAGGGGGCTTTCTGGCAGTTAGGGGTGCCCCGAGCGTGCGGCAGGAGAGCCCGGCTTCAATTCAAAAGCACGGGGAGGCCGAGCCTGTGTTCAGAAACTGGCTACAGGTTCGGCGTGGGTTCGCGGGGGACCTGCGGCGGCGGAGGTCTCTCATGATTGCGTGGAATCGAGGGATGTGGACGGACCGGTTTAAGATGCTGGGAAAACGGGGATAAGGATCCGGGGGCGGGGCGCCGACGGAGGAGAAAAACACATCCTCTTGATTTGCCGATAAATCGCCGATTCGTTTTGCCCGACCCCATGAAACGTTTTCTCACGACCCTACCGCTCGCGTTGTTCGCGGTGCTGTGTGCGACGCTTGCGGCGCGCGCCGAACCCGTCCGCCAGGACCCCTACGCCTGGCGCAACGTGCGCATCGGAGGCGGGGGGTTTGTGACGGGCATCGTCTTTCACCCGAAGGAGCGGGGGCTTGTCTACCTACGCACGGACGTCGGCGGTGCCTACCGCTGGGATGCCGCGACGCGGCGCTGGGTGCCGCTGACCGACTGGCTCGGGATGGCGGACGTGAACCTGACGGGCATCGAGAGCGTGGCGGTGGATCCCTCGGATCCGGACCGGGTTTATCTGGCGGCGGGCACCTATACCAATCCGCGTGCGGGCGACGGGGCGATCCTGTGTTCGTCGGATCGCGGGCGCACGTTCCGTCGCGTCGACATGCCCTTCAAGATGGGGGCCAACGAGGCGGGGCGCGGCAACGGGGAGCGCCTGGCGGTGGATCCAAACCGGGGGGCGATCCTGCTGTTCGGATCGCGGGCTGCAGGGTTGTGGAGGAGCGCCGACCATGGAGCGACCTGGAGCAGAGTTGCGGGGTTTCCGGCCGTGGCGACTTCCGCGTCGGCCTCGGTGAGCTTGGGGCCCTGGACCCAGCCCCTCGGGATCGACCTGGTCGTGTTTGACGGGCGCAGCGGCCGACCCGGTGAAGCAACCCCGGTGGTCTATGCGGGCGTCTCGACGCGCGAAACCTGCCTGTTCCGCTCGACCGACGCGGGGGCGACCTGGGCCGCGGTGCCCGGCCAGCCCGTGGGCCTGCGGCCGACGCGCGCGGCGCTTTCGAGCGACGGCAAGCTGTATTTGACCTATGGAGACGAACCCGGTCCCAACACCATGCACGACGGCGCGGTCTGGGTCCTGGACACTGCGAGCGGGGCGTGGCGCGACATCACACCCATCCACCCCGATGGCGGGGCGCTCACGGGATTTGGCTATGGCGCCGTCGCCGTCGACGCCCGGGATCCGAGGCACCTGCTGGTGTCGACCTTCTGCCGCTACAAGCCGCACGACGAACTGTTCGAGAGCCGGGACGGCGGCGCGACCTGGAAGGCGCTGCTCGGAACGTCCTCGTGGGATTACGCCGGGGCGCCTTGGGTGCTCGGGAACTCGGTACACTGGATGGCGTCGGTGGCGATCGATCCGTTCGACTCCTCGCACGCGATGTTCACGACGGGTTACGGGGTGTTTGCGACGCACAACCTCGAGGCGGCTGACTCGCCCGGCGGGCATGTCGTGTGGTCATTCGACGACAAGGGCATCGAGGAGACCGTGCCGCTCGGCCTGATCAGTCCGCCCGAGGGGGCGCACCTGCTCAGCGCGCTGGGCGACATCGACGGATTCCGTCACGACGACCTCGACCATGCGGGGTTGCAGTTCGCGCCTCCTCCCCGGCTGGCGAATACCGAATCGATCGCGTACGCGGGCGGGAGTCCGCTGACGATCGTGCGTTGCGGCACGATGTGGAAGAGGGACCACGGCGTGCGCGCGGCGGTGTCGCGGGACGGAGGCAGGACCTGGACGCCGCTCGCCAGCGAGCCGCCCGGCTCGGGCGGGGCGGGGTCGATCGATGTGACGGCGGACGGCAGGATCATCTTCTGGACGCCGCGCGGAACGCCGCGTGCCGGGGCGGAGGGCATGCCTCCCTGGATGGCGCCGCCGATGGTGCCGCAACGCACCGCCGACTTCGGACGAACCTGGCGCGCGTGCGTGGACCTGCCTGCGGGGGTGCGGGTGGTGGCGGACCCGGTGAATGCTGGGAAACTCTATGCGTTCGACGCGGCGACGGGACGGCTTTTTGTGAGCGAGGACGGCGGCCTGAGCTTTGCGGTGCGCTGCGCAGGGCTGGCGCGCGTGACGTCCACTGCGGGTGGGTTTGGGGGCGCGGCGGGAGTGCCCGGGGTGCTGCATGTCGTGCCCGGGAGGACGGGCGAACTGTGGCTCGAGACTCGGACCGGCGGACTGTGGCGTTCGGAGGATGGGGGCGCCCACTTCCGGCACCTCGCCGGCGTGGAGGAGGCCTATTCGCTTGGATTCGGCAAGGCCGCTGCGGGCCGCGATTACCCTGCGCTGTATCTGGCGGGCAAGGTTGCCGGGGAGCAGGCGCTGTTTCGCTCGGACGACGCGGGAGCGGGCTGGGTGCGGATCAACGACGACCGGCACCAGTATGGGTGGATCAACCACGTCACGGGTGACCCGCGCGTGTATGGCAGGGTCTACTTCGGCACGGGTGGGCGCGGCGTGGTCGTGGGCGACCCCCGCTGAGCGGGAACCGCGTGGCACGGCGCGTCGATCAGCTGACGACCTTGAACCACTCCTCGACGGGCAGGCGGGGCGGCTGGAAGGCGTTCACGTGGCTGCCCGCCTTCGGGCGGCCGAAGGGCAGGGCGGCGATGAACAGCGTGTCTTCGCTGCCGGGGATGTGCTTCTTGAGCAGGTCCGGATACGCCATGGCGCTGAACTGGGGGCAGGAGCCAAGCTCAAGCGAGGCCAGTCCGAGCATCAGATTATCGAGCACGAAACCGCAGTCCATAAAGGTGCCGTAGGAATAGGCGGATTCCTGGGTGCCGAGGAAAAACACCTGGCGTGCGCCGAAGAACTCGAAGTTCTCGCGGTCGTGCTGGCGGCGTTTCTCCTTCTCCTCGCGGCCGATGCCCTTGTGTTGGAAAATACCGATGCCGACCGCCTTGGCGCGCGCCATCCAGGTTTCCGGCAGGGGATCCGGCGAGTAACGATAGCCGGGTTTGCCCGGGCGGCCGGCGTCGAACGCGGCCAGGTAATCGGCGACCAGGGCATCAAGGGCCGGACCCTGGACGAGATACAGCCGCCAGGGTTGCGTGTTCTTGGAGCTGGGGGCGCGGCCGGCGGCTTCGACGAGCTGCCGGATCGTGTCCATGGGCACGAGTTCGGGTTCGAACTCGCGGATAGAACGTCGCACGTGCATGGAATCGAGAGCGGAGAGCATTGCGAAAATTCCCTGATCCGGCCGGTCCGGCCTGTCGAGGGCAATTGCCACGCATTCCTTGCGGCTTACCGCCTTGCTTCGTCACGAGGCCGGGCCTACACCGTCGGCCATGAGACGCCTTCTGTTCGTGGCCGCGCTGGTTGCAGTCTGCCTGGTGGCCCGTGCCGCCGAAAGTTTCACCGCGTCGCTCAGCGCCGAGGAATTTCATCGGGCGGGACTCGACAAGCTCTCCCCTGCGGAGCGTGCGGTCCTCGACGCGCTCGTGCAAAGCCGGACATCCGGCGCGTCGGGTGCGGAATCGGCGCGCGTCTCCGAAGCCGACCCTCGCGCGACGTCGAGCGCCGCTCAGTCCAAGGAGGTCGTGGTTCAGCCTGGCACTCGCGTGGTCGAGGCGGCGATGGAGAGCCGCATCGACGGCAAGTTCACCGGCTGGGAGGGGCGCACCGTGTTCCGGCTGAAAAACGGCCAGCAGTGGCAGGTGGCGAATCCGGGCGAGGGCTACTGGTGCCCGGCGATGATGAACCCGCGCGTGCGGATCACCCCGTCGTCACTTGGGGGATACTGGATGGTGGTCGAGGCCGTGGAGCTGCGCGTGCGGGTGAAGCTGGTGAAGTGACAGGCGGGGCCTCCCGCGCGGCGTTTTCATGAAACTTGTCGCGGGGGAGCGGGGTTATCCCCCGCATGTCCACGCTTGAATCGCTCCGGCACGACCTGAAAGTGGCGCTGCGCGGCCTGGCCCGCGATCGCGGGTTCGCCGCGGCGGCCCTGTTCACGTTTGCGCTCTGCCTCGGCGCAAACGTCGCCCTGTTTGCGGTCGTCAACGCGGTCATTCTGCGCCCGCTTCCCTATCCCAACCCGGGCGAGCTGGTCACCGTCTACAACACGTACCCGAAGGCGGGCGTCGACAAGGCGGGCACCTCGGTGCCGTATTATCTCGATCGCCGCGCGGGGGTGGACGCCTTTGCCGACGCGGCCGCCTACCGGGGGGGAGGCGAGACGGTGGGGGACGCGGGGTCGCCCGACCGCGTGGAATCGATGAATGTCACGCCTTCGTTTTTCCACGTCCTGGGTGTGGCTCCGCAGATGGGACGCACCTTCGAGGACGGGGAGGGTGTGTATGGGAAAAACAACGTCGTCATTCTCAGCGACAGCTTCTGGCGCCAGAAATTCGCGGGCGACCCCAAGGTTCTGGGCAGGACGCTTCACTTCGGGGCGGGCTGGACCTGCACGGTCATCGGCGTGATGCCCCCGGGCTTCCAATTCGACAACTCGCACGCGAAGGTCTGGCTGCCCCTGTGTTTCACCGACGACGAGAAGAAGCCCGACAATCTTCACTCGAACAACATGGCGATGATCGCGCGGCTGCGGCCTGGAAAGAGCATTGCGGAGGCGCAGGCCCAGGTCGACGCGCTCAACCGTCGCATCGAGGAAAAGGATCCCTTCGCGAAGTTCGTCAAGGACGCGGGTTTCGGCACGAAGGTCGTCGATTTGCACGCGGACCAGATTGCGTCCGCGAAGCCGGTGCTGGTGCTGTTGCAGGCGGGGGTGCTGTGCCTGCTTGCGATCGGCACGGTGAACCTTGCGAATCTGTAGA
>JAJXVO010000138.1 GCA_021782105.1 bacterium
CGCGATACGCCCATTTTCCTCGACGGCATCGGCACCGTTTCGGCCTTCAATACCGTCACCATCAAGCCCCGCGTCGACGGTCAGCTGATCAGCGTGCGCTTCCGCGAGGGCCAGGACGTCAAGGCCGGCGAACTCCTCGCCCTCATCGACGACCGCTCCTACAAGGCACAGCTCGACCAGGCCCTCGCCAAACGCGCCCAGGATACCGCCCAGCTCGACAACGCCCGCGTGGACCTCACGCGCGACAACGATCTGTATAAGCGTGGTCTCCTCGACCAGCAGACCTACGCCACCCAGCGCTCCCTCGTCGAACAGCTCTCCGCCGCCGTCCAGGCCGACGTCGCCAACGTCGAAAACGCCCAGGTCCAGCTCGATTACACCCGCATCACCTCGCCCATCGACGGACGCACCGGCCTGCGCCTCGTCGATCAGGGCAACATCGTCCACGCCAGCGACACCACCGGCCTCGTCGTCATCACTCAGCTGCACCCAATCTCCGTCATCTTCACCCTCCCCCAGCAAAACCTCCCCGAGCTGCTCTCCTCAAGCCACGGCGGCATCGGCCTCACCGTCGACGCCTACGACCGCGACAACCGCTCCACCCTCGGCCACGGCACCGTCACCGTGATCGACAATCAGATCGATCCCACCACGGGCACCGTGAAGCTCAAGGCCACCTTCCCCAACGACAACCTCGCCCTCTGGCCCGGCCAGTTCGTCAACGTCCGCCTGATCGTGAGCGTGCGCAAGAACGGGCTCGTCGTGCCCGCCAGCGTCGTCCAGCGCGGGCCCCAGGGAACCTACGCCTTCGTCATCAATCCCGATTCCACCGTCGATATGCGTCCCATCGTCGTCGGCCAGATCGACTCCGGCACCGCCCTCATCGACAAGGGCTTGTCCCCGGGCGAAAAGGTCGTCGTCGACGGTCAGTACAAGCTGCGCGTCGGCAGTCGCGTGACCTACTCCGACCCCTCGCACCCCGCCCCGGCCCCGGACGGCAGCGAGGTGCGCCGTCATCGTCGTACCGACTGATCCGGAAGCGCGCACGATGAACGTCTCCGAAATTTTCATACGGCGGCCCATCGCCACCTCGCTCCTCATGGCGGGCGTGGTCCTCCTCGGCCTGCTCGGCTATTTCATGCTGCCGATCTCCGCGCTCCCCAGCGTGGATTTCCCGACCATCCAGATCACCACCCAGCTCCCCGGCGCCTCGCCCGACGTCATCGCCTCGTCCATCACGACGCCTCTCGAGCAGCAGTTCGGTCAGATCAGCGGGCTGACCTCCATGAACTCGGTCAGCTCCTTCGGCGTCAGCACCATCACCCTCCAGTTTAATCTCGAGCGCAGTATCGACAGCGCCGCCCAGGACGTCCAAGCCGCCATCAACGTCGCCAGCGGCGTGCTCCCCCAAAACCTCCCCAATCCCCCCGTCTACAACAAGGTCAACCCCGCCGACACCGCGATCCTCACCGTCGCCGTCACCTCCGACTCCCTCCCCATCTCCAAGGTCAACGATTACGCCGATACCCTGCTCGCCCAAAAGCTCAGCGAGGTCACCGGCGTCGGTCTCGTCACGATCGAGGGCAATCAGAAGCCCGCCGTCCGCGTCCAGATCAACCCCGCCGCCATCGCGGCCCAGGGCATCAGTCTCGAGGACGTCCGCACCGCCCTGGTCCAGGCCAACGTCGACGCCCCCAAGGGCAGCTTCGACGGCCCCCACCAGGCCTACGCCATCAACGCCAACGATCAGATATTCTCCGCCGACCAGTACCGCGATCTCATCATCGCCTACCGCAACGGCTCCCCTGTCCGCCTCAAGGACGTCGGCCGCGTCGTCGACAGCGTCGAAAACACCAAGCTCGCCGGCTGGTACGGCGACAAGCCCGCCATCATCCTCGACATCCAGCGCCAGCCCGGCGCCAACATCATCCAGACCGTCGACCGCATCAAGAAGCTGCTCCCCGAGCTGCTCACCGCCATCCCCCCGTCCATCAAGGTCACGGTCCTCACCGACCGCACCCAAACCATCCGCGCCTCCGTCGCCGACATCCAGTTCACGCTCGTGCTCACGGTCATCCTCGTGGTCCTCGTCATCTTCCTGTTCCTCCGAAAGCTGTGGGCCACCATCATACCCTCGGTCGCCCTCCCGCTCGCCATCATCGGCACCTTCGGCGTGATGTACCTCGCCGGCTTCAGCCTCGATAATCTCTCCCTGATGGCCCTGACCATCGCCACCGGCTTCGTCGTCGACGACGCCATCGTGATGATCGAAAACATCGTGCGCTACATAGAAATGGGCGAGAAGCCCTTCGACGCTGCACTCAAGGGCGCCAAGCAGATCGGTTTCACCGTCATCTCCCTGAGCGTTTCGCTGATCGCGGTCTTCATCCCCTTGCTCTTCATGGCCGGCGTGGTGGGCCGCCTGTTCCGCGAATTCGCCATCACGCTGAGCGTGTCGATCATCGTGTCCGCCTTCGTCTCCCTGACGCTCACCCCCATGATGTGCTCACGCCTGCTCCGGCCCGAGTCTGAGGAACACCATGGACGCTTCTACCACACGACCGAACATTTCTTCGCCAGCCTGCTCGCCTTCTACGAACGCGGTCTGCGCTGGGTGCTCCGCCACCAGCTCACCACGCTCCTGGTCGCCATCGCCACGCTCGCAGCCACCCTCGCGCTCTACGTCGCCATTCCCAAGGGCCTCCTCCCTCAGCAGGACACTGGCCTGATCATCGGCGTCACCGACGCCGCCCAGGACATTTCCTTCAAGGCGATGACCGAGCGCCAGCGCGCCGTCGTCGACCGCGTGCTCCAGGACCCCGACGTCGCCAGCGTCACTTCCTTCGTCGGTACCGGCACCATCAACGCCACCCCCAACACCGGGCGCATCTCGATCAATCTGAAGCCCCGCAGCGAGCGTAACGACTCCGCCACCCAGATCATTTCCCGCCTCCGCCAGAGCGTCGCCAACATCCAGGGTATCGAATTGTACATGCAGGCCGTCCAGGACCTCCAGATCGACAGCCGCGTGAGCCGTACCCAATATCAGTATACACTCCAGGACGCCAACGCCGCCGAGCTCGCCGACTGGGCGCCCAAACTCGTCGCCCGCCTCCGCACCCTGCCCGAACTCAACGACGTCGCCAGCGACCAGCAGAACCACGGCTATCAGATCAACATCAACGTCGACCGCGACAAGGCCTCCCGTCTCAATGTCCTTCCCCAGGACATCGACAACACCCTCTACGACGCCTTCGGTCAGAGGCAGATCTCCACGATCTTCACCCAGCTCAACCAGTACCGAGTGATCCTTGAGGTGGATCCCAGTTATCAGAAGGGCCCCCAGGCGCTTTCCAAGATCTATGTGAAGTCCTCCACCGGCCAGCTCGTCCCCCTGAGCGCCGTCGCGACGATCACCACCACGACCGCACCGCTGGTCATTACCCACCTGGGACAGTTCCCCTCGGCGACCATTTCCTTCAACCTGAGACAGGGCTACTTCCTCAGCGACGCCGTCGCCGCCATCACCTCGGCCAAAGCCGAGATCGGCATGCCCGATACCGTGCAGACGACCTTTTCAGGAAGCGCCGCCGAATTCGAGAGCTCCCTCGCGAGCGAGCCCTACCTGATCCTCGCCGCGGTCCTCGTCGTCTACATCGTGCTCGGCGTTCTGTACGAGAGCTACATCCACCCCATCACCATTCTCTCCACCCTGCCCTCCGCCGGCGTCGGGGCCCTCCTCGCCCTGATCATCTGCCGCACCGATTTCTCCATGGTCGCCCTCATCGGCATCGTGCTGCTCATCGGCATCGTGAAAAAGAACGCCATCATGATGATCGACTTCGCGCTCGTGGCCGAACGCGAGCAGGGCCTGCCCCCCGAACAGTCCATCTACCAGGCCTGCCTGCTCCGCTTCCGGCCAATCATGATGACCACGATGGCCGCTCTCCTGGGCGCACTCCCGCTCGCCCTCGAGAACGGCACCGGTTCAGAACTCCGACGCCCCCTGGGCCTCACCATGATCGGCGGACTTCTCCTCTCACAGGTGCTCACGCTCTACACGACGCCCGTCATCTATCTTTACATGGACAGGCTCAGCCGCTGGGTCCGCCGGGCCGACAAGGCCCCGACCCCGGCCCACTCCACTGCCGTTGATCCCGGTCGCGCGCAATGAACCTGTCCGCGCCTTTCATCCGGCGTCCCGTCGCCACTTCCCTTCTCGCCATCGGGCTCCTGCTCGCGGGAATCGTCGCCTTCCGCTTCCTCCCAATCGCCCCGCTGCCGCAGGTCGAGTTCCCCACCATCAGCGTTTCCGCCAACCTGCCCGGCGCCGACCCCGTCACGGTCGCCACCTCCGTCGCCGCTCCCCTCGAACGCCGCTTCGCCCAGATCGCCGGCGTCAGCGAACTCACTTCCTCCAGTTCGTTGGGACATTGTTATATCACGATCCAGTTCGATCTCAGCCGCAACATCGACAGCTGCGCCCGCGACGTCCAGGCCGCCATCAACGCCTCCTCCGCCGATCTCCCCTCCGATCTGGTCACGCGACCCAGCTACCGCAAGGCCAACCCCGCGGACGCGCCGATCATGATCCTCGCAATGACCTCCGACTCCGTCTCGGCCGGTGAGGTCTACAATTACGCCACCGATGTCGTCGCGCAGGAACTCAGTCAGGTCGAGGGCGTCAGCGAGGTCATCGTCAGCGGCGCCGAAAAATCCGCGGTCCGCGTCCAGGTCAACCCCGCCTACCTGGCCTCGCTCGGGATCGGCACCGACGACATCCGCATCTTCCTCTCCAAAACCAACGCCAACCTCCCCAAGGGCAGCCTCGAAGGCGACCACACCTCCTACTCCCTCAAGGTCAACGACCAGCTCTCCACCGCTGCCGACTACCGCAATCTCGTCGCCTTCAGCCGCAATGGTTCGGCCATCCGGCTCAGCGACCTCGGCAAGGTCGTCAACGGAGTCGCCAACGCCCGCCACGCCGGCTGGTACAACGGCACCCCCTCCGTTCTGCTCATCATCTTCAAGCAACCCGGCGCAAACGTCATCGACACGGTCGACCACATCCGCGCGCTCATGCCCCAGCTCAGGCTCTGGATGCCCCCCTCCATCAGTCTCAACGTCCAGACCGACCGCACCCAGACCATCCGCGCGTCCGTCGACCACATCGAGATCACCCTGCTCCTGTCCGTCGCCCTGGTCGTCATGACCGTCTTCATGTTCCTGCGCCGCTTCTGGGCCACCGTGATCCCCAGCATCAGCGTCCCCCTCGCCCTGGCCGGCACCTTCGGCGTGATGTACGTGTGCGGTTACTCCCTCGACAATCTCTCCCTCATGGCGCTCGCCGTCGCCGTCGGCTTCGTCGTCGACGATTCCATCGTCGTGCTCGAAAACATAGTACGCTACATGGAGGCCGGCGACACTCCCATCGACGCCGCCCTCAAGGGCGCCCGTCAGATAGGGTTCACCATCGTCTCCATCAGCCTGTCGCTCGTCGCCGTATTCATCCCCCTAATATTCATGGGAGGTCTCATCGGACGCCTGCTCCACGAGTTCGCCGTCACCCTCACCTCCGCAATCCTCGTCTCCGCCCTCGTCTCCCTGACGCTCACGCCGATGATGTGCAGCCGCTACCTGCGGCACGAGAAATCCGAGAATGAGCCCAACCGCCTCTTCCGCTGGCTCGAGCGCTGGTTCACCGAGATGCGCGATCTCTACGAGGCCTGTCTGCGCTGGGTGCTCAAGCACCAGCGTTTCATGCTCTGGCTCACCTGCCTCACCATGGTCGCCACCGTCGGCCTCTACGTCGTCATCCCCAAGGGCTTCTTCCCCCAGGTCGACAACGGCTACCTGATCTGCATCTCCGAGGCCGCCCAGGACATCTCCTTCCAGGCCCTGCGCGAACGACAGAAAAGGGTCACCCAGATCGTCATGTCCGACCCCGCCGTCCTCTCCGTCGCCTCCTTCGTGGACGGCGGCAACAACAACGGCCGAATGTTCGTCCAGCTCAAGCCGCTCGACCAGCGCAAGGTCAACATCAACGTCGTCATCAGCCGTCTCCGACGGAGGCTCGCCCCCGTCGAGGGCGTCTCCCTGTTCATGCAGCCCGCCCAGGATCTGCGCGTCGGCGGCCGGATGTCCAAGAGCCAGTTCCAATATACCCTCCAGGGCACCGATCTCGACGAGCTCGGACGCTGGAGCCAGACCCTCGCCACCGAACTCTCCAAGTATCCAGCCTTTCGCGACGTCACCACCGATCAGCAGTCCGCCGCCCTTCAGGCCCGCGTCGTCATCGACCGCACCGCCGCGGCCCGCCTCAGGGTGCCCCTCACCGCCATCGACTCCGCCCTCTACAACGCCTTCGGCCAGCGGCAGGTCTCGACCATCTACACGTCCCTGACCCAGTACCACGTGATCCTCGAGGCCGATCCCGAATTCCAGTGGGATCCGTCCTCCCTCGACAAGATCTACGTGAAATCCGTCACCGGGAAAATGATCCCCCTCGGCGCGGTCGCTTCGGTGAAGCGGACCAATACCTCGCTCTCGGTCAACCATCAGGGCCAGTTCCCCGCCATCACGCTTTCCTTCAATCTCGCCCAGGGTTACTCGCTCAGCGACGCCACGCGCCTGATCGCAAGCGCGTCCAACAAGCTGCACATGCCCGAATCCATTCACGGCAGTTTCGCCGGCACCGCCAAGGTCTTCCAACAATCCCTCGCCACCCAGCCCCTGCTCATCCTCGCCGCCCTCATCGCCGTCTACATCATCCTCGGCATGCTCTACGAGAGCCTGATCCATCCGATCACCATCATCTCATCGCTCCCCTCCGCCGGCCTCGGCGCCCTGCTCGCCCTGCTCGCCACCGGCTACGAGCTGTCGATCGTCGCCCTCATCGGCATCATCCTGCTCATCGGCATCGTGAAGAAGAACGCCATCATGATGATCGACTACGCGCTGTACGTGGAGCGCACCGAGGGCCTTTCGCCCGAGGAGGCCATCTACCGCGCCTGCATCGTGCGCTTCCGACCCATCATGATGACCACCATGGCCGCACTCTTCGGCGCCCTTCCGCTCGCCGTGCTCGGCGGCGTCGGCTCGGAACTTCACAAGCCGCTCGGCATTTCCATCGTCGGCGGCCTGGTGCTTTCTCAGGCGCTGACCCTCTTCACCACACCCGTCGTCTACATCGCCCTCGACAAGCTTCGCAATCGGATCCGCCGCCGCTCTCCCGCCCCCGCCGCCCTTCCAAAACCCCAGGCGACCTGATCCGTCCGCCCCTCCCGTTTCCCGGATTCGCCACGCTCGCTGCCCCTACGGCATCGGCCCATCCATTCGTGTGCGACCCTCCCTTTCATCTGCGGAACCCGCCATTGCGTGCACGGATTTCCAATCCCGCGACGGCCGCATCACCTGCAGCCGCACGGCTCCGCTGCCGAGCCGTCCTGCCTGGCTGCCGCACTGCCGCTGGCATCCGCACTCCCGAACCCAAGGGACTGCGCCTGCATCTGCGGCGTCTTCGAGGTAGGTACAAGCTTCATGCCGACCTCGACCGGCAAACCAAGATCGGCTCCGGCAGTACCGACCTCCTCCTCGGAGGTTTCCACCGCGGACGTCTCGGCTCGTCGAATTGGGGGCGGTCCGCCCAGGGCAGTCTCGGCCAGCCTCTGTTGTTATTTTGGCGGATACCGACCCGGACCCGAGGTCGACCCGCCCTTGGAAATCCACGACCACGGATGGACGGTCGGACGCGCCCGGATCACGCCCATCGCGCAGCCGATCTCTGGCGTCCGTGCGCCTCCACGCCGATGTCGAGTTCCCCATCCTCCAGCACGTCACCGGCAACCAGCTCATGGCCCCGTACTCGGGGATATCTCGGCCAGCCACCACTTCTGACACTCCCTCGTTCCAGTCCACGGGCTTGAAAACGAGGGGGCTCCCCGCTACAAGGGTCGACCCCTCTTTGCCATGCCCAAAACCGTTTCCTTCAAGCTCAACGGTCGGCCCGCGCAGATCTCCGTCGACCCCGAGCGCACCCTGCTCTGGGTCCTGCGCACTGACCTCGCCCTCACCGGACCCAAGTTCGGCTGCGGCATCAGCCAGTGCGGCGCCTGCACCGTCCTGCTCGACAACCACGCCGTCCGTTCCTGCAGTATTCCCGTCCAGGCCGTCGAGGGCCGCAGCGTCGTCACGATCGAGGGTCTCGCCAACGGCGATCAACTGCACCCCCTGCAAAAGGCGTTCATGGAGCACGACGCGCTCCAGTGCGGCTACTGCACGCCTGGGATGATCCTCACCGCCTGCGCGTTCCTGCACGACAATCCCAATCCGAACCGCGACCAGGTGATTGCCGCCATGGACGCCAATCTCTGCCGCTGCGGCGCACATCCCCGCATCATCGACGCGATCCTCGACGCAGCCACCGCCATGAAAGGAGCCCACGTATCATGAACTCCCCTACGTCATCCGGGCATGGAGCCTTTCCTGCGACCGATCTGATGCATCCCCCGACCCGCCGAGAATTCCTCTCACGCGTGGGCGCCGGCCTCATGATCTGGGTCGTGCTTCGCCGCGACCTCTCCGGCGCCGAATCCGAGTCCGCCGTCAAAAGCACCTACCGGCCCGAACTGCCCAAGGATTTCAACGCCTTCCTGAGCATCGGCGAGGACGGGCGCATCACCTGTTTCACGGGCAAGATCGAGATGGGCCAGGGTCCCATCACCTCGCTGCCGCAGATGCTCGCGGACGAACTCGACGCACCGCTCGACCAGGTCGATATCGTGATGGGCGACACAGAGCTGTGCCCCTACGACCAGGGCACCTGGGGCAGCCTCACCACGCGCGCCTTCGGTCCCCACTGGCGCGCCGCCGCCGCCGAGGCCCGCGCCGTCCTGATCGAATTGGGCGCCGTCGCGCTCAGCGTGCCTGCCGCCCGCCTGATCACCCGCGACGGCATGGTCATCGACTCCCAAAACCCGTCCCGCGCGATCTCCTATGGCGCGATCACCAAGGGAAAACGCATCGAGCGCCACCTCAGCGTGACGCCCGACCTCAAAAAGCCCTCGGAATTCAAGATCGTCGGGAAACCCCTCCTTCGCCGTGACTCCCGCGATAAGGTCACCGGCAAGGCACACTTCACCGGCGACCTCCGCCTGCCCGGCATGCTCTACGCCAAGGTGCTTCGTCCGCCCGCCCACGGGGCGAAGCTCCTGCACGTCGACTGCTCCGCCGCCTGCTCCATGGCCGGCGTCACCGTCGTGCAGCAACCCGACCTTGTCGCCGTCCTGCATGCAATGCCCGACGTCGCCGAGGCCGCGCTCGATAAGGTGAAGGCGGAGTTCTCTCCCTCGGCGTCGACCCTCGACGACCGCACCATTTACAAACACCTCGCCGACTATCGCCTTCCCGCCCGTGTTTTCTCGGAGTCGGGCGATCTCGCCTCGGGCCGCAAGGCCGCCGTGAAGCGCCTCGACGCCGTCTACCTCAACGCCTACGTGGCCCACGCCGCTATGGAACCTCACACCGCCCTCGCCGAGGTCGGCGAAAAGAAGGCCACGGTCTGGGCTTCCACCCAGAATCCCTTCGGCGCCCGCGAAGAGATCGCAAAGGCCCTCGACCTGCCCATCCTCGACGTGCGCGTCATCACCCCCTTCGTCGGAGGCGGCTTCGGCGGCAAGTCCGCCAACGGACAGGCCGTCGAGGCCGCACTGCTCTCCAAGGCCACCGGCAAACCCGTCCAGGTGATGTGGTCCCGCGAGGAGGAATTCTTCAACGACACCTTCCGCCCCGCCGCCGTGGTGAACGTGAGCGCGGGCATCGACGCCTCCGGCCGCATGGTGCTCTGGGACTACGAGGACCGCTTCGGCGGCAGCCGCGGCTCGGAGCTGATCTACACGGTCGCCGACCACAGGATCTCCGCCGTAGGTGATTTCTGGGGACCGCGTGAGGCCCACCCGTTCGCCGTCGGAGCCTGGCGCGCGCCCGGCTGCAACACCAACGCCTTCGCCCGCGAGTCGCACGTGTCGCGCCTCGCCGAGCTCGCAGGCGCCGATCCCGTGGAATTCCGCCTGCGCCACCTCTCCGACCCCCGCGCCCGCCGCGTCCTCGAGGCAGCTTCAAATGCCTGGGACTGGAAACCGGCCGTCGGCTCCAGCGGCCGCGGCCTGGGCGTGGCCATCGGCATGGACTCGGGCACCTACGTGGCCACGATCGCCGAAGTCGCCGTCGACCGCTCCACCGGGCACGTCCAGGTCAAACGCGTGCTCTGCGCCCAAGAGATGGGCCTCGTGATCAACCCCGAGGGCGCGAAAATGCAGATGGAAGGCTGCATCACGATGGGCTTGGGCTACGCGCTCACCGAGGAGATCCACTTCAACGCGGGCGTGATTCATGACACCAATTTCGATAGCTACGACCTGCCACGCTTCTCGTGGGTGCCAAAGATGGAGACGATCCTCCTCGACGCCGAAAACGACCCGCCCCAGGGCGGCGGCGAACCCGCGATCATCGTCATGGGCGCCGTGCTCGCCAACGCCATCTACGACGCCTGCGGCGCCCGTCTGCTCGAGCTGCCCATGACCCCCGTGCGCATCAAGAACGCCCTCGCCAAAACGACGCCGGCATGATCCCCGGGGGCTGATGGTCCACTAAGTCCGTAAACCGGAATCTCACACCCTCGACACCCGCCCCAGTGAGGTGGACCCCGTCCGTTGGACAGTGGGATC
>JAJXVO010000139.1 GCA_021782105.1 bacterium
GATCTGCACGTGAACGGCTTTGCCGGCGTCGATTTCAATACGCCGGGTCGTTCCGCGGAACAGCTTCAGACTGCCTTGACTGCGATGCGGACGACGGGCGTCACCCGCTGTCTGCCCACACTGATCACCTCCTCGGGGGACCGCTTCGCGGCCTGCGCGTCGGCGCTTGCGGCCTGCCGGGACCCGATGATCGCGGGCATTCACATGGAGGGCCCCTACATCTCGCCCCTCGACGGCCCGCGGGGCGTCCATCCCCGCGCCGACGTGATCCCGGCGTCCTGGGAGGATTTTGAGAGGCGTCAGGATGCAGCCGGAGGCCGCATCAGTCTGGTGACCCTTGCTCCGGAGGTTCCGGGCGCGCTGCGGCTGATCGAGCGGCTGGTCGAGGGGAAGATCCGCGTCGCCGTGGGACACACCGCGGCTGGACGGGAACAACTGCGTGCCGCGGTTTCGGCCGGAGCCACGTTGGCGACTCATTTGGGCAACGGCTGCGCGGCGATCCTGCCCCGCCACGACAACGTGATCTGGGAACAGCTCGCCGCGGATGAACTGAACGCCAGTTTGATCGTCGACGGCTACCACCTGCCTCCGTCGGTCGTGAAGGTGATGATCCGCGCCAAGGGAATCGGCCGCTCCATCCTCGTGACTGATGCGACGGCGGCCGCTCACGCGCCCGCCGGGCGCTATCGCCTGGGCGTGCAGGAGGTCGAGGGACACGCGGCTGGCCGCGTGACGCTGCCCGGACAGACTCATTTGGCCGGTTCGGGCCTCACGATGGACACGGCAGTCGCCAACGTGGTGCGTTTCGGCGCCGCCACGCTGGAAGAGGCCTTGACGCTGGCGTCCGTCAATCCCGCGCGCTTCATGGGCTTCGCTCCGACTGGGCAGGTGGAGGGCGAGTGGGATCAGGAGCGGAAAATGCTCGGCATTGTGAATGTCCACCCCGATGCGGCTGCGTCCGGCGTCCAGACGTGAGAGCCCCGATCCGAGGTTTGCGTTGGTACATCGTGGGCCTGCTGTGCCTGGCCTCCGGTCTCAACTACATGGACCGCCAGACGCTCTCGGTCCTTGCGCAGACGATCCAGGATGACCTGCGGCTCACCGACATCCAATACTCCCACATCACGTCCGCCTTTCTGGTCAGCTACACGATCATGTATGCGGTGAGCGGACGTCTGGTCGACCTGCTTGGCACGCGCCGGTCCTTCCAGATTTTCGTCTCCGGCTGGTCGGTGGCCAATGCGCTGCATGCCTTCGCCCGGACCGCGCTCGAGTTTTCCTGCTTCCGCTTCTTGCTTGGCGCGACCGAGTCGGCCAATTTCCCGGCGGGGGTGAAGGCGGTCACGGAGTGGTTCCCGATGCGTGAACGTGCGCTGGCAGTTGGTATTTTCAATTCGGGTACGGCGGTGGGCGCGGCACTTGCGGCCCCGCTGGTCTCGTTCGTGGCGCTCCGCTGGGGATGGCGGAGCGCCTTTGTCGTCGGCGGCCTGTTGGGCTTCGTCTGGCTGGTGGGTTGGTCGGTGCTCTATCGCCTCCCCAGGGAGCATCGGCGGCTGGACCCGCGCGAACTCGAGTTCATCGAGTCGGACGCCCCTGCGGCGGAAACCGCGGCGCCCGCCTTCTCGCTCCGCGTCCTGGCGACACGCGAATGCTGGGGCTGCATCCTCGCCCGGATGATCACGGACCCCATCTCGTACTTCTTCATCTTCTGGATCCCGAAATTCCTGCAGGAAAAGCGCGGCTTCGACCTCGCGGCACTGGGCAAATACGGCTGGATCCCGTTCGTCGCCGCCGCCGCGGGAAACATCCTCGGTGGCGCGCTGCCGAATCGGCTGATCCAGCGCGGCTGGACACTCAACCGGGCGCGCAAGACCGTGATGCTCGCCGCATCCCTCATGATGCCGGTCGCCTGCCTCCTGACCATCCGGGTGCCCAATCCCGCGCTCGCGGTCGCCGCGATCAGCGTCGCCATGGCCTGTCACGGAGCCTGGGCGAACATGACGCTCCCCGCCGAGGTGTTTCCGCACCAGTGGGTGGGCACCGTCTCCGGCCTGGCGGGCATGATGGGCGGTTTGGTCGGAGTGGGCACGCAGCTGGCGATCGGATGGACCGTCCAGCACGGCTCGTTCACGCCGGCCTTCGTGGTCGCCTCATTCGCGCATATCACCGCCTTCGCCGTGGTCTGCATGCTGATCAGCAAACTTGGGCATATCCGAACGCTGGATACGGACTCCCGGGGCAGTCGGATGGACCCGTGACCGAGGCCGTCCCAACCTGGCGCAGGGCGTGACGACGACTTCGGGCGGATCCGGGGTTGGTCGGGGAAGCATGCCCCGATCATCCTCCGCTGACGTCGGGGAGGGGGGCGGGCCGGATACGGCTGTGCCCAGACCTTCTTTCATTCGGTATCTGAGGATCCGGGCATCGATACGACCGCCGCGTTGAAGCCCGCGAGCGGCTTTGGGCGAATGGCGGCGCTGGACGTGCGCGGCGTGCAGACCGGGCGCCGCATTGTGCACCAGACCCGCCACTCGGGCACGACGAGCCGTTGTTCGCCCATCCGTGTTTGGTCATCCTCCGGCCAATCCGCCCATGGGGTTCCGACCTTCGCCGAACTCTGCCTGCGAATCAATGGCGTGCAAGGTTCGCGGGACCAGGTTGCGGAGGCCGGGTCGATCTTACAGGATGTGATCAATCGGGGAGCTGGGATCGGGAAGGGAGCCAACTGCGTGGCGCAGCACCGGGATCAGTGGAAGAAATGGATCCCGGCGAGCGTTGCCGTCGTGACGATGATCCATAGGGTCAAGGCCTGACGGAAGACCGAGCCGCGGAGCAGCTTGAAATCCTCGCGTCCCAGTCCGGCGCCGATCAGGAAGAGCGTGCCGCTGAGCAGGCGCTGGCCTGTGATCGACAGGGCGCCCCAGGCGCTCGCGAACGTGGGCAGGAAGCCCGAGACGATCGAGGCGCCGATGAAAAAGAGCAGGAATATTGGGAAGCGCGCCTTCTTTTTGCCGTGGCTGAACTTCGCGGCGATGAAGCTCAACGGAATGATCCACAGGGCGCGGACCAGCTTCATGGTGGTGGCAATCGGGAGCGCGCCGTGACCGAACGCCGCGGCCGCGCCGACGACGCTGCTGGTGTCGTGGATGGCGAGCGCCGCCCAGACGCCAAAATCATGGGCGCTCATGCCCAGGGCATGACCGACGGGCGGGAAGACGAACAGCGCGATGCCGTTGAGCAGGAACACGACGGCCATGGCGACGCCGGTCTCGCCGATGTCGGCTCCAATGGCCGGGGCGAGCGCGGCGATCGCGCTGCCTCCACAGATGGCCGTGCCGGCCGACACCAGGAGCGAGACCTTCTTCTCGACGCGAAACAGGCGCCCGAGCAGCCAGCCCAGGGTCATCACCCCTGTGACCGTGAACAGCGTGAGCACCGCCGAGCCGGCGCCAACTTTCCACAACAGGCCGGGCCGCACTCCGAAGCCGAGCAGAACGACGGACCCCTGGAGCAGCCAGCGGGCGGTGAGGCCCGTCTTGGGCCTCGCCGGATTGCGGAGCGCGAGCGCCCCCGCCACGCCTGCAGCCAGCGCGATCGCCGGGGTCGCCCCCACCGCGGCAAAGACCGCCGCAGCGGCCAGCCAGGGTATCGCCGGCTTCCAACCCACCGGTTCCGTTTGTACAACTGTATTCATGTGGGGCCTAGCTTAGCAGGCTCCCACGTTCAATGGGGTTTAACTTATTGAATCGATCGTTAGATTTCATCTAATCAAAGCCGATGTCTGTGACCCTTCGTCTGCTTGAGATCTTTGTGGCCGTCGCGCGCTCCGGCAGCCTGGCGGAGGCTGCGGCGCGCGTGAACCTGTCGGCGCCCGCGGCGAGCGTGGCCCTGCGCAACCTCGAGTCGTCTTCGGGCGGCCCGCTCTTCGTGCGCGCCGGCCGGGGGCTCCGCCTCAACGACCGCGGACGACGCCTGCTGACAGGGGCCGAGGGGCTGGTGGCCGGAGTGAGGGAATGGGTCGGCTCGGCGCGCGGAGGTCCCGACGCCCTCACGGGTCAGCTCCGGCTCGGCTGCAGCATGACGATTGGAAACTACTGCATGCCCGCGCTGCTGGCGCGTTTTCGCACCCTCATGCCCAAGGTCACCGTCGCCATGCTCATCGGAAACTCCGAGGAGGTCGCCACCGGCCTGCGCGATGGTACGATCGACCTGGGCCTGGTTGAATCGGAGGAGATCCCGGCGGACCTCGACGCGGAACATTGGACGGACGACGTCATGGTCGTGGTGGGGCCGGCAGGGCATCCGCTTGGACAGCGAGGCCTGCTTTCGCCAAAGGACCTGGCTGGCCAGCACTGGCTTGTGCGTGAGCCGGGCTCGGGCACCCTGAGCGTCACCCGCGGGCTTCTGGCGAAGGTCCCGGGAATCGCGGGGACGACCGAGTGGGCGAGCGTCGAGGCCCTGATGCGCGGTGTCGAACACGGCATGGGCCTGGCGCTGCTCTCGATGCATGCGGTGGCGGACAAGGTCGAGGCGGGACGGCTCGTGGTGCTGCCCCTGCGACGCGCGATCCACCGCCGATTCTATCTTCTGACTTATCCCGGCCAGCACGCCTCGACGCTGGCCTCGGCCTTCAAGGCCTGGCTGAGGCACAACAAACCGGAGCGCCATCCGGTCCCGTCCACCCCGACGCCTGCCCCCAAGGCCTCGCTCAGGCGGAGCCCGGATGCACCGCGGTCCTAGATCGAGGGCTCCTCAGCGTCGTCCGTGGGCGGAAACGCCAGACGCTCCAGCGGGACCCGCGCCGCCTCATTGGCCAGTCCCACCAGCTCCTCGACCACCGTGACGGGATCCTCCTCGTAGCGCAGCGCTTCGAAGCGGTCCTTCGCCGCACGATAGTCCGCCGGCGAGGCCATCCAGCGGTCGATAATACCCGCAAAATCGGAGCCCGTTTCGATCTTCTCGCAGCCGGCGCCATTGCGGAAAAATTTCCACGTCAGCAGCTCCTGCGGCATGATGCCTCCAAAGGCGTTGAACACGATCGGGCAGCGGAAATGCAGCGCCTTGGCGCAGGTGGTCGTCCCTCCGCGAGTCACGATGGCGTCGCTCACCTGCATCAGCAGGTGCACGATCTCCGAATACCCCTCGACGTAGCAGGCAAACTCCGGGTGGTTGGCGCGCCAGTGCACGAGATGATTGTACGCCTCGCGATTCTTGCCGCAGATCACGATCGCCTGGCAGCGGTCGGCGTGTTTCACGAGCGCGGGCAGCAGGTCCAGGTGATTGTTGGCCCCGTTGCCGCCGGTCGCGAGAAAGACGGTGAAGCGGTCGGGCTTGAGGCCGAGGCGGTCGTGACGAAAGCGCGGCACGTCCGGCCCGGACACGACCTCCGTGTAGGCCCGCGGGCGCATCAGGTGTCCGCGGATGCGCGAGCGCTCGGCGGGCACGCCCTTCCTGACGGCGTAGTCGTTGGCCGTGCGGGTGCGGGAGATGTAGAGATCGACGGACGGCTCGATCCAGTTGCGCGAGTAGCCCCAGCCACCGGAAAATTCGCCGCAATAGGTGGCGCAGCGCACGGAGTCGGCGCCGAGCAGCTTGCGCGCGACCTGGAAATAGCCGCGGTTGAGGCAGTCGTGCACGCTGAAGACCAGGTGCGGTTTGTAGTCGAGGAGAATGTCCCTGTAGTATGAGGCTCCGAACTGGACGGAGTTGCTGTTCAGATAACTGAGCGCCTCGACGAACGTGTAGTAGGGGGTATGCAGATACGGCGCCTTTTTCTGTATCCAATTGTAGAAGTCCACGCCCGCGCGGTTCAGGAACGACGAGTCCTCGAGCATCTGTTCGATCCGGACGTCCACCTGGTGGCGGTAGAGTTGGAAGCACCATTCGGCAAAGGCCTGGGCGCGCGCATCGTGGCCGCCGCCGGTGCTGGAAGTGAGGACGAGGATGCGGATCTTGGACATGGAGCGGGATCAGCCGAGGTGGAAATAGCGGGCCTCGGCGGCCCGGCGCCAGGACGACGGGGCGACCGAGGCGAGGGCGGGCGCGATCCTGGCCTGGAAAAACGAACCCGAGCGGACGACTCCGCTGCGCCCCCGGGCAACGGCGCGCAGCAGGTCCCGCGCGGCCCGCTCCGGAGCCGGCGCAGCGGCCAGCGTCGCCTCGAGCCTCTCCCACACGCGCCGCTCCACCGGGTCGGCGCCCGGGTTCCTGCGCCCCTGCATCGCCGTGTTGAAGCCTGTGCGATAGTCGCCGGGACGAAAGTCGACGACGCTCACGCCGGTGCCCCGCGCCTCGGCCATCAGGCTCTCGCCGAGTGCGGCGAGCCCGGCCTTGGCAACATTGTAGCCGCTCATGAAGGGCAGGGGAAACTCGACTGCGAGCGAGGAGACATGGACCAGACAGCCGCGGCGGCGGGTGAGCATCCCGCGAAAGGCGGCCCGGCTTAGGCGCGCGGTGGTGAGAAGCATCGAGCGAACCTGCTCCTCCCAGGCCTGGTCGCCGACCTCGGCGAAACGACCGAACAGGCCGTAGCCCGCGTTGTGCACGACAAGGTCGAAGCCGCCGGCGGCCGTGTCGGCCCGGGCGAACGCGGCAACCGCGGCGTCGGGGACGCCCAGGTCGAGTTCGACCGCGTGAAACTCGGCGTGTCCGGTAAGTGGTGACAGCCGGGCGGCGTCGCGCGCGGTTCCCCACACGGCGACGCCCTCGTCGAGCAGGGCCCGTGCGAAGGCGAGCCCCAGCCCCGCGCTCGCACCCGTCACGAGGGCGCTGCGGCATTGCGCGGAGAGGCGGAGTCGGCTCATGCGTCGGGCTCCGCGGGACTCAGGCCTTGCGGAGGACGAGACACACGTTGGCCCCGCCGAAACCGCTGCTGTTGTTGAACGCCACGGTGGGACCCGTCGGCAGGGTCTCGCGAAGAATGGATATGCCGTCGCAGGCGGGGTCGAGCGTCGTGATGTTGGCCGAGCCGGGGGTGAACCCCTCCTTGATCGCCAGCGCGCAGAAGCCGGTCTCCATCGCCCCCGCCAGCGAAAGTCCGTGCCCTGTCAGTGCCTTGGTGCTGCTCACGGCAGGGGAGGCCCCTGAGGGGGAGAAGATCGTCTTGATCGCACGCGCCTCGGAGAGATCCCCGATCGGAGTGGAGGTGGCATGGGCGTTGATGTACGAGACCTCGCCTGGCTCCATCTTCGTGGCGCGGAGCGCCTTGACCATGGCTCCGGAAAGTCCGGCGCCTTCCGGGTGGGAGATTGCGACATTGTGCCCGTCCGAGGCCTGGCCCCAGCCGACGAGCTCGCAGTAAACCTTGGTGCCACGGCGCGCCACCTCGTCCTCGCTCTCAAGGATGAGCACCGCCGCACCTCCCGTCCCCACAAACCCGTCGCGTGCCGCGTCGAAGGGGCGCGAGGCTCGGTTGGGATCCTTCTGAAGCGAGAGCGCGCGCATGCCGGCGAAGGGCAGGATGCTCTCCCGGTTGCAGTCCTCCGCGCCGACCACGATCATGCGTTTCTGACGTCCAAGCACGATGTCGTCGTAGGCGTAGCCCAGCGCGTGCGAGGACGAGGCGCATGCCGACGAGAAACCGCAGGAGGAGCCCTTGATGCGAAGGTGCGCGACGAGGTTGAAATTGAGGGTGCCTGCGATGGACGCGACGATCCCGAGCGGAGAGCAGCGCATGACGCCGTGCGTGTTCAGGCGGTTGAGCAGGTAGCCCAGCATGAAGGGCGAGCCGCCCGACGCCGCATAAAGGCCGGTGTCGGGGTTCGATATGTCCGCCTCGCTCAGGCCCGCATCCTCGATGGCCTGTTGCGCCGCGCACCACGCATAGACGCCGTTGGGCGCCATGCTCCGGATCACCTCGCGCCGGATCGTGTAGCGCGACGGATACGTCCAGTCTTCGGGATCCACTCCCTCGAGGCGAAAATCGCGGACGGGAGCCGCGACCTTCACGGGAACGTCGTCCTTCTGGAAGGGCTCGAAGAGCGCCACGCCGTGGCGAAGCGTGCGGAGGCTCTCGGAGACCGCGGACGCGTCGTTGCCAATGCTGGTGATGAACCCTAGGCCTGTGATGAAGACTCTGGGCATGATGAAGTGAGAAAGGCTGAACGGTCGCCGGCCGGGACGGCAAGGCTAGGCTCGGCGGGCTTCGATCACGGGAGATGGGGAAGGTTCCACCACTCTCGGCGCGGTTCCGGACCCTCAGGCGTCCGGAGTCTTCGGGCTTCCGTCGGGAGCGGGAGCCTTTGCAGGCTCGGGAGTTGTCGGTTCCGGAGCCGGGGCTGGGGGCGCAAGGGGCGGCGTCGGCGCGTCCATCAGGGCGAAGGTGAGGGTGATCTCCTCCACCATGACCGCCTTTTCCTGGCCCACGCGAATGCTTCCCTCGAAGGTCGCCAGCGGCATCTTGCTGCGCTTCGGTTTGATGGACAGCGACAGCAGGTCTCCAGGCCGGCATACGCGATGCGCCCGGACCCCTTCGCAGCCCGTGAAATAGATTGTCGCCGGATTGATGACCTTGCCGGCTTCGGCGGGGTGCCCCTCCAGCAAATAAAGCACCGCCAGTTGACCCAGGGCCTCGAGCATGATCGAAGCGGGCATCACCGGGTTGTCCTTGAAATGACCTTGGAGGAAAAACTCCTGCCCCGTGATCCGATAGCGGCCGTTGGCGGCGGTCGAGCTGACCGAGGCCTCGTTGATGAACAGGAAGGGAGGCTGCATCGGCATGACGGCGGCGATGACCTCGATCGGGATGAAGCGTGTCGGCTTCGGCACGGCGAGCCCGCGTATCTTGCAGTCGATAAAAGTCTTCACATCACCGACCGTGCGAAGGTTGCGCAGTTCGTCGTTGTTGATCGACATCTGCAGCACATCCTCCACGAGGATCACGATCTCCATCATCGTCAACGAGTCGATGCCGAGGTCCTCGATCAGGCGCAGATCATCATCGGCGTCCTTGAGTTTGGAGCGAAGGTCGGGCTCGACGAAACGTTCGATGACGCCGATCACCACGGCCGGCACATGTTCGGGATTTCCTGTCCGGCGGAATTGGACGGCGGCCTCAAAAGAGGAGGGGGCGCACCTCCGGAGGGATTCGCGCAGAGCGGCTTCGTCTTCGGGCGTGAAGGGCTTCAGAACGAACTTTGATGTGTCACTTACGGGCGAACTGGCGTTAACCGCATCTGGCATTGTCCGTTTCTTGTAAGTTACCGGGGTTTTGGTTGTAAACCCATTTCTTGGAATTGCGACTACGCGTGGAAAGCTCCTATATGAATCAAGGGGTTGCACGTTCGTACTTTATTTACCGGCCGATTCCGTCGGCGGGCCTGCGCGAAGGCCTCGGTGATCGCCTTGGCGCAGGGTCGGAGGACTACTGCGCAGGCATGAACGGGATGAAAGGGATGGGAAACGGGATCGGAAAATGCTGAAAGGCTGAAATTGGAGCCAGGCCCGGCCCACTCGCCCGTTCGACTCCGCTCAGGGTGCGATACTGCAGAGGTTGGCCCTACCACGCGCCAGCGTCCGCGGGACAGCGCTAAAATCATTCTCGCTGCTCGCTCCTCACTTCTCGCTTCTTTCAGTTTATCAGGGTGCACTTACGCCTCGCCACCACAGTCGTCGGCGAGAAGGCTTTGAGGGTCCCCAGCCCGGCGAATGTCTGCCCCGTCGCGAAGCCCCCTGTTTCGAACGCACCCTTTGGTGATCAGTCTTGCTGTAGGCGCGATCGGCTTCGCCTTGAACGGCTTCGGGCTGAGTGTCGTGGGCAACTCGCAGGTCGTCGCAGGCGGCGTGCTCTCGCTGCTGGTGGCCACGGTTTATGGTCCCTGGTGGGGGGCGCTTTCGGCGGTCCTCGCCTTTTCTCGGACTTGGTTGATGTGGAATCACGGGGTCGGAGTCGTGCTCATGACGGCCGAGGCCTTCGCTGTGGGCCTGTGGGTGCGTCGCGGCAGGCAACCGCTCATGGCCGATGCCCTGTTCTGGGCGAGTCTCGGGTTTCCCGCCGCGCTCGCCTGGTCCGTGCTTCTCGGGCGGCAGCCTTTCCCCTTCAATTGGATCGAGCCCAGCAAGGATGCCTGCAACGGCATCGTGGCGGCCCTGGTGGTGCAACTGGTCGTCCAATCGGGCTGGTTCAAGCGCATGGCGTCGCCGTGGACTCCGCCCGCCGACGGCGGCCGTCTGCATCGGACGTTGTTCAGGCGTTTCAGCCTCATCGCCGCGCTTCCGGTGGCGGTGCTCAGCATGATCGCCGGTCACACGTTCAATGAATCCACACGCGCCAGGTCGGAGCACGCCATGCTCGCGCTCGCAACCCAGGCCCGGACGCGCCTGTCGGCTCTGATCGTCGAACGGCAAAGGGCACTCTCGGCGCTCGCTTTCTGCGTATCCACGAAAGCGGGTTTCGATCCTGCTCAGGCAACTGCCCGACTCGAACAGACCTATGTCGCTTTCCCCGGCTTCAAGACCCTGGCGATCGCCGACGCCCGCGGACGTGTCGTCGCAAGCTGGCCGCAACTCGGCGCGGACGGCAAACCGATCGCGGAGGGAGCGCAATCCATCGCGGACCGCGGTTATTTTCGCGCCGTGCGCGACTCCAGGCGGCCTTTTGTCGGCGGCGTGTTTCAGGGACGCGGCTATGCTCGGGATCTGGTCGTCGCACTGAGCGTGCCACCTCCTTCAACCTCGGGAAAACCCTGGGTGATCGAAGGTTCGCTCGACCTCAGTGAC
>JAJXVO010000140.1 GCA_021782105.1 bacterium
CGCGTCACCGACGACCACTTTGCGGTCGATCCGGCGAAACCGGCGACGGTCGAGCTCTCGATCTTCGCCGGCAGCGTGCTCGTGCAGCCCTCGGATGCCCCGGAGATCGAGGTCCACACGCGTTACGACTACATGACCGAGAAGCCGGCCAAGGCGGATGAGATCCGCCACAACCTCGCGCTCGGGATCACGCGCAAAGGCAACGGCGTGGCGATCACCGCGGAGTACTCCCGGGACATCCACTGGACCTTCGAGTCCTGGCCGCCGGTGCAGCTCGCGTTCACCCTCACCGTGCCGCGCCGATGCAACCTGAAGATGGTGACGCGGGACGGCGGCGTGACGGTGGGCGAGGTGAAGGGCCGGGCCGAGGTTAAGACGGGCTACGGCCTGATCTATTTCAAGGGGATCGACGGCGACGTCGTCGCGACCAGCGACTTTGGCGACATCGTGATCGCGCACTGCACGGGTAACCTCAAGCTGCGCTCGATCAGCGGCAACTTCCGGGTGGGCCCCGTGGGAGGTTTTGCGGATGTGTATGGCTACGGCGGGGAGATCGAGGTGCAGTCCGCCGGGGCGGGCGTGCGCGCGGAAACCAGCGGGGCGGACCTGGTCTGCGGCTTTCGCGATCCGATCGTGGCGCCCGCCACGCTAATCACGGGCGGCGCGAACATGCTCATATCGCTGGATCCCCGCAGCGCCTGCACGCTCCGGCTGAAGGCGTCGATCTTCGGGAAGATCGTCAACGTCAAGAACCAGCTCAAGCTCACCGCCGTTTCGGGCGGGGTGGGGCGCAGCCGCGCCACGCTGGAGCTCAACGGAGGCGGCCCCGCGATCAGCGCCAAGGCCAGCGGAGGCAGCATCTACCTGAACGAGGTCCCGCTGGCGCCGGAGACCGCCAAACCCATCACACCTTATTCACCCTGACATGAAAACCGCAGACGCCTATTCACGACTCGTTGCGCGCCTCAAGCGTATCCACACTATTTATACCGTGGCCGACGTCCTGGTCTGGGACGAGCAGGTCAACCTTCCCCCCGGGGGCGCGGACCGGCGCGCGGAGCAGAACGCGGTGATGGCGGAGTTGCAGCACCGGGAGGCGTCGGATCCTGTGCTGGGCGAGCTGCTCGGCGAACTGGAGGCGGACCAGGGCCCGCTCGACGGGGATCAGCGCGTGGTGCTGCGGCAGGCGCGCCGCGATTACGACCGGGCGGTGCGGTTGCCGGCGGAGTTCGTGCGGGAGAAGGCGGAGTTGAGCAGCCGTGCCTTTCACGCGTGGGCGGAGGCGAGGCCGAGGTCGGATTTTGCGGCGTTTGCGCCCCACCTCGAGCGGCACGTGGAGCTGGCGCGGCGGGAGGCGGGGTACCTCGGCTGGGGCGAGCGGCCCTACGACTACCTGATCGACCAGCACGATCCGGGCATGAGCGCGGAGCTGATCGGGAGGCTTTTTGGCCGGCTCAAGGAGGAGCTGGTTCCGTTTGCCCACGCGGTGGTGGCCTCGCCCGTGAAGCCGGACACTGCGTTTCTGCGGGGCTTCGACGTGGAGGCGCAGCGCAAGCTCGCGCTGGAGGTGACGGCGGCGCTGGGATTCGACTACAGGCGGGGGCGGCTCGACGTGTCCCTGCATCCCTTCTGTTCGGGGACGGGGCCCGACATCCGTATGACGACGCGGTTCGACGCGGACAATCCGCTGGACTCGCTGTTCAGCGCGATACACGAGTCGGGGCACGGAATGTACGAGCAGGGCCTGCCCGAGGAGCACGCGGGCACGGCGCTTGCGATGGCGGCCGGCATGGGCGCGCACGAGTCGCAGAGCCGGCTTTGGGAGAACCAGGTGGCGCGCAGCCGCGGCTTCTGGAGTCATTTTGAGCCGCGCCTGCGGGAGGTCTTCCGCAGGGAGCTTGGCTGGATCTCCAGCGAATCGCTGTATCTGGCCGTGAATGCGGTGGCGCCCACGCTGATTCGCGTGGATTCCGACGAAGTGACCTACAACCTGCACATCCTGCTGCGCTTCGAGTTGGAACGCCGGCTGTTTTCAGGGGATCTGGCGGTGCAGGATTTGCCGCGGGCGTGGAAACAGGCCTCGAAGGACCTGCTCGGGCTGGAGCCGGAGAGCGACCGGGAGGGGGTGCTGCAGGACGTGCACTGGAGCGGCGGGGCGTTTGGGTATTTCCCGAGTTATTGCATCGGCAACATGCTGGCGGCGCAGCTGTGGTACAAGCTGGTGGACCAGCACCCTGACCTGGAGGCGCGCTTTGCCGAGGGGGACTTCACGCAGGTGCTGGGCTGGCTGCGCCGGGAGGTGCATGCGCAGGGGCGGCGCTACGACGTGCTCGAACTGACGCGGCGGGCGACGGGCGCCGAGCTCTCGCCAGAGCCTCTGATGCGGTATTTGCGGGAGCGTTACGGCCCGCTCTATCTCTGATGCCGGGCGGCGGGCGGCTTTCGCTTGCGCGTGCGACCGGCCTGTGGCGCGATTCCGCCATGGGTCTGATCGACACGCATACGCATCTGGAATCCTTTGCGCGCAAGGGTGTCCTGCCCGAGGTGCTGGCCCGCGCGCGGGAGGCGGGGCTGGAGATGATGATCACCATCGGCACGGAGCCCGGAGACTGGGCCCTGTATTCGGACCTATGCAGGGAGCACGGATCGCTGCTTCGCCACACCGTCGGACTGCATCCGTGTTCGGTGGACGAGCGCTGGTCGGAGGCGGTCGCAAAATTGGAGGGCTGTTTCGAACAGGGGCCGGAGCCGGTGGCGATTGGAGAGACCGGGCTGGACCGGTTTCATCTGCCTGCGGATGCGGAACAGGCCGAGCGGCTCCTGCGTTGGCAGAAGGCCTCGTTTGCGGCGCATCTCGACCTGGCCCGCCGGCTGGGGTGTCCGCTGGTCGTGCATTCGCGCGGGGCCTTTCGCGAATGCATGGACATGATTGAGGCGAGTGGGATCGACTGGGCGCGGGTCGTGTTTCACTGTTTTTCCGAGGGCGAGGCGGAGATGGCGGAGCTTGCGGGGAGGGGAGGGGTGGGGTCGTTCACAGGCATCCTGACCTATAAAAACGCGGAGGCGGTCCGGGCGGCGGCGCGTCTTCAGGGGCTGGGGCGATTCATGCTGGAGACGGATGCGCCGTACCTGACGCCGGTTCCCCATCGGGGAAAACCCAACGAGCCGGCCTACCTGAGGCACACGGCCGAGGCGGCGGCGGCGCTGTTTGGGGTCGACTTTGCGACGCTGAGCGCGGCGAGTTCGGACAACGCCCGCCGATTTTACCGGCTGTAGGGGCGGGAAGGCCTCAGGCCTCGTCGAACTTTCGAGCGAACAGGGCCTCGAGTTCGTTGACCATCGACAAGGCGTCGTCGCCGGAGGCGATGAACTTGACCTTGGAGCCCTTGCCGGCCGCGAGCATCATGAGCCCCATGATGCTCTTGCCGTTGACCTGCTCCTCGTCCTTCTCGACGAAGACATCCGCTTTGAATTTGTTGGTGATGCGCACGATCATGGCCGCGGGACGGGCGTGGATGCCCATCTTGTTTTGAACGACGAGCTCTTTGACGAGCTGGCCGCCTGCGGCTGAAGCGGAATCGGTCTTGTCCATGGATTAAAACAGGAAGGCAAACCATCGAAGACGCGGCGCGGCTTGCAACCCAAAAACCGGGGCGCCAGCCTTGCCGCATGGCCAAGACCGCGATCATCGTCCCCTGCCGACTCGAGTCTACACGGTTCCCCCGCAAGCTTTTGCACAAAATCAAAGGCCGCGAGCTGGTGCTCTGGGTGGCGGCCCGCATTCGCGGAGAAGTCCCGGAATTGGCGGTTGATTTTGCCGTGGACGACCCCTTGTTGGAGGCGCCGCTGAGGGCGGCGGGCCATGAGACGCTGCGGACCAGTCCGTCGCACCAGAGTGGCACCGACCGCATCGCCGAGGCAAATCGGCTGGTGAAGGCGGACCACGTCATCAACGTGCAGGCGGACGAGCCGATGGTGAGCGCGGCGCAGATCCGCAGCCTTGCCGCGCTGATTGCGGGGGAGGTGGCGATGGCGACGCTTGCGACCCGGTTTCGGACGGCGGCGGATTTCTGCAATCCGAATCAGGTGAAGGTGGTGGTGCGCAACGATGGCCGGGCGCTTACCTTTTCGCGGTCGCCGGTGCCGTATTCGCGCGACATGGGGGGGCGGGTTGACGATGCCTGGGTGGAGGCGAACCCCTGCTACCGGCATTTGGGCCTCTATGCCTACAAGGCGGACCTGTTGGAGCGGTTTGCGACTTTGCCGGCGGGTCGCTACGAGCGCATCGAGAAACTCGAGCAGCTGCGGGTGCTGGAGAACGGCTACGACATTGCGGTTGGCTTCACGGACGATCCCACGATCGGGGTGGACACGCCGGAGGACGCAGAAAAATTCGAGGCCGTGCTCGGCTGAGCGCGCGGGGGGCCGGTGCGCCTAGATCCTGCCGGCCTTGCGGGATTCGACGAGCCGGTGGAAATCCAGGAACAAGGCGTCCGCGTCGTTGGGGCCGGGAGCGGCCTCCGGGTGGTACTGCACGCTGAACACCGGGAGCGAGTTGTGGCGCAGGCCCTCGACCGTGCCGTCGTTGAGATTGATTTCCGTGACCTTCCCGCCGCCCTTCTCGATGCTCTTGGGATCGGTGGCGAAACCGTGGTTCTGCGCGGTGATGGAGACTTTGCCCGTTTCGACGTTTTTCACGGGCTGATTGCCGCCGCGATGGCCGAACTTGAGCTTGAAGGTCGTTCCGCCGATCGCGTGAGTGATCATCTGGTGCCCGAGGCAGATGCCGAAGGTGGGCAGCTTGGGCAGCAGGGCGGTGACCGTTTTGTGAATGTAGGGAAGGGCGGCAGGATCGCCGGGCCCATTGGACAGGAACAGACAGTCGACGCCCTGATCGAGGATCTGCTCGTGCGTGGCCGTTGCCGGGAAGACGTGGACGTCGAACCCGTGACGGACGAGCTTGCGGAAAATCGTGTACTTCGCTCCGAAATCGTAGGCGGCGACCTTGAAGTGCCGGGCGGGCGTATGGGTTGCGCTGAAGGTCGTGCCCGCGGGCAGGTATTGCTTGTTGTGATTGGCGTCGGCGTTGGGGAGCCAGAGGTAGGGCTGGGTACAGGTGACGTCCTTCACATAATCGCTGCCGGCCATGTCGCGCCAGGAGCGGGCGCGGCTGACGGCCTCCTCATCCGAGAGGGGCAGGGTGCTCAGGCAGCATTTCATGGCGCCGTCGACGCGCAGCTTCTTGGTGATGGCGCGTGTATCCACTTCGCTGATCCCGGGGATGCCGTGCCTGGCGAGATAGTCGGTGAGCGAAACAGTGGAGCGCCAGTTGCTGGTGATGCTCGACAATTCGCGAACGACGAAGCCGCTGGCCTTGGGCGCGGACGACTCGGCGTCCTCCTCATTGATCCCGTAGTTGCCGATCTGCACGGCCGTCATGGTCACGATCTGGCCGAAATACGAGGGGTCGGTGATGATCTCCTGGTAGCCGGTCATCGAGGTGTTGAAGACACATTCGCCGGCGATGGCGGCGTCGGCGCCGAAAGCGCGGCCGCGGAACACGGAACCGTCTTCGAGTGCGAGGACTGCGGGCTTGAGAGTGGACATTAAAGGGAAACCAAAAAGGAGCCCGCCACGTATGCCAAGGGGTTTCTGACATTCGCCGTCACTTTGGCTGAAAACCGCGGGATCAGAGGGGGTTATCGGGCCATAAACGATTCGTTTTGGCGGTGAGCCGTCCAGGAGCCGTATTTGACAGCCCCGCAATCGGGGATATCGCTTTGCCTAGTCACTCTCCATCGATGGAATACACTGAAGACCGATCCGCGTGGTTCGAAGGCCAGGGCCTTTGGCAACACATACCTGAGAACGACTGGCGGGACTGGTCCTGGCAGCTGAAGAACCGTATCACCAGCGTCGAGCAGCTGGAGCAGTACATGACGCTGACGACCGAGGAGAAGGCGGGCTGTGCGTTTGCGAGCAAGAAACTGGCGCTCGCGATCACGCCGTATTTTTTCAACCTGATCGACCGCACCGACCCGGAGTGTCCGATTCGCAAGCAGGTGATCCCGCGGGCGGGAGAGATGCTGGTATCGGAGGGTGAGATGCTCGATTCGCTGGGGGAGGACGCGCATTCGCCGGTGGCCGGCATCGTGCACCGCTATCCCGACCGGGTGCTTTTCTTGGTGACGGACCGCTGTGCGGCCTACTGCCGCTACTGCACGCGCAGCCGTCTGGTGTCGAACGCCCAGGACTACAACTTTCATCCCGAATACGAACAGGGCCTGCGGTACATCGAGTCGCATCCGGAAATTCGCGACGTGCTGTTGTCGGGAGGCGACCCCCTGCTGCTGTCCGACCGCAAGCTGGAGCATCTGCTGGCGCGGCTGCGCGAGATCAAACACGTGGAATTCATCCGCATCGGCTCGCGCATCCCGGTGTTCCTGCCGCAGCGCATCACGCCGGAGCTGTGCGAGGTGTTCCGCCGGCATGGCCCCGTGTGGATGAGTATCCATGTCAACCATCCGAAGGAGTGCACGGCCGAGCTGAAGGCGGCGTGCGATCGCCTGTCGTTTGCCGGAGTGCCGCTAGGCAACCAAAGCGTGCTGCTGCGCGCGATCAACGACGACGCCGAGGTGATGAAGGCCCTCGTGCACCGCCTGCTTCGCATGCGCGTGCGCCCGTACTACCTTTACCAGATGGACCTCATCACCGGGGGGGCCCACTTCAAGGTCGATGTGCGCAAGGGCATCGAGATCATCAAGGCGCTGCGCGGCTTCACGACCGGGTATGCCGTTCCGCAGTATGTGATCGACGCGCCGGGCGGCGGCGGCAAGGTGCCCATCAATCCCGACACCGTGGTTTCGGCCGACGACAACGAGATCGTTTTCCGAAACTACGAAGGTCAGCTTTATCGTTACCCTCTCAAGGCCCGTCCGCTCCATATCGCGGATGGATCTCCGATCAGCGATGCACCCATTGCGGGCGTCACGATCGTTCCTTGAACGTTTAAACCCCTGGATTATCCTGATTTGATCTGTTTCCCGCCGGGCGTACGCCCGGCGGAGGCTGGTGAACTATTAGTCGAAATTGATAAGAATGCCTTTCGGCGAGTGGGTGATCTACTAATGAAAACAGATCGTGAAGCATAGTTGTCAAAATCTGAGTAGACTTCACACCTTTCCCTTTTTCGTCCTCCCCATAACCTTTTTTGCCCATCCCGTGCGCGCTGAATTATCGCGACAGACCTTTATTTCAAAAATTGGTAAGGCTGCCCTCGCCATCGGCCTGCTCAGATCGCCCGCTTTCTCGACACCTTCCGCAGTCCGCGGTGGGGCGATGACTACCCCGACTCTGCGACCGGGCCGGCGGTCCTTTGCCCGGCGCACCCTCGCCTGAGCAAGGCGGCGTTTTTCCAACCCAGACTTTTCGGTTATGTCCAATCTGTTTCCGAAATCGGCCAACCGGCTGCCTTTGCAGATCGCCATCTTTCTGGTGGTCCTCGCGGGGGTGGTGACGGCGGGTGTGACCTATTACATGACGCCGGCATACACGCGCGTCGGTTATGCTCCGGTGCAGCCGGTGCCCTTCAGCCACCGTCTGCATGCGGGGGAACTGGGGCTGGATTGCCGCTACTGCCACAGCAATGTGGAGCACTCGGGTTTTGCGAACATCCCGACGGCGCAGACCTGCATGAACTGCCACAACCAGATCAAGACCCAGAGTCCGCTGCTCGAGGTGGTGCGTGAGAGTGCGAAGACCGGCCAGCCGGTGCCGTGGGTGCGCATTCACCAGGTGCCCGATTTCGTGTATTTCAATCATGCGGCCCACATCGAACGCGGTGTCAGCTGTGTGGAATGCCATGGCCGCGTCGACCAGATGGACGTCGTGCGCCACGAGAAACCGCTGTCGATGGGCTTCTGCCTGAATTGCCACCGCAATCCGGCGCCCTTCATCAGACCGCTCAACGAAGTCACCAATCTGGGCTGGACCAATCCCGGCGGTCCGGCCGCCCAGCTCCGCGACGGAGAGAAGTTCGTCCACGACTGGAAAATCAAACCTCCTCTCAGCTGCTCTGGCTGCCACCGATGAAACGCGTAGTTCAGCATCCCGAACCCTCCGAGCTCAGCGGCCCGCGCTACTGGCGCAGCCTCGGAGAACTGGCGGAATCTCCCGGCTTCAAGGCTCAGCTCGAGCGTGAATTTCCGGAGGGCGCGTCGTCCATCGACGGCGTCGACCGCCGTTATTTCCTGAAGATCATGGCCGCCTCGTTTGCCCTGGGTGGCCTGGGCCTGTCCGGCTGCCGCCGTCCGGAGCTGCACATCCTGCCCTTCGGCAAGTCCGTTGAGGACGCGATTCCCGGCCTTCCGCTCTACTACGCCACGGCGATGCCGCTGCGTCGTTACGCGCTCCCGTTGCTCGCCGAAACCCACCAGGGGCGTCCGACGAAGATCGAGGGCAATCCGACTTACGCGACCTACGGTGGTGCGAGCACGCTGATGGCGCAGGCCTCGCTGCTGGAGCTTTACGATCCCGATCGCGCAACTGCGCACCTCAAGGACGGCGCCAAGATCGAGACGCCCGACGCTACGGATATTGTCGATGCGCTGGGCCAGGCCTATGCGGCGACGCAGGGCGCGGGTCTCGCGATCCTCGCCGATTCCTCCAGCTCTCCGACGCGCGCCCGCCTCGTTGCGGGTCTGCGCAAGCGCCTCCCGAAGGCGATTTGGGCCGAGTACGAGCCCGTCCGTGACGAGCCTCCCGTCGAGGCGGCCCTGGCCTGCTTCGGCAGATCCGTGAAGCCCCTGTACCGCTTCGCGAAGGCCCGTCGCATCGTTTCTCTCGACGCTGATTTCCTCGGCGCGGAAGCCGACAATCTCGCCCACACCCGCGATTTCTCGCAGGGGCGTCGCGTGCTCAAGCCCACCGATGAGATGAATCGCCTCTACGTGGCGGAGAGCGGTTTCTCGCTGACGGGTGCCATGGCCGACCACCGGCTCCGGCTCGCCTCCAGCCATATGCTCGCGCTGGCGGCCGCGCTGGCGGTCGAGGTCACGGGCAACCAGGATTTCGAGCCGCTTACGCGCGGCCTCGATGTCACTCCCGAGTGGATCAAGGCCTGTGCGGCCGACCTGCTCGAGCATCGCGGCGAGAGCCTCGTGCTCGCGGGGTCCCACCACACCGCCCAGGTGCATGCGATCGCCTACGCGATCAATGTCTTCCTCGGCAACGTCCAGCGCACGATTGATTTTGCCCTGATCGAGGTGCCCGTTGCGGCGTCGATCCAGGATCTCGCGAAGGCGATCCAGTCTGGCGGGGTCAAGACCCTGGTCGTGCTCAACGGCAACCCGGCCTACAACGCCCCCGTCGAGCTGGGTTTTGCGGAACTGCTCAAGAAGGTGCCGCAGGTCGTCCGTTACGGTTACTACGTCGACGAGACCTCCGCGCACGCCCAGGTGCATCTGGCGGCGACGCATTACCTCGAATCATGGGGTGACGCACGGACCATCGATGGAACGGTGCTGCCGATCCAGCCGATGATCATGCCGCTGTTCAACGGCCTCACGGAGGTTGAAGTGCTTGCCCGCCTGTCGGGTGAGAGCGTGATCGATCCGTACACGCAGGTGTTCAACACGGTCACTCCGCTGATCGGTGGCGATCCGCAGCGCGCGATTGAGAAATTCCTCCACGACGGCCTTGCCGAGGGCACTGGCTATTCGCTGGTCGACGTGCGTCTTGACCCCGTGTCGATGGCGAAGCTGTACCGCAGTGCCGCCCATTTCGAGGCGCTGTCCGAATCCAATCTCGAGGTGCGTTTCGTCGCCGACTACAAGGTCGACGACGGGCGTTTCGCCAACAATGGCTGGCTTCAGGAGTGTCCCGATCCGATGTCGCGCCTGACCTGGGACAATGCGTTCCTGATCAGCCCGAAGCTGGCGAAGGCGCTTGGGGTGTATCCCAAGGCGGCGCCGGTGCAGGTGGCGCGCCTGGAGGCTCAAAACGAGGTGCAGGGCAAGGAAAGCGCGCCGATCGCGGAACTGACATTGGGCGGCCGCACGGTGCGCGGCCCGATTCACATTCTCCCGGGCCTCTCCGACTACACGGTGGTGGTGCCTCTCGGTTACGGCCGGACGCACAGCGGCCACGTGGGCAATGGGGCAGGCTTCAATGGCTATGCGGTTCGCACTGCGGAGGGCGCTTCCTACGCGATGGGAGGCAGCCTGAAGCCGACCGGCGAGCACGTGTTGCTGGCTGACACCCAGATGCATTGGTCGATGGAAGGCCGTGGAATCGTTCGCGAGGCCAATTATCAGGAATACCGCGAGCATCCGGATTTTGTGAAGGATATCGGCATGCAGGCCGAGACGCCCCCGGTTTACGGGCGCGATGGCGACAAGCTGACGCTCGCCCAGAAATCCTCGGAGATTCCGCGTGGCAATTCGCTCTACAAGACGCCGGCGTTCGATGGCTTTGAGCAGTGGGGCATGTCGATCGACCTGAACATCTGCACGGGCTGCAACGCCTGCGTGGTGGCCTGCCAATCGGAGAACAATATCCCGATCGTCGGCCGGCAGCAGGTGATCCGCGGCCGCGAGATGCACTGGATCCGGATCGACCGTTATTTCTCCGACGGCAAGGCCGACCCCTCGGCGTTCGGCGGGGCCGGCAACCGGGAGCTTCCCGAGGAT
>JAJXVO010000141.1 GCA_021782105.1 bacterium
CTCGCCGCTATCGCGTGGATCGGCTCGATTCCCTTCAGGGCTTCAAGCCCCACTTTCGCCTTCAAATCAGGACTGTGCTGACGTCGTTTCTTGGACATGTGGATCGTGTGGGTTTCTCTGACTTTGGATTAACGATCCCTCCTGTCCAGTTTCCGGGGTCCACCTCAGGCCTGCTTGCAGCGGAGTCAGCCAAGCGTCCCGTGTCCCTCGCGCTGCCCGCCAAGGCGCTAGACCGCTGTTTTCCGCAGCTCGTGCCGATCATCTCGCGAACTGCGAAGTTTCATGCTGAGGTGGCGCTCGGGTTCGCCTCCTGCCCCCTCGCTGGATGCTGCGTAATGGAATGAAAGATTAGCAGGCCCTTTTGGATTCCAGGCACGCGACTGCAAACATTAAGGTTTGACCCCTTCGGCTCGACCTGCGACGAGCGGCATTTTCCGGGATGGATTTGGCAGCGACTTACGCATCGACGAAGTCGATGGGGTATTGCGTCTCACCACAGACCAAGTGCGCAAGTGTAGCGAAGACCGGAGCGGCTTGGCTATGGCTTTGACGTGACCTGTCGTTGCTGCCGTAGCCGCCGGATCGTGAGCCAGTAGATGACGACGATCGCGACCACCGCTCCAAGCGGCACTCCGATGTTCGCGGCCATGGCGTAGAACCTGTCCATCGGAGTGTAGTCGGCATACAGCTTGTTATTGATCGGAAGAACGAACCACAACGAGATCGCGAAGAAGACGCACAGCAGCGCCCCGTAGATGAAAGTGACGATCGAAAGGAACCTGACGATCCCCGGCCGTCTCACCATTCGGCACGCGATTAGAGCGGCGACGAGAAGTAGTGCGCTGAAGATCATGGCGTTTAGTGCGGACCCACCGGTTGAGGGGCAGGTGCGGGCGGAGGGGGCGGTGGCGGCGGTTGGTTCTGAGGCGGTGGCCACACCTGCTGCAAATTCGGCAGATTTTTGATCTGATTCGGCGTTGGGTCGTATATCTGCGGCGGATTAAACCCGTCGATTTGAAGCCCGTCATACACGAGCGAAGCGCAGGTCTGCGACCCTCCCCATGTCGTCGGAACGCCGACAAGAGCAGTGTAGTTGTATCCTGTCCCGATCTGCGAGATTCCCCACTGGACCAGCGAATGCGTGTTGATCGGCGTGGTTGGCCGGAGCACCACATAGTTGTTTCCCGCCAATGCTCCGGCACTCGGATCAATCGTAACACCAGCACCCGGACGCGCCGTCAGCACCGTGCCGCCGTTAAGTGCAATGCCGACATGCCCTGCATCGCCACCCGGTGTAAGCGCTCCAATCGCAGTTTGGACGGCATTGTTCCCAGAGTAGACGATCACGTCACCGGGCTTCGGCACAAACGCCGTCGTGCCTGTGCTGTTTGGGGCTACAACGCAGCCCAGCACGAGTTGCCACCCAGCAGCCTCGGTTTCCCGTTGCAGGATAATGACTAGCAACAGCGTTCGCCGGGCGCGAGGTGCGGCTTTTCTTCTCAAAAACCCCGACGCGAGTTTCCGGGCCGCGAAGCGGTTCATCAGATGTGTGCGGCGCGGCCGTTGGGCGTGACGATACGGCAAAGGATCGCGGCTAAAAAGCCGTCGAGCGCGGGGGCGTGGCTGCTGGGTCGCTGCCGTCATCAAGGCCGCCGATCCTGAGCAGCTAAAGAAGAAGCGGCGAGCCGTTTCTCGCTACGGCAAACGCAGTTTCCCCGGGTCCTGGCGATTGTCCCATACCCGGACGATCTCCACCAGCGCGGCCGATTCGTTGACGCGGTAAATGATGAGGTAATGCCGGTGCGCGAGTTTGCGCAGGCCCGGACGCTTCCTGACCGGCGCGCCGCGGTTGGGCATCTGGTCGAGCGTGAAGATCAGGTCCACCAGCTCCAGGCCGATGCGCTCCGCGGCCGTCGGGCTTTTCTGCGCGAGGAACGCCACCACGCGCCCCAGGTCCGCGTCGGCTTCGTCGGTCAGCGCGACTTGCCAGCCCATTGCCGCACCTTGTTTTCGAGTTCGTCCCGAGTCACGACGCGCGCGCCTTTTTCCTCCAGCGAGCGCAAGCCTTGGTCGATAGCGGCCAACAGTTCGGGCGATTCCTCGTCGTGCTCGGTCAACCAGTCGCGCACCTTCGCCACCTCCTGCGGCGGCAAGGTCTGGAGCTGATGGATCACGTCGGTAGCGGTCATGGTGATAATCTGGAGTTATCCCCGTTCGTCGGCAAGCTCCGCTTCCTCTTCGGCCAGCTCCGCAGCCAGTTCCTCGTTGCCTCCCGCGAGTTGCGCCGCGTCGGGCGCGGCGAGCGTCAACCGCGCCGGATGCGTGCGGGTGTGCACTTCCTTGAGCATCCGGATCGAGACTTGCGCGTAAATCTGCGTCGTCTCCAGTTTCTCGTGCCCGAGCTGCTGCTGGATGAACCGGATGTCCGCGCCGTTCTCGAGCATGAGCGTGGCGCACGTGTGCCGGAACAGGTGGCACGAGCCGGTTTTCCCGATCTGGGCGCGGTCCACGTAGTCCCGCACAAGCTGCGTCAATCGGTTCGCCTCGAAGGCCAAGCCGACGTTGGTCAAAAACACCGTGCCATCATCGGGCGTGAGCGCGAGCTGTGGCCTCGCCTCCTCCAGGTAGCGCCGCACCCACGCGAACGCCCGTTCGCCCATCGGGATCATCCGGTCCTTCTTCCCCTTGCCCTGGCGCACGAAGATCGTCCCGCGCTCCGCGTCGAGGTCGTAGAGCTTGAGCCCGAGCAGTTCCATGCGGCGCATGCCCGTCGAGTAAAACGTCTCCAGGATCGCCCGGTCCCGCAGTCCAAGAGCGTTGGATACATCAGGCTGCGCGAGCACGCGCTCGGCCTCGGCCGCCGTGAGGACGTGCCGCGGGAGCCGCTTCTCCGCTCGCGGCAAGTCGAGGTCGGCGGCCGGATTGGCGAGCAATAGGTTTTGCCGGCACAGCCACTTGAAGAGCGCTCGCACCGGGACCAGACACCCGTGCTGCGAGCGGAAGCTCAAGGGCTGACCGTTCTTCTTGCGGTAGTGGAACAGGAACCGCTGGTATCGCTCCAGAGTGGGCTTGGTGACTTCGGTCGGCCGCGTGAGGCCCCGCTCCTCGGCCCAGTGGATAAATTCCCTCAAATGGTGCTCCCGGCTCGCAATCGTCGCCTCCGAGTAGTTGCGGACCCGCAGCGCCTCCAGGTAGCTCTCGGCCAGCGCCGCAAAGCCCTGCGGATCGTCTCCCGCGCCCAGCGGCCGGTGCGCGCCGCGTTGTCCTTTGCGTGGCATGGCTACGACTGTGCCAACACTATGACGCCACCGCCAACGGTGCGCGCTCCAGATGTGCGTTTTGACCCAGGGGCCGAAGGGGTCAAACCTTAATATTTGCGGTCGCCTGAGAACGGAGGCTTGGGCAGATGGGAAGGACGATGGCGAGGAAACTGAGAATGGAATATCCTGGGGCGCTGTACCATGTGTATAGCCAGGGAAACTACCGGGATTACGTGTTTCGCGAGGAGGGGGCGCGGAAGGCGTTCCTGACCTGCCTCGAGGAGGCGTGCAAGCGGTCGCGGTGGGTGCTGCATGCGTACGTCCTGATGGGGAACCACTATCACCTGGCGCTGGAGACCCCGCGGGGGAATCTGGTGGAGGGGATGAAGTGGCTGCAGGCGACGTTTGCGAATCGATTCAATCGCTTCCGCTCGGAGAACGGGCACGTGTTCCAGGGACGTTATCAAGACGGAAACAGGGACACGCCGATTTTCTGGGATACGTGGCTCCGTTGGCTTCGGTTTTCTCATCTCCCCTTCCGCTGCCGTCGCGATGGCTCGATCCTGCGCTTTTCACCGCAGTCCATTTCCATTGGAAGGTAATTCCTTTTCACCCCGATCCTTATGAGCCTCTTTTTCAGCCTGTCCCTGTTTCTTATCCTCAGCCTGTCCCTGTTTCTTATCCCCAGGACGCCGTTGCTTATCACTATCATGTCGTGACCAACGAAGGTCCTCAGTCCCATCCCGAATCTCATAAAAACGACCCTTCCGCGGTCTGAGCCCCAGACCCTGGCCGGCCCGAAAGCGAGGCCGGCACAGAAGTCCATGCCGGTTCGCCGCGCTCCAGCGGACCAACCCCTTTCTCGACCCTCGATCCCCGCCGCCCGTTTTCCCTTCTCACCTCCGGTCGAAGATCATCGTCATTTCCTGCGGGCCCATCGGCGTCTCCGAGACACGTTTGACGCTGAGCACCTGCCCTCCCTCCTGCAGCGTCCAGGTGTCGTCGACCGAATACGTCTTCCCCGGAGGGCCCCAAGGGAAGGTCAGCGTCGAATGCAGCTCAATCGCGTCGCCCGACGGCGAGCGCCGGGCGCTCGTCACGCGCGGAGCGTTCATGAAGGTCGACTTGGTTTCCGTGCCATCGAGCTTCAGGTCGTCCTCTGTCACAAGATCGGACGTGTACTCCCGGATCTGGGTCGTGAGGACCTTCAATAGGTCGGCCGTCTCGGTGACCTTGAGTTTCGCCGGGGCGAAGCCGATGCCATGAGGTCCGAATGCACTTAGGTCCTGGTCGAGCACCCAGGTGCCCGAAAAATCCGGCGGCTGACGCGCGAGGGAGACCGGCGGCAGGCCGCAGGCCTTGCGATACGGCGCGGTGAGCTCGGCATAGCGGGGGTCGTCAAGATTCAGGATATGCGGATCGGCCATGATCTTCGCGTACTGGCGGTGCGTGGTGTAATGCGCCATGCCCGCCCAGGTCATGTAATACGTCCACAGCGGCTGCCGCTTCAGCACCTCGGGCGAGGGCGGATTGCCCACCTCGGCGAGCGCGAGCGGCTTGCCCTGCGAGAGCGCCACCAGCTTGTCGTAGTAGGTCTGGGCGAAGTCGTTGTCGTAGACGTCGAGCGCGAGCACGTCGACGTGGTGGATGCCGGGAAAATAGCTGGCATATTCCTGAGAGGGTTTGTGGATGCGGTCCATGCTCCAAACCCAGATCAGGTTCCTGAGGTGGTCGACGTTCACGAAGCGGTCAAATATCTGACGGTAGAGCGCAACGGTGCTGTACCGACCTGTGCGGCCGCCCCACCAGAACCAGCCGCCGTTCATTTCATGGTACGGTCTCCACAGGACGGGTACGTGCGCGTCCTGGAGTTGTTTGAGGTAGCCCGCGATGACGTCGACCTGTGCGCACCACTTCCTGTAGAGCGGCGTTCCGGGAGTGAGCACCTCCCTGAACTGCTCGTCGAGCAGGCGACCCTGGACACTCTCCAGTTTTTTGGGATCCGCACCGGGCAGGGGCCGGAAGGTGACCGGCTCGTCGGCAGTCGGGGGCACCGCGTGCCAGCAGATCGCGACGATTGCACCCTTGTGGTACTGCTCGATCGCCTCCTTCACGATGTCGGGGCGCGCCAGATACGAATCGGTGTCCCCCGCCTTGGCGAAGCCCATGTCGATGCCGAAGATCACCGGTGTCTTTCCGATGTACTTCGCTGCGAACTCGGAATTGCGCCCGTGGACATTGGGAAAGTTGTGCTGCCCGGTGAGCGTGTATTTGCCGGAGATCGATTGCAGGAAGGCGAGCAGCTCCCGCGCCTCCGGCGTGGCGTCGGGGGTCACCGGCGCGGCCCCCTCGGCACGGGCCGCCAGCGAGCACCAGCCAGCCAGGAGCAAGAGGGACACAAAACGGAAGGAGGTTCGCATGAAATTCATGGGTGGGGAACTGAATGGGCGACGGGTCCGCCACCCCACCCTTTCCAAAACCCCAGGTCACGTGCCAGCGAAAATCGCTCCGGACGCCTGCAGAACCCATGCACACGTTTTGCGCCCGGCAGCTCCCGATGTCGGAAAATGCGACCGGAGGTTTCGGCCCCAACCGGGCAGCCCGCCGCCGGCGGTGTCATGAATTGCAGACTGAGGATACTGCATCAGCCCGATCCAGGGGAGAAATCCCGAAAACACGCCTGAGCCGATTTGTACTACTTCAGTCACTGCCTGTTTGAGCCGCCTTTTCAGCCTGTCCCTGTTTCTACAGCCTGTCCCTGTTTCTAACTCCGGGTCTACCGCCGGGGCGACGGACATTTTTCGCTCTATGAAGACGCCGGTGACGGCTACGCCTACGAGCAGGGCGCCTATGCCACGATCCCGATCACCTGGAACGAAGCCCGGCAGACGCTCACGCTTGGACGCCGCGAAGCCTCCTTTCCCGGCATGGCGGCCATCCACACGTTTCGCCTCGTCTGGGTGTCGCCTCACCACGGAGCGGGGATCGCCACCGAGACAAAGCCCGATGCCGTGGTCCAGTACCGGGGGGAAACGATGATCGTCTCTCCGAAACGTTAGGAGTCGACGGCGGTTTTGGGAGGGCCCCGGAAACCGCTCGGGCCTGAGGGATCGTGTTGTTGTTGCCGTGCTCGGGGCCCCCTCCTGTGATGCCGTTCGCCCCACCCCAGCCCTCCAATGCCCCCAAGCGTCACCGAGCTTCGAAAAACAGATTGGCTTCTCTTCCTAGTCGTTTTTGCGGTCAGCGTGCTCGTGCACCTTCCAGGCCTCGGCCTGTGGCCCATGGTGAATCACGATGAAGTCGTGCTCAATGATGCGGCCTGGCATCTGGCGAGCGAGGGCACGGTCGCGATGCCGTTGCTCGTTGAGAAAGATCCAAGCTACGCGACGAGCTATCTGTGGCACCCGCCGGCCCACATGCTGACGATGGCCCTCGTCTACACGGTGACGGGGCTTTCGATCTACGCGACCCGCGGGGTCTCGCTGGCGTTCGCGGCCCTGGCTGTTTCCCTCTGTTTTTTGGTCACCAGGCGGCTGAGCGGAAGCCTCGGTGCGGGGCTCCTGGCGGCGTTTTTTCTCCTCTCCCATCCGTTGTGGATCTGGCTGGCGCGCTCCGGCCGCATGGATCCGGCGGCGGTATGTTTCGGACTGCTCGCCCTGCTCGTCGTGCTGCCTGGGGCGGCCGAGGCGCACGAAGCGCGCGGGCTGTCAGACAGGCGGGCGCTGCTGGCGGGCGCACTGCTAGGGATTGGCTCGATGTATCACCTCCTCCTGCTGGCCTGGGCTCCCGCGCTCGGCTGCGCACTCCTGGCCATCCACAGGAAACGGGCCTGGCGACCGATAGTCCTGCTGGGGCTCGCGTCGGGGGTGCCCGCCGCGGCCTGGCTGGCCTGGGTGTGGGCCTCGGGACAATGGCAGGCCTGGGTTGACCAGTTCTGGGTTTATCAGGTTCTGCAACGTTCGTCGCACACACCGTTCTTCCTGCGTCCCTGGAAGGAACTGCGGCTGTTCCTTGAGGATTTCTCGCACTGGCCCTTCGTCGCCGCGGCAGTCGTCACAGGCTTCGTCGCCTGGGTGCGCTCCTGTCCCAAGCTGACTCGCGCGCCGCTGGCCGCTGGATTTCTTGTCAGCCTGGCGATCGTAGTCTTCGTGATGGCCAAGGGAACGGGAGCCTATCCGATGGTGTGGTTCGTCTGGATGGCGATTGCGGCGGGAATCGGCTGGCAGAGGGTTTTGATGAAGCAGCGCTGGGCCCGGCTTCTGCTCGGGGCCGCGGTGCTCAATTTCGCGGGAGGACTGGCGGTGTACAACGTATTCGCTTCCCTGCAGGCCGACGCGCGAAGTCAGCAGCGGCTCGCGACCTTTCTGCAGGCGCACCTGCGTCCGCACAGCATCGTGCTCGGACTTGAGGAGACTTGGTACGGCGTTCAGAAGGCCCATTGCGAGCTGCACATTTGGGCGAAACCGGATCCGCTGAAACAGGACTACGTCATCGTGCCCCTGAACAAACATCTTTCCGTCGCACCCGGGTTTCACGAAGTCGCGAGCCTTCCCGACATCATGCCGCGGTTTTTCGGGCACACGGGCTGGTTCACGGATTGCGCCTACAACTTGTGGGAATCGAATCTGCGAGCGCAGCGGGCGCGACCGGCCCGTCCGTGAACGCGCCGAGCGGCGGTCAGCGCACAGGCCAGGCGGCGTCGACGGCCTTCATCCAGGCGCGAACCATGAGGCCGTGGCCGGCGTAGGTCGGATGGATACCGTCCCAGCTCCAGTGGTCCGCGGGAGCGCGGCGGCAGGCCGCGTCGAAGATATCCTGATACCGAATGAGGGGCAGGTGGTATTTTGCAGCCAATGCGATGACGGCATCCTGAAACGGCTTCAGGTGGGCGCGGAAGCCCTCGTATCCGGCCTTGCGACCTGCGACGGGCATCACGAACGGCTCGCCCAGCACGATCTTCACGTTGGGCAGCGCTGCGCGCGTCTCGACGATGAGTTTTTCGTAGGCATGGGCGTACTGCTGCGGCGTCTCGGACCCGCCGCTGAAAAAGGCGTCGTTGACGCCGACTAGGATGCTGAGCACGTCGGGGTGAAGCGCGAGGGTGTCGGTTGTCCACCGTCTGGACAGATCGAGCACGGTGTTTCCGCTGATGCCCCGATTGATGAACGTGACGTTGCGTTCCGGATACTCTGCGCCGACGAGCGCCGCCACGATGTAGCCGTAGTCCTGCCCCATGATGTGATTGAAATCGCTGCTCTGCCGCCAGCGGCCGCCCTCGGTGATCGAGTCGCCCTGGAACAGGACGACGCTGCCTTTCGACAGGGCGGAGAGGCGGGGGAACGCCCAGGCTGCGGATGACAGGGCCAGGAAGACCAGGGCGAGACGGGGAAAGAGGCGTGGCATGGCCGGACGATTTAGCGTCCAATTGCACACGTCAAACGCGCGATTGGGAGCGTCGGTTCGCGGGCCTGCTCAGTTGCCTGCAGGGACCAGGTACGCTTCGACGATCGCGATGCCTGTGCCGCCATCCGCTCCGCTGACCCGCGCGGTGTAAAGACCAGCCGGAAGCGTCACGAGCATTGCCGAATCGTCCGAGGTCGTGAGCGGAAAATCGCCCACGGCCTTCGCGGCCTGGGCGATCAGCGCCTCCTGGGAGAAGCCCGCAAGGACAGGCCACTTTTCAACCCCGGTCGGCCGTCACCCGACCACCAAGGAAGGCCCTGGGAGGGCTGCGACAAGAGGCCCTTTTAGCGACGCCGGACGGACCTTTTACCGTGACGGACAGAGTCGCAGTGGATGCTCTGAATTCGAAAGCAAAATCTGCGCAGGCCTTTTATATCAATGCTTGATCACAAGCAAGTTACAAACTTGTAAATCATCTGCATTGATAGTCAGCATTAGTTGACTTGATCTTCCTTAGGCTCTTCTATGCCGACTCCGATTTGGTTTCCAGCCATCCAGTTTCCCGGCTTCGACAGCACAGCATCGTCGTCTCATTCCCGCCACTCCGTGGGCCTGGGCGAGATGTGCGTGGCATGGCGAAGTTCCGGCTCAAACGAGATGTCGCCGCATCGGTAAAATCACATGCACACGCCAATGAACCCGATTAATAAACTCGTTCGACGCGCCGCCATCATCAGCGCGGTCTGTTTGTCTATTGCCACCTTACGCGCCGACGACGGCCACTCCACGATCCTGAACGCGTCCGTCAGCGACACCACCCTGACCGCCCAACTGAGCGCATCCGTTCACGGATCCGTTTACGTTTCGTTCAACGGCTCCTTCGTCGCCGGCACGGCTTCAGGCACCACGGTGACAGCCACCCTGCCCGTCGCTCCGGCGCCCGGCACCTATCTGCTCGCCCTCTCGAAAAACTCCAAGAGCCACGACGACAACAGCGACTTCGCCACGGCCTACGTGACGGTGGGCGCCGTCGGCCCTCAGGGCCCCCAGGGAATCCAGGGTCCGCAGGGCCTCCAGGGCGTCCAGGGTGACACGGGGCCCCAGGGCGCCGTCGGTCCGGTGGGCCCGGTGGGTCCGCAGGGCGCGACCGGCGCGACTGGCGCCACCGGCCCCCAGGGTGCGGTCGGTCCCCAGGGAATCCAGGGTCCCAAGGGAGACACGGGTGCCACGGGTGCGACAGGGCCCGCGGGTCCGGTCGGACCGCAAGGCTCCACGGGTGCCGCCGGTCCCGCCGGTCCTCAAGGCCCCCAAGGCGCCACCGGCGCGACGGGCGCCCAAGGTCCCGCGGGCAACGATGGCCGTCAGGTCGCCATCTACACGGGCCACACCGTGAACCCGGGCGACACGCTCGACTACACGCTCTACAACCAGCCCGGTTGGAACGCCACCCACCTCGAGCTCCTCGTCGAGGCCCACGACGTCAATTCCGAGACCAATCGCCTGTATTATCATGCCGAGTACGCCACCTACCAGCAGTGGAACACCGGCGTGAACATCCAGAACATCGCCACGATCGCGAACTGGGGAACGGGCACCTATTCGGTCACCGTCACGTCCGACGCCAGCAACAACATCCACGTGACCTTCCACCACCTCGGTGGTGCGACGAACACGAACGTGGAGATCATCGCCAAGTGGTTCAGCGCGCCGTAAGGCGGCCGAATCCCTCGTCCGAGATCCACGTCTGACAACACCCCGGAACCCGGAACGGCGATCTCGCGGCCTATCGTCGCCGTCGCCTCCGGTTCTGGGGATTTCTTTTTGGGGAAGGCCCCCCAGGCAGCGCGGCATTTTCCAAGGGCCCTGACCCTGCAAAACGCCGAAGTCGCCCGTTCCCCAAGCCGCTTTCCGGTGCCGCCCCCGATTCTCCCGCCGCGGCCGCGGCGCATGTCACGCATGCGGTCGCCGAAGA
>JAJXVO010000142.1 GCA_021782105.1 bacterium
AAATGCCTGCGGCCACCATCGTCGCCGCGTGGATCAGGGCCGAGACGGGAGTCGGGCCCTCCATCGCGTCGGGCAGCCATACGTGCAGGGGCATCTGGGCCGACTTGCCGACCGCGCCGCAGAACAGGAGCAGCGGAATGGCGCGGCTGTAGACGAGCGCATGATCCCTCGACAGAGCGGCAAGGGCCGAGAAATTGACCGTGTGGTTGAGCCAGTAGCACAGGATGATGCCGAGCAGGAAACCGAAGTCGCCCACGCGGTTCACGATGAACGCCTTCTTCGAGGCGTCGGAGGCGGACTGCCGCTCGTGCCAGTGGTTGATCAGCAGGTAGGAACTGAAGCCCACGAGCTCCCAGAAAATGAAAACCATGAACAGATTGTCGGCGAGGACGATGCCGATCATCGAAAACATGAAGATCGAAAGTCCGGCGAAATACCGCCCCCGGGCCGGATCGTCGTGCATGTAGCCAAGGCTGAACAGATGGATGAAGAAACCGACGACACTGACGACGAACAGCATCAACGCCGCGAGATCGTTGAACTTGAAGCCGAGCGAGATCGCGAAGTCCCCGAAGCGGAGCCATTCGCGCGACACCTCGAAGCGGCTGCCCCCGAGGATCAGCATCAGCGACACGATCATGAGCGCACCGGCGGCGGTGACGGACACGAGCGAGGCGAGCGCTCCCTTCCTGCGCAGGAACAGCGCGATCACCGTCGCCGAGGCGAGCGGGAACAGCAGAACCAGGGTGGCGAGTTGGGCTGGAGACATGGGAAGGAAAGGGTGTCCGGGGAGCAGTGTGCGAAGGCGGGCCTCAGTTCTTGAGCTCGTCGAGTTCGTCGAGCATCAGCGTCTGGCGCTTGCGGAACAGGGCGACGATAATGGCGAGGCCGCCGGCCACCTCGGCGGCCGCGACGGTGAGGATGAAGAACACGAAGACGTTGCCGTCCATAGCCGCGTTGAAGCGCGAGAAGGCCACGAAGCCGATCGTCGAGGCGACCAGCATGAGTTCGAGGCACATGAACACGACGAGCGTGTTCTTGCGCAGCAGGACGCCGAAAAACCCGATCGCAAACAGCAGGCAGCTGAGGATGAGGTACTGGTGCAGTCCGATGGTCATGGGAGGGATGGAGTTGAGTTCTGGATACCGCGGCGGGGCGGGTGCGTCAGGCCTTCGCCTCGGGCTTGTCCTTCTTGGCGAGGACGATCACGCCGATCATGGCCACGAGCAGAAGGAATCCGGAGACTTCGACGGGGAGGAGGTAGGTGGTGAACAGCTGATAGGCGTAGAGCTTCAGCTCGGCACCGACGGGCGGCATGTTGGCGAGCACGGGCGGCGGCAGCGGCTCGCGGGTGAGGGTCACGAAGGCGCCGGCGAGCAGCGCGATGAAGGCGAGGAATGCGCCGACGGTGGCGAGCCTGCCGGTGGGCTTGCCGGTGCCGCCCTGCATGCCGATCAGCATCACGACGAACACGAACAGCGCGACGACGGCGCCGGCGTAGACGAGGATGAGCAGCGCGGCGAGCAGGTAGGCGTTGAGCAGCACGAAAAGGCCGGCGGTCCCCAGGAGGCTGAGCAGCAGGCAGAAGGCCGCGTGCACCGCGTTCTTGTTCAGCACGACGCCGAGCGCGCCGCCGGCGGTCAGGGCGGTGAAGGCGAAAAAGAGGAGGTCGGACATGGCGGGAAAAGGGTCGGAAAAGATTGCGGGGGCGGCGCGCAGCGGATCAGTGGCGGGCGTTTCCGGCGGTCTCTGCCGCCTTCTTCCTGTCCCACTTGAAATGCTGGTCGGGCAGCGTGCCGCCGAGTTCGTAGAGGCGCTGCTTGTTGTTCACCATCGACGCGCGGGTGTACCCCGAGGTCGAGTAGACGTTCTGAAGGAAGATGGCCTCCTCGGGGCAGACCTCCTGGCAAAGGCCGCAGTAGATGCACCGAAGCATGTCGATTTCGAACTCCCGCGGGGCCTTTTCCACATGGCTGCGTTCGGGCTGGTCGGCGGGCACCTCTCCCGGCGTGATGCGGATGGCCTTGGGCGGGCAGACAAATTCGCAGAGCTGGCAGGATACGCACTTCTCGCGGCCATGCGGATCCATCACGAGAGTCGGCACGCCGCGGTAACCGGGAAGGATCTCCGGGCGCTGCTCCGGGTATTCCATCGTCACCTTCGGCGCGAAGAGGTGCTTGATCGTGGTCTTGAGCCCTGCGGCGATCTGCGGCAGGTAGGTGCGCTCGGCGAAGCTGAGGGGCTTGCGTTCGAGGACTTTGACGGTGGCGGGCATGGAGTGGAAGAGGGTCGGAAGTGGGCGTCGTCGTTTCGAAGAGGCCGCCGGATGCGGTTCAGGTCAGAAGCGCGATGGCGATGATGTAGAAGATGAGGTTGGCGATCGCGAGCGGAAGCAGCCGCCTCCAGCCGATCCTCATCACCTGGTCGTAGCGGAAGCGCGGGAGGGTCCAGCGCACCCACATGAAGAAGAAGATCATGAAGATCACCTTCGCGAGGAAGATGGCGATGGAAACCAGGCCCACGACAAACGGAAGGTTTTCCAGATGGAACCAGTGCACCAGACTCGCGACCGGCACCCAGGGCAGCGGATTCCAGCCGCCCAGGAAGAGCACCACGAAGACGGCCGAGCCGACGATCATGTGCGCGTATTCCGCCACGAAGAACAGCGACCATTTGAAGGCGCCGTATTCCGTGTGGAATCCGCCGACGAGGTCCGCCTCGGATTCCGGCATGTCGAAGGGCAGGCGGTTGGTTTCGGCAAACAGGGCGATCAGGAAGATGAGCGCCGACAGCGGCATGAGGAACACGAACCAAAGTCCGCCGAGGAAATGCGTGCCGGACTGAAATTCCACCACGCGTGCGAGGCTCAGGGAGCCATCGGACCCAGGCGAGTTGATCCACATGAACACCGGCAGCACGGCCAGCGTCATCGAGATCTCATAGGAGCTCAGCTGGGTGGAAGCCCGGATGGAGCCGATGAACGGATACTTCGAATTGGAGGACCAGCCGGCGAGGATCACCGAATAGACGCCCAGCGAGCCGATGGCGAATACGGCGAGGATGCCGATGTCGACGTTGGCCAGCACGAGCGGATGCATCGTCTGCATCGCGGAATCCCAATACGCGCCGAAAGGGACCACGGTGATGGTCGTGAAGGCGGGGATGAGCCCGAGCCAGGGGGCGATGGTGTAGTAAAACTTGTGGACGTGCCCCGGAAGCGGCTCCTCCTTGAGCAGGAGTTTTCCACCGTCGGCCGCGAGATGGAAGAGGCCGAGCCGCTGGAGGAAGCGGCCGAGGAAGGGAATGGCCGCGAACCACGGCACGATGGCGCGGTTGGGACCGGGCCGGCCCTGGATCCAGGCGGAGACCTTGCGCTCGGCCAGCGACGAGGCGCCCGCGATCGGGAAGATCACGAGGACGACCGCGAGTCCCTGGAGAAACCCTCGGAGCAGCGGCGGGAGGCTGAAGTAGAAGTCGGCCATGGAGATTGAGGGAAAAGGGACGGATCAGGCTTTCGCCGGTTTGTAGTGAAGGGTCTCGCCCTCGGGGAAGTGCAGTCCCGCCCAGGCCGCAGCGTCGAGCGCCGCACCCGTGTCGGGAATCTTCGAATACGCGAGCCCTGCGAGCACGGGAACCTCCGTGGAGAGCGCGGTCCAGAGCGCGGGCAGCCCGGCGCTCGGGCAGGAGCCACCGGCCGCGTTGACCAGGGTGCCGAGCGTGGCGAGGTCGTCCGCGACGCCCTCGGGAGCGGGCACCGCGGCGGAAAACTTCTGCAGGCGAAACTGCTGGTTCACGAAGGAACCGCTCTTTTCGAACACCGTGAGCGAGGGGATCAGGATCCTCGCAGCGGCGGCCGTGGCATTATCGTGCGTGCCGACATAGACCACCGCGACCTTGGCGAGCTGGGCCGGAGTGAGACCCGCGGCCAACAGGTCCTCGTTGTGCGTGAGGACCGTCTTCACGGAGCCGGCGTCGATCGCCCGGGCGAGGGACGCGAGCGTGGTCGACGGCAGCGAGGAGATCAGACCCGTGACAAGTGCGCCGCGCGTGTTCGGATTGCGGTCGGCGGAGATGAGAAGCCCGTCGCCCTGCCCCACCCTGGCGACGATCGCGGCTGGGGCATTCAGGGACTCGGCGAGCCTGCGGGTGAGGAACTGTTCCTCGACGGATGCACGGCCGGAACCGACGATGGCGACGCCGCCCTGCTTGAGCAGTTCGGAAGCAGCCTGCAACGCCTGGCCGTGTGCGACGACCTGACCGTCGATTCTCGCGGCGAGAAGACGGTTGTCGGCGCGCACTTGCTTGTAGAAGAGGCGGCCGCTGTCGGCCATCCAGGTATCGTTCACCTCGTCGTTGCGGCGCGGCGTGATGCGATAGATGACGCCCTCGCGGGACCACACGATCGTGTTGGCGCCAACGCTCGACTCGGTGTCGATGCTGTTCGTCTGCTTGAGGAACCAGACGCGCATCTTGAAGCGAAAATCGGTGCTCGTGAGCGCGCCCACCGGACAGATGTCGACGGTGTTGAGCGAATAATTGTTTTCGAGCTGCCTGCCGGGAAAGCAGGTGAGCGTCGAGTAGCTACCGCGGTCGATAAAGCCGAGAACGTCATCCTTGGCGACGTCCTTGCTGAAGCGGATGCAGCGCGAGCAGAGCACGCAGCGCTCATCGTCGAGCATGACGCGCGGCCCGAGCACGGTGCGCTTCGGCTTCACGTTTTTCTGCTCGATGAAGCGGGAGTAGCCGCGTCCGTACTGGGTGGCCTGCTCCTGGAGGCGGCACTCGCCGGCCTGGTCGCAGATGGGGCAGTCGAGCGGATGATTGACGAGGAGGAACTCCATCACGCCCTCGCGGCAGTCCTTGACGAGCGGGGTGTTGGTGCGGATGTGCAGGCCGGGGGAGGCGTTGGTGGCGCAACCGATGGTGGGGCGCGGCATCCAGTTGACCTTCTGCTTGCCGGTGGCGGGATCCGTGACCGGCTGCTTGGTCGCCGGGTCGACTGCGGGCATGCCCATTTCCACGAGGCACATGCGGCAATTGCCCACCACGCTCAGCTTGGGATGGTAGCAGTAGTGCGGGATATCGATGCCGAGAAGTTTGGCGGCCTCGATCATGTTCGTGCCCTTCGGCACGGCGATCTCCCTGCCGTCGACGTTGACGGTGATGAGGTCGGTTTTGGCGGGCGTGGTCATTGATGAAGGAGAAGGAATGGGAGAATTGAGGGGAGCCACCGTGCTCCTCAAACGAGCGGGAGCGCCTTGCCGCCGGCGGCCTTCTTCGCCTCCGGGTAGGCCTTGAAGTCGTCGGGGAACTTTTGGACGAAACTCTGGGTGGGCCAGGAGCAGGCTTCGCCGAAGGCGCAGATGGTGCGGCCGGCGATCTGGTCGGCAACGCTCTTGAGCAGCTCGCCGTCGTTGGAGCGGGCGTCGCCGTGCACCATGCGGTGGGTGATCTTTTTCATCCACAGCGAGCCCTCGCGGCAGGGAGTGCACTGGCCGCAGCTCTCGTGGGCGTAGAATGCGTTGAGGTTGCCGAGGGCCTCGACGACGTTGACGCGGTCGTCCATGACGATCACGCCGCCGGACCCGCCCATGGTGCCGCACGCGGCGAGCGAGTCGAAATCGAGAGGGATGTCGTCGATGCCCCAGTCGACAAACGAACCGTCCTTCTGCTTCACCTTGAACCGCTCGCCGAAGCGAAGGACCTTGGCGGAGGAGCCGCCGGGGATGACGGCCTTGAAAGTGTGTCCCGGGAGGGGACCGCCGCAGATCTCGTTGAGAAGGCGGCCAAACGTGACTTTGCCGCACTCGAACTCATAGTACCCCGGTTTCTGGATATGGCCGCTGACGCCGATGATGCGGGTGCCCGTGTTGTTGGGGGTGCCGATCTTGCCATAGGCGTCGCCGCCGATGTCGGCGATATGGAGCACATGGCAGAGCGTCTCGACGTTGTTGACGATCGTCGGGCACTGATAGAGGCCGAGCACGGCCGGAAAGAACGGCGGCTTGATGCGCGGATACGGGCGCTTGCCCTCGATGGATTCGATGAGGCCGGTTTCCTCACCGCAGATGTAGGCGCCGGCGCCGCGGTGAATGTAGATCTCGCAGCTGTAGTCGGTGCCGCAGATGTTGGGACCGACGAAATTGGCGGCGCGAGCCTCGGCGACCGCCTTCTCGAGGATGCGCGCGCCGTGCGGAAACTCGCCGCGGATGTAGATGTAGGCCTGCTTCACGCGATTGGCGAAACAGGTGATCATGATCCCCTCGATCAACTGGTGAGGATCCTGGTGGATGATATAACGATCCTTGAAGGTGCCGGGCTCGGACTCGTCGGCGTTGACGACGAGGTAGATCGGCTTGCCGCTCTTGCGGTCGACCAGGCTCCATTTGAGCCCGCAGGAAAAGCCCGCGCCGCCGCGGCCGCGCAGGCCGGACTTCTTGACCTCGTCCATGAGTTCCTCGGGCTTCCGCGCGACGGACTTTTTCAGGATCTCGTAGCCGCCGTTGCGGACGTAGCAGGCGAGGTCGTTGGTGTAGCCGGGCTCGTCGATGTGCTTAAAAATGATGCGGCGTTCGAGCGGGTGAGGCATGGCGTAGGGAAGTCGGGAGGGAGGGGGGGAGGCCGGGCTTGGGATCAGGAGGACGCAGGCTTTTTGGCCTCGGCTCGTATCCGGGCAGCCAATTCGGACGTTTTGGCGGCGTCGACGCGTTCGTGGAGCTCGTCGTCGATCATCACGACCGGGCCTGACCCGCAGCTGGCCAGGCACTCGACAAACTCGATGGTGACTTCGCCGTCGGGGGAGATTTCGCCGCGGTGAGTGTTGAACTCCTTCTCGAACTGCTCGCACACCTTGTAGCCGCCGTTGAGGGCGCAGGAGAGCGTGCGGCAGACCTTCACGTGCCGGCGCCCGATCGGGTGCCGGCGGAACATCGGGTAGAAGGTGACGAGCTCGTACACGTTGATGGGCTGGAGATCGAGCTTCGTGGCGATCCACTCGATCGCCTCGTCGGAGATATACCCCTGCTCCTCCTGGACGAGGTGGAGCAGCGGGAGCGAGGCGCTCCGCTTCACGGGATAATGCGTGATGACCTCGTCGATGCGGGCCAGGGTTTCAGATTTGAGAGTGAATGCCATGGGAGGGAGCGGGAGTCGCGGAATGGGTCAGCGATCGCATTCGCCCATCACGAAGTCGAGCGAACCGAGGATGGAGACGACATCGGCGATGTATTCGCCGACGCAGACCTTGGGCAGAATGGAGAGATTGCAGAAAGACGGGCTGCGGATCTTCATGCGCCAGGGTACGCCACCGCCCTTGGAGACGACGTAGAAGCCAAGGATACCCTTCGGATTTTCCGCCTCGAAGTACGCCTCTCCTGCGGGCATCTGGGGGCCCTCGGTGACGATCATGAAGTTGTTGATGAGTTCCTCCATGCTGGTGAGGACCTTGTCCTTGGGCGGAGCGAAGATACGGCGCGCGTCGCGGACGAACCAGTCTCCGGAGGGGAAGCCGGCCAGGACCTGCTTGATGATGCGCACCGACTGGCGCATCTCCTCGCCGCGCACGGCGAAGCGATCGTAGCTGTCGCCCTTGGTGCCGACCGGCACCTCGAAATCGTAGTGCTCGTACCCCAGGTAGGGGCGGTCCTTGCGCAGATCGAGCGCGACGCCGGAGCCGCGCAGATTGGGTCCGGTGAGCCCGTAGGCGATCGCGTCGGTGGCGGAGATCACACCCACGCCCTCGGTCCGGTCGAGGAAGATGCGGTTGCGCGCGAGCAGGGCCAGGACCTCCTCGAGGATCGGGGAAAACTGGTCGCAGAAAGCGCCCACCTTTTCGAGCCAGCCCGGGGGCACATCACGCGCCACGCCGCCGATGCGGGTATAGCTCGTTGTGAAGCGGGCGCCCGTGAGTTCCTCGAACAGTTTGTAAAGTTTCTCGCGCTCCTCGAAGCTGTAGAGAAAGACCGTCCACGCACCCACGTCGATGCCGTAGGCGCCCAGGCCCATGAGATGCGAGGAGATGCGGGCCATCTCGGACACGAGCACGCGGATCGCGGCGCAGCGCGGCGGGATTTGGAGGCCGACGAGCTTCTCGACGGCGAGTGCGTAGGCGACGTTGTTCGCGAGCGGAGCCAGGTAATCCAACCGATCCGTGTAGGGAACGAACTGGTTGTAGGTCATGTTCTCCGCGATCTTCTCATCGCCACGGTGAAGATACCCCAGCACGGGATCGGCCTTCGTCACGATCTCGCCGTCGATCTCGAGCTGGACGCGCAGGACGCCGTGTGTCGAGGGATGGGAGGGTCCCATCGAAAGGGACATGGACTCGGACTGGCTCTCGGCGGCAGCGGCGGCGTTCTTTGCCGCGGCATCGGGAAATGCGATTTCTGTGGCCATGTAAAATGCGGGTCAGGTGTTCGGCTTCTCGCGGCGCTCGTTCCAGCTCTCGTCTTTGGCGCGCGGCTCCGAATCGGTAAGATTCATCTCGCCGCTGCTCGCGACGAAGGGGCCACCCGCCATTGGCGCGGAGATGACCTTCGTGGGGATCTCGGCAGCGATCTCGGCATCGGGCAGGTCGGTGGGAAGCCCCGCGAGTGGGAACTCTTTACGCAGCGGGTGATAGGGATAACCATCCCACATCAGGATGCGGCGCAGGTCGGGGTGGCCCGGGAACTGGATGCCGAACATGTCAAAGCACTCGCGTTCGTGCCAATTGGCCGCGGGCCAGAGTTCGACCGCGGAGGCCATGGCCGGCTGGGCGTCATCGGTGCAATCCGATGCGACCCGAAGGTAGTCCGACATCGCCGTGGAGAACAGGTGCCAGACGACGGTGAAGCGGGGCGAGACCTCGGCGCTCCAGTCGATCGCCGTGACGTCGCACAGGAAGTCGAAGCGCATCTCGTCGCGGAGCGACCGCAGTAGCGGGAGCGCCTCGGCGGCGGACACATTGATTGCAGCGTGATCAGCGCTGGTGCGCGGCGCTACGGAGGGGAATTTGGGCTGCAGGGCGCTGACGACGTCGGCGGTGGCGAGCATGGGTTGGCGAAAAGGGGCTGCGGTTGGAGGTCAGGCGCGGGGCTTGAAGAGCTCGCGAGCGCCGGGCTCGCGTTTAACCTTCTCCTGAAGCTTGATCAGCGCGTCGAGCAGGGCCTCGGGCCGCGGCGGGCACCCGCTCACATAGACGTCGACGGGAATGATGCGGTCAACGCCCTGAAGGGTGGCATAGCTGCGGTACATGCCACCCGAGCTGGCGCAGGCACCCATGGCGATTACCCACTTGGGCGACGGCATTTGGTCGTAAATGCGGCGCACCTGGGGGGCCATCTTGTAGGTCACCGTGCCGGCGACGATCATGCAATCCGCCTGGCGGGGCGAAAAACGCATCACCTCAGCTCCGAAGCGCGAGATGTCGAAACGACTTGCCGCAACGCCCATCAACTCGATCGCACAGCAGGCGAGGCCCATGGGCATCGGCCACATCGAGTTCGTCCGGATCCAGTTCACGACGGCATCAAGCCGCGAAACGATGACGTCGCCCTCGATCTTGCTGTTATAGGCCAATTCGGTGTTTGCAGATACCATGGTGTGCCGGATGGATGACGAGGAAGATGAAAAAGAAGGAAGCACCGTAGCACCGGGGGGAGGTCGCGCAAGGAGCTTTTAGTGAAACGCCAGGGCCTCCGGGTGAGCGGGGCCATTTTGCCGGGGAATCCTCCTTCGAAGCACTGCTTATGTCACCTTCCGCAGGGCTATTTTTCTCACCGCAATCGATGTCCACAGCGGAGCGCATAAGCGCTTCTCTTTCTTTGGTTAGATACTCTTCTTACCACCCCAAACCACCGGGCGCGCCCCCTATGCTGAGTAGTTTGCCTAATTTTAGTAATAAGCCTCCCTCACTTTTCTCCCCAAGGGTTCGCGGGACCCGAACGGCACCGGAGTCGCGCCTGTCATCCCGGCCGCTTTGTCCAATGATCAAGCCGTCGACATCGCCTGGCGCGGCGGCGCGCCCCCTTCGCATCGCACCGCCACACGTCGCCTCGCACCCAAAGAGGAATCTGCACTTCGGGTGCTGATATTCATAGCCCTGCATCGCCAACCGTGCGCGAGTGCACTCGTGTCACTCGCCTGAGTCGCAGTCTCTCCCTTGGCGGCTCCAGCCTGGACAACCCGATTGAGGCGCGGGCGATCCGGAGTGGCGTCAAAACCGCGGAATTCGAAAAATGCCGTTGACCAACGAGGCGGCATCGACCTTATGTCCACCCCTTCCCGGCTGGCCGCCATAGATTTTCGAAGCGGCACGCCCCACATGGAGAGGTGACAGAGTGGTCGAATGTGCGTGATTGGAAATCACGTGTACCCGCAAGGGTACCGGGGGTTCGAATCCCCCCCTCTCCGCCAGGCTTCGTCGGTGCTCACACACCGGACTATGCCTGGCTGCGCCGCTCGAAGGAATGCCGGATAATCATGCACCAAAGCGTAGAAGCCTGCCGGGCTTAGTCGCCGCGCAGCGGCACGATGCCCGGCTTTCGCTCCGCACCTCTCCCCTGCCTCCGTCGCTGCCTCACCAGCCCCTTGCTCGGTCTGTCTGTTATTCAGGTTCCCCGGAGATCGCAACGACGCGTGCCCGACGCGCC
>JAJXVO010000143.1 GCA_021782105.1 bacterium
GAGATTGATGGTCGCCACGCCCGAGGCGTCAGCTGTCGACGACATGTACAGCAGGTGGTCGATGCCGTTCATCTGCTGCTCGATGACTGACACGACGGTCTTCTGGAGCGTGTCGGCGGAGGCGCCGGCGTAATTGGCCGTGACGGAGATGGAGGGTGGTGCCACCTGCGGGTATTGAGCCACCGGCAGCTGCGTGATCGCGAGCACGCCGAACAGCATGATGAGCGTGGATACGACCCACGCGAAAACCGGGCGGTTGATGAAAAACCGAGCCATGGTGCGCCTTGCTTAGTGTGAAGCGGGGGTGGCGGCGGAGGCGGGCGAATCCTGCTCCGGTGAGAACGGAATGGGATGAACCAGGCCGCCGGGCCTCGTCTTCTGCACTCCCTCGACGATCACCCGCTCGCCCGGACGGACGCCGGCGAGCACGACCCAGTCTTGACCGACCGCGTCGCCGAGCTTGAGGGTGCGAAGCTCGACCTTGTTGTCAGCCCCGACGATCAGCGTGGTGGCGTTGCCGTCCGCTCCGCGGGCGACGGCGCGCATGGGAATCGTGATAGCCGAATCCTGGACCGCCTGTTCCAGGCGAACCCGCGCGAACATACCCGGAAGCAGGAGTCCCTCGGGGTTGGGAAATTCGGCCCGAAGCGTCACCATCCCAGTGCCGGGGTCCACAGTGATGTCCGAGAAGAGAAGTTTTCCGGGGTGCTGGTAGGTCGAGCCGTCGTCGAGGAGCAAGTGCACCTGCGTGGCTCCTGCGGCGATGCGCTTGACCGTGCCGGCCTCGATCTCCCGGCGTAGCTGCAGGACCTGGTTGCTCGATTCGGTGAAGTCAAAATAGACGGGATTGGTCTGCTGGATCGTGGCCAGCTGCGTAGCCTCGTTTTGACCTACGAGCGCACCCTCGGTCACCAGTGCCCGGCCGATGTGTCCGGAAATCGGGGCCGTGACGGTTGCGTATCCGAGATTGAGGCGGGCGGTCGTGACGGCAGCCTTCGCGGCCAGGACTTCGGCGGCCGCCTGGCGGGCGGCGGCATCCGCGTTGTCGTAATCCTGCCGGCTCACGCCCTCCACCGCCAGTAGGCTCTTGTAGCGCTTGGCAAGCGTCCCGGCCTGGAAGAGCGATGCCTGAGCCTTGGCAAGGGAGGCCTCGGCGCTCTCAAGGTTTGCCTTGAACGGGGCGGGATCGATTTCAAAGAGGATCTGACCGGCCTTGACCTCCGAGCCCTCCTCGAAAACCCGATGTAGAAGAATGCCGGCCACGCGGGCGCGCACCTCGGCGATGCGGATCGGCTCGATGCGTCCAGGCAACACCGAGACCAGGGGAAGACGGCGACTCGAAATCGTCTGGACTGCGACCTCCGGCACGGGCGGTGGACCGCCTGCTTGATTGGAACGATTGCAGCCGGCAAGAAATCCGACGGCTGCGAGGCAGGCAAATCCTGCAAGTGAAAACCCGTGGCGTGGTGAGGAGGCAGAGGCGTTCATGAATAAGGTGGGTGACGTGAGCGGGGCTGGTGAGAGACTGGAAATGGTTCAGCGTATGGGATCCTGGCGATCCGGCAAACAGGCGCTCATTCTAGCCGCAGCCGGAGAAGAGACCTGCCAATCGGGGGCGGTTAATGCCCATTCGGCATCCCGAGAAGGCCGCCTGAGGGAACCGGGCTGTATGCATATTTCATCATACCTGTAGCAATTCGGGGCATTAGGGAAGGTTTCATTGTATTCGCGGATCGCTTGCAACGCGGGGCCGGGAACACCACCGAGGCGTCCGAGTTATCCCGATCCCGAGCGACGATCCTCCACGTTCGTGCCCTGAGGAAACCGGGATTCCCGGCCCCTCCTGCGCTTCAATAGTCGAATCGGTGCCGGGAGAATTCCTGAACACGCGGCCTTCGTCGGCCAATCTCAGCCCAAAGCCAGTGCTTGTGCCCCCGGTCAATTTCGGGGAAAATCACGGCGGGCAGCCAGGGCGATTCGACCATGAAACACCATGAGCGAATCCAATGAGACCCGAGCAGCGAACGGACACGGACTGCGGAACCTCGCCGCAGCGGCTGCTTCGATGCCCGAAGTCGGCTCCACCTCATTGGAATTGCGGCGTGCGGTGCGTGCGCTTCGTGCGTTGAGCGCCTGCAACCAGGCCTTGGTGCACGCGTCCTGCGAAAGCGACCTGCTCGATTCGATCTGCCGCGTGATCGTGGGCCATGCCGGGTACCGGCTCGCCTGGGTTGGCTACGTCGTGCACGACGCGGAACAAGTCCGTCAGGCCGGTCGCCCATGTGGGTTTCGAAGACGGTTATCTTGAACGCGCGAAAATCACCTGGGCGGACAGCGAGCGGGGAAGGGGCCCCACCGGGACGGCGATACGGACGAAACGCCCGAAGGTTTGCCGCCAGATGACCACCGACTCCGACTTTGCCCCCTGGCGGGAGGAAGCGTTGCGGCGCGGATTCGCATCCTCGATCGTGCTTCCTTTGATGGACGGCAACAAGGTGTTTGGCGCCCTGAACATCTACGCATCCGAACCCGATGCCTGTTCGGACGGGGAGTCCGCGTTGCTCGGCGAGATGGCGGACGAGGCACCGGGGTGGGCCATGCCTCGGTGCAGAGGATCATTCGCCGCCACGAGGGACGGATTTGGGCGGAGGGCCACGTGGGCCGGGGTGCCGTGTTTCGCTTCACCCTGGGGCTGGCGCCGGCCTCGTGATTTTGCCACGATCTCACCATCGCACTGGAAACCGTGCGGAAGATCGACTATCGTTTGGAGTCCAGAACGAAAGAATACCCATGAACGAACCCCACATCGCCCAAAAAAAACCCTATCTCTTGGAAGTCGAAGCCGGGAAAACCTACTATTGGTGCGCCTGCGGACGCAGCGCCGGCCAGCCCCTTTGCGACGGATCGCACAAAGGCTCCGGATTTGCCCCGATCCCCTTCAAGGCGGAGACCTCGGGCAAGGTTGCGTTTTGCGGCTGCAAGCACAGCCACAACGGCGCGCTCTGCGACGGCACCCACGCCCGGCTCTAGCGCCCCGCCCGTTCGGCGTTTGCCAGCGCCTCCAGCTCCGACCAGCGCTCGAATGCGGTCGCGAGTGTGTGCTCGAGTTCCTGTAGTCGCTGCTTCACGACAGCGACGGCTCCAGGTTCCCGCTGATAGAAGCCCGGATCGGCCAGCTTCTCGGTGAGCGAAGCCTGCTCCTGTTCGAGCACCTCGATCCGCTGCGGCAATTCGTTCAGCTCGGTGCGCTCACGATTCGTCATGCGCCGTAGTTTCGGCGCCTTCTCGCCTGCCTTCACCCTGGCTTCGGGCTGCTTCGGCGTCGAGGGCGCGGAACGTTGGCGCATCCAGTCGGCATACCCGCCGACGTATTCGGCGACGCGCGCCCCCTCCTCGAATACGAAGGTGCTCGTCACGACGTTGTCGAGAAACTCGCGATCGTGGCTCACGAGCAGGACCGTGCCCTGAAACTCGACGAGCAGGTTCTCGAGCAGCTCGAGCGTCTCGGCGTCGAGGTCGTTCGTCGGCTCGTCCAGCACGAGGACGTTGGCGGGTTTGGTGAACAGGCGCGCGAGGAGCAGGCGGTTGCGCTCGCCCCCCGAAAGCACGCGCGCCGGACAGCGCGCACGGTCGGGTGAGAACAGGAAATCCTGAAGGTAGGTGATCACATGGCGTGAGCGACCGTCGATCGTCACTGTATTCGCTCCGTCGGCGATGTTGTCGGCGACACTCTTCGCATCGTCTATCTTCGAGCGGAGCTGGTCGTAGTAGACGATCTCCAGATTCGTGCCGTGTTTGATCGTTCCTTCGGTGGGCTCCAGATGGCCGAGGAGGAGCTTGATGAGCGTCGTCTTGCCTGCACCGTTCGGACCGATCAGGCCGATCTTGTCGCCGCGGGCGATGAGCGTGCTGAAGTCCTTCACAAGCACGCGGCCGTCCGGATACGCGAACGACACGCCTTCGGTCTCCACCACCTTCACCCCGGAGCGAGAGGACTCGGCCAGGCGGAGCGTGACATTGCCCATGCGTTCGCGGCGTTCCCTGCGTTCGGCGCGCATGGCCTCGAGTTGATGGATGCGTCCCTGGGCGCGCGAGCGCTGGGCGCGCACACCGCGGCGTATCCACTCCTCCTCCTGCGCCAGCTTTTTGTCAAAGAGCGCCCGCTGCCGCTCTTCGGACTCGAGCAACTCGGCCTTGCGGACGAGGTACGTATCGTAATCGCAGTCCCAACTGGTGATCTTTCCCCGGTCGAGCTCGACGATGCGGGTTGCCAGCCGCCGGAGAAAGACGCGGTCGTGCGTGACGAAACACAGGTTGACCTTTTCGTTCACAAGAAATTCCTCGAGCCAGAGCACCGACTCCAGGTCGAGGTGATTCGTCGGCTCGTCGAGCAGCAGAAGGTCCGGCTGGGTGGCGAGGGCCCTCGCGAGAAGCGCACGGCGGCGCAGGCCGCCGGAGAGTGCGTTGAAAGGGGCGTTTTCCGGCAACTGCATGCGCTTGAGCAGCGATTCGAGCCGCATCTCCTGCTCCCAGTGCTCCTCATGCTCCCCCAGCGGAGCAAGCCCCGCGGTCACGATCTCGTGAATCGTGCCGTCCAGCGTATCCGGCACCTCCTGTGGCAGCACCGCGATCCTCAGGCCCGGCTGGCGAAATATGTCCCCGTGATCCGGTTTTAGTTCGCCGGTGAGCAGGCGCATCAACGACGACTTTCCCGTCCCATTGCGTCCCAGCAGGCAGAGCCGCTCCCCGGGATCCAGTTGGAGATTGATCCCGTCGAGCAAAGGTGCACCGCCGAAGCTGAGACTGACGTCGAGAAGACTGAGAAGCGACATGGGGGGCGGAGGATCATGGGCGAGCCGGCCTTCGCCAAGGATGAAAAGCGCATTGATGGCGGAACGTGGTTCGGCGACAGTGCCTGGACATGCGACTCATCCGCCATCTCACACCCCGGGGCCCCGCGCATGCGGCCGTGCAACCGGACGGACGTCTTTTCGCCGTAGAGGGAGACGTTTTCGGCGATTTCCGCGTGACCGACCGCGCGGTGGAACCCGGAAAGCTCCTGGCCCCCCTCGTGCCGGCCAACCTGTTGGCCATAGGCCTCAATTACCGGAAGCACGCGGAAGAAGGCGGCAGGGGGGCGCCCGAAAAGCCCGTGCTCTTCATCAAGGCGACGAGTTCGCTCCAGAATCCCGGCGATCCCATCGAGATCCCCTCTGCGCTTGCCAGCACCCAGGTCGATTATGAGTGCGAATTGGCCGTCGTCATCGGACGACGCTGCAAGAACGTGCGCCGCGAGCAGGCGCTCGACTACGTGCTGGGCTACACCTGCGCGAACGACGTGTCCGCGCGCGACTGGCAGGGCCGCGCCTGGGGCGGCGGCCAGTGGTGCCAGGCGAAGAGCTTCGACACCTTCTGCCCGCTTGGTCCGGTCCTCGTGACGAGGGATGAGCTGCCCAATCCCAACGCGCTGCGAATCCGGACGCTCCTCAATGGAGAGGCGATGCAGGACTGGAATACAAGCGACATGATTTTCGATGTGCCCGCGCTGATCGAATTTCTCAGCGGGAGCAAAACCCTGCTTCCCGGCACCGTCATCCTCACTGGCACGCCCCATGGCGTCGGTTTTGCGCGCACTCCGCCGGTGTGGCTGAAGCCCGGCGATCGCGTAGATATCGACATCGAGGGCATCGGCACGCTCAGCAATCCGGTCGTGCTGGAAGTCCCCTAACCGCCCCCCTGCGGCCCGACTGCCTCGAAAGCGGCCAGACGAGTTGAAGAACGGCGTAAAGCCCATTTATTGTGACGCGTCAGTGCCGATCGCCCCTTGCGTCATGAGCTTTCGAATACCCACTCCGCGATCCTGCGGCATGTTTTTGCTCGGGGTCCTGGTGGCCCTCATGCCGGTTGCCTGCCACGCCCAAGACGCGGGCAAAACGGCCGGTCCTCAGCCGGCCGCCTCTCCCGAGGCCTACCTCTCGAATCTCTGGAGCGATGCCCGCTACGTAGCGGGAGCACCCGCGCGCTGGGACTCGACCGACTGGCTCAAGGCCGGCGCGGGGGGCGTCGCGGTCGTGGGCACGGCCCTTTTGTTCGATCGGTCTCTCCGCAATTTTGCACAGGGTCACCGCGGTGACGCGCTCGATCGCGTCTCGGGACATTTCCAAAAACTGGGCGGCGGCGACTCCTTCCTCGTCCTTGGTGCGTTTTACGCCGGAGGGTGGGTCGACCGCGACCGCCGCAGCCGTGTCACCGCGGAGGACGGGCTCGACGCCAGCATCCTGTCGGGAACGATCACCTACCTGTTCAAGGAAGGAGTGGGACGCAGTCGCCCCTCGGCTCACGCAGGGGTGTATCATTTCAGTCCCTTAAGCGGCAACGCGTCGTTCCCCTCGGGGCATACTACCCAGGCGTTCGCCATAGCCTCAGTGATCGCCGCACGCTATCCGGACAAGCCCTGGGTGAGCGTGCTGGCCTACGGCAGCGCCGCACTCGTGGGAACCGCCCGAATCTACAACAACGCCCACTTTGCGTCCGACGTCATTGCTGGCGCCCTTATCGGCACCACGATCGGGCGAATGGTCGTCCATCACCGCAACGAATCCTCCGGGGTGAGGGTGGGGTGGGCTCCGATCGTGTCGCGATCCTTCACCGGAGCCGAACTTGACGTGACCTTCTAGACGCCCGGTCTTCCGCCGCTCACGCCCTGGGCGGGGGATTGCAGAGATCTTCGTACGCGTAGACCATGGCCGTGATCGAAATCGCGGAGGTGATGAACACGCCCACGATCAACCCGATCAGGCCCAGCACGGCGATGATTCCCCCAAGGATGGCCAGAAGGAACACCCTCCACCATTGGGCTGTGACGATCCGCCGGCTGACTTCCATCGCCGACCAGAAATCGAGTTTCTTGTCGATCGCCAACATGTACGTGAACGCGTAGCCGACCGCGAGGTAGATGCCGGGAATCACCAGAAGGACGAAGCCGAGTGCCGTCAGGAGCGAGGTGACGATGCCCGCTAGGAAAAGCGGCAGGAAGGCGATCGTGAATCCGGCGAAGACATCCACAATGTCAGACGACTGATTCCGGATCTTCTTGAGCAGGTAATAATACAATCCGCCCATCAGCACGCCGCCGAAAAAAAAGCTGAGGATATTTCCGACGTGGAAGCCACCCGTGAGAGCAAAGATCATCAGGATGATGGCGCAGCCTCCGACCACCGCCCAGAAATCGGTCTTCACGAGATTCCAGCCGCGCTCGAGACAGGAACCGATGTCGAGCGGACGCGCCCGCGCGATGAGGTCGTCCGAATACGCCTTCGGGTCGAAGGCGACTACCGGGCTCGTCGCCGGAGCGACCTGACCCAGGGGGGGCGGCGCGCCGGCGACACCGCCAAATTCAGGATAGTCGCCCAGGCGCCGCCACTGGTCCTCACCCACGCGTTTTGCTTTCGTATCGAGATTTGCCCTTCCGTCGGAGATCCAGGTCTTTACCTGCTCGCTGTCTGCCGGACCATATTCGTGACCATCTGCGCCAAGGATCGTGAACATAACTCGCGAAATTAGGTGCAACGGACTTGCGCGTCAATCCGCAACAATCATTCGATCAGGGACATAAGGTCTTAAGTGTCGAAGCCAATCGACCGGGTTGGCGGCAAAACAATCGGCGACCACTCGTTTAGTTGGCGGGCCTGCGCAGGGCGGGCCTGGCTTTGCGCTGCGGAAGTTTCTGAGGATGGTTGCTGGCTGCGATACGGTCCGCCGCGGAGACGGCGAACTTGGTGGCCTTGGGCAGGACGCAGCCCGGACGACCCGGGATGCATTCGCATTTCAAGCGACGGCATAACTCCGTGCTGATGTCGAAGTGTGGGCAGGAAAAACTCATCGGATGCGCTGGGGCTGTTGCCCGGATTCGGCACCATTCGGGGTGGTCAATGCCACCGGATGGCCGAGTGAGCTCGCTGATTGCCACGCGTGTCGGCAGTCGATTGCCCGCCGCTTGCAAAAATGCGCGCGAGATCCGCAACCTTGGCCGCAGCGGAGGGCACCACGGCGGCGATCGTCGGAGTCAAGGTTTCCCCAAGGGCGAAGGGATCCTCGATCTCGATTGCGAACACGGCGATTTTTTCGGGCATGGCGAGGTTGAGCCTGCGTCCGAGTTCGAGCGTCTCTCCAAGTCCCAGAAAATGGGGCGAAGCGGCCCGGAGGCGTTTGAGCATCACAGGTGCCATGCAATGCACCGCACCGGGTTTGGCGTTGCCCGTGTGAACGGCGTCGACGATCACCACGGCTTCACGATCTGCGATTTCGTCGAGCAGCGTGAGGCCCATCGAGGTCGTGGTTCTCACTTCGATGTCGGTCTCTCCGGCGAGCATTTGGCCCGCTGCCTCGGCCACCCGAAGGCCGGCCGCATCATCTTTGAGGATATCATTTCCGAGTCCGAGAACGAGGATGGGGGCGCGGCGACGGGCCGTGGCCCGGGGGAGGGGATTGGCAGCGATGCTCGATTGCATGGAGAGATCAGTTTTTGGGGGAGTCTGCGGCAGGCATACCGACAGCGCTCACGATCCGTACAGACGCTGCTGGTGCTCCGCGGTATCACCTCGCCGTCTAGCTCGGCAAAAGTGCTGGAATCGGATTTTGGGTAACGGTTTTGGCCCCCCTGGTCAATGCCCTGGCTTGCCCCGAATCGACAAAACTTTGAATGCTAACAGGCTGGTGCGAGAGATTGCCCGGCGCTGCGATTGTGGCGCCATGAGGGTCGAGAACGCTGGCGACCAGCACAGGGCAACAACGAGGTCCAACGCCGAACCAGGTGCGGCCCATCCGTCAGTGGGTTCGGCCTCCCTCCACTCCCGCTCCCGGGGTATTGCCTATCCGTCCGACCTGGTTGGGTTTGCCTTGTTCACACGCGCTCGCGGAGGAGACGACGAGCAGCGCCCTGGCAGGGCGCCTAATCCTGCGTGAGTTCCTGGAGGATGGTTCCATCCAGCGAACGCACCCGCACTTTCAACGGAGTGTGGCCGGGCAGCGCGTGGGTGGCGCACCCAAGGCAAGGATCGTAGGCGCGGAAGGCCATCTCGACTCGGTTAAGCAAGCCTTCGGTGACCTTTCCTCCCTTGATGAGACTCTTCGCGGCGCGCTCGACACTCATCGCGATGCGCGAGGCGTTGTTGCCGGTCGCCACAATCAGATTGGCCATCCGAATCAGTCCGCGGGAATCCGTCTCGTAATGATGGAACAGCGTCCCGCGCGGAGCCTCCACCACGCCGATGCCGACCGAAGGCTCCGCGGAGGGGAGCGTCCGGACCAAAGGCGAGGCGAGATCGGGGTCGTTGGCGAGTTCCACGAGCCGCTCTGCTGCGTGGATCATCTCGACCACCCGCGCCCAGTGGTTCGCAAGCGTGTGGTGCACCGGACGCCCTCCGAGGGTCGAATAAAACGACTCTCGCGCGCGCTGGGCGAGCGGTGTGGAAAACCCGTCCGCGGCATTGAGACGGGCGAGCGGCCCGACGGCGTAGACGCTGGTCCCCGGCCCCTCCACGAACCCCTGCCAGCCTCTGGTTTTGAGGTAGGTGAACTTCATGAAGCTCCAGGGCTCCACGTGCTCTGCGATGTGTTCCCGGTAGTGACGTGGCTCGAAACGCTCGATCTCACGCCCCTCGCAGTCCACCACGCGCAGGATGCCGTCGTAGAAGCTGACCGCATTGTTCGCGTCGACCTGACCCAGGTAGCAGGTCCGGTGAGTGTACTCCTGGGAGCGTATCATCCGAAGGTAGTTCGGGTCCGCCAGTACGATGTTGGCGAATACGTCGTTGGTCCACTGTGCGAATTCAAGTGCCTCGGCGGCGACCTCGCGCAACGCCGGAAGATCCTCCGATCGCAGGGCCTTGGCCACGCCGCCTGGAAGTCCTAGCACGGGATGCACGACCTTGCCTCCGATCGAGGAGATGAGTTCCCGCAGGCGACGGCGCATCAGGATCACTTTCCTTCCGGCGTCGATGCCCACCTTGCCGATGACGCCCAGGATATTTCGCTCGGCCGGGGGGGCTTCGGGGCCGACGATGAAGTCGGGTCCGCCCAGCACGAAGACGTGCAGCGCGTGGTCTTCCAGCATGAATGCGTTGTATACCAGCTCGCGAATCTTCCGACCCGCCGACGGGGGCTGGACCTTGTAGAGGTCGTCGAGGGCCTTGGCCGAAGCCATGTGATGGGCCGTGGGACAGACGCCGCAGATCCGGCTCGTGATCTGGGGCATGTCCTCCGCGGGGCGTCCCTGGCAAAAGACCTCGAAGCCGCGCAGCTCAGGCACTTGGAAATAGGCGCGGCTCACGTCGCCGGCCGCATCCAGATGAATGTCGATGCGTCCGTGCCCCTCCAGGCGGGTCACGGGTTCAATCGTGACGCGTCGTTTCTGGGCAGCATAGGCCGCATTCGCTCGCGCACCGCCCTCGTCGAAGAGCTTCTGGATTGCCTCGTCCATGGGATTGTTTCCTCAGGGTGTGGTTGAATGCTCAATACGCCTGCGGAGCAGGCTGCCGGCCAGCCCGTACCGGTAGAACGTTCCGACAGGGTCCGGTATGCCCTCAAGGGCGGCGTC
>JAJXVO010000144.1 GCA_021782105.1 bacterium
CCTCAAGCGTCCCGCCGGTAATCCTGCGCGCGGAAGAACTGCCCACCTGCGGCGTCGTCCGAAAGGAGCACCGGCACAAGCGCTCCGGGCAGCACGCTCTCCGGCGCATTCGGGGCGTGGGGCCCGCCGAGGTCGGTGCGGAGCCAGCCCGGGTCGAGGCGCGAGACGATCACGCCCGAGCCCTTCAATTCGGCGGCGAGGTCGTCGGTGAACTTGTCGACGGCCCACTTGCTCGAGCCGTAGCCGGCGAGCTGGGGTGTCTTGTCGATGCCGGAAGTGACGTTGACGATGCGGCCCCAGTGTTTTTCGCGCATCGACGGAATCAGGCGCGCGCAAAGGCGGACGAGGGCAAACACGTTGACCTGGAAACTCCAGGCCCAGTCCTGCTGGGTGTGCAGGTCGATACTCTCGCGCCAGGGGTGCATCACTGCGGCGTTGTTGTAGAGAATGTCGACGCCGCCCAGCGCGAGTACACGGTCGGCGAGCGCCTCGACTTGGGCGGGTTCCGCTAGCTCGGCGGTGAGCGCGACGCCTTCGGCGCCCGTTGCGCGCACGAGTGCCAGCACGTCGGCGCAGGAGGCCTCGCTGCGTCCGTGGACGATCACCCGGGAGGCGCCTTCGCGCGCCATGGCTTCGGCAACGAGTTTGCCCACGCCGCGGCTGGAGCCGGTGACGAGGGCGGTGCGGCCGGCGAGGCGCCGGGGGGCGGGATTGGAAGGCGAGGGGGAACTCATGTGCCTTGCATCGCGCCCCACGCCCGTGCTGCCAAGCGCCGGATGTGTCCGCGTCCCTCATTCATTTGACAAACCAGGGTCTCCCCTTGCCGCAGGAGCGACCTCACGACCACGCTCAACATGCTCAGGCCGGCGCGTAGCCGTCGGCGACTCTCGACAAGTCCAACTGTTTTCCCATGAAAATACTCGTCACTGGAGCCACCGGCTTCATCGGAAGTCATGTGGCAGTTCATCTCGCCAATGCAGGGCATCAGGTTGTCGCCACAGGGCGAAATCCCGCCAAGGTGCCGGCGCTGGGGTCAGTGCCGAACCTGCGCCTGGCCCATCTCGACTTGAAGGATCGGTCGGACTGGGACGCGGCGTTCGAAGGCTGCGAGGCCCTGGTGCATATCGCGCTGGGCTGGGGGGACGAGGCCTCCACGATGCTGGCGGCGGACACGGCGGCTTCGGTCGCCCTGTTCGAGGCGGCGCATATCGCGGGTGCGAAAAAGATCATCTACACGAGTTCGACCGCAGCGAACGGAGAGATGGAGGCGCTCAACTCCGAGGACCGCCAGAATCGTCCCACGGACTACTACGGTGCGACGAAAGCCGCCACGGAGATGTTTGCGCGGGCGTTTGCGCACACGAAGGGAGTGGAGATGCAGGTCATCCGACCGGGTTACATTTTCGGCGAGCCGGTGGTTCCGGGTAGTAGCGTCCAGGCGGATACGCGGTTCAGGGCGATCTGCCGTGCGGTCCACGAGGGCAGGCCGGTGAAATTGGTCAAACACGACGGCACCCAATTTCTGCACGCGGACGACATAGCCCTCGTCTACGAGCGCCTGTTGGGCTGGCGTGCGAGATTTTCAATCCACTACGCGCTGGCCTCAGGCTGGGTGAGCTGGGCTGAGGTTGCGGGCTATGCCATGGAGATTGCCGGGCGAACGGTTCCGATCGAATTGGAGGATCGCGGGTATGCGCCCGAGCCCTACCTCTTCGACGTCCGGGCGATCGAGCGCGATTTCGGCCTGCGGTTCTCAAACCGGGAGCGCCTGCGCGGGCACCTGCGCTGGGAGCTGGGCCGGGCCGACGCCTGAGCGGCTCAATCCGCCCGGAGCGCCTCGACCGGATCGAGCAGCGCGGCGCGAGGAAAGTGAGACGGCCAGGCATCCGACCACGAGCATCGTGACCGCGGCGAACGCGATGATCCCGAAGGGAAGGCTCGTGACCTCGAACAGGACGCTCTTCATGGCGCGGCTCGCGCCCCAAGCGCGAGGGAGCGGTGCTCGACTGGGGGCCTTGGTAATCGTCGCCGTGAAGGCGGGCCACGCGAGCCAGGGCGGAATCGGTTACTTCCTCTTCTCGGTGTCGATGATGGTCTGCCGCCTTGCGGGCGACCGCATCGTCACTCGGATTGGAAATCGCAGACTCCTGGCCTGGGGGGGGCGGTCGCGACGATGGCCGGCATTGCGGTAGTGTTGTTCGTGCCGATGGTCTGGCTCTCGATGACGGGATTCCTGCTAATCGGGCTCGGGGCCTCGAACATCGTGCCCGTGCTATTCCGCCTGGCGGGCAATCAGATGGTCATGCCGCCAGCGATGGCGGTGGCGGCGCTGACCACGGTCGCGTACGGCGGGGTCTGGGTGGGCCCGGCCCTGGTCGGCTTTGTCTCCCACGCCTTCAGCCTCCCCACCGCCTTTTGGTGCCTTGCTGGCTTGATGGCGTTGATTCCGGTATTTTCAGCGAGGGCCACACGCGCCTGAGCGGCATCGACGCCGCTTGTCCCGACAGAGGTGTCAGAGCGGGAGTAGGGGCCCCATCAATCCATCGCAGCAGACCTCCGTTCGTGTTGCGACATCTGGATCCCCGTGATCCGTCACACGATGGAAGCGAACACTGGGCTTGGGCGCGGCAACTATTCCCTGTTGAGTTTTGATGTGTTGATCGCCACCCACAGCCGCTTCAGTGCATCGGACGATGCGACCAGCGGCGCGGACCGATAGATTTCGGCGTGCGCGCGCTCGAGCTCCTGAAGTTCAGCGAGGTGGTCCGGTGTGGCTTCGCGCACGGCGGCGAGGCGGTCAGCCGTGAATTGCCGGTGGAGCGGATCGAGCCAGCCGTGGCGCATAAACGCGCCCGCCTTCTTGGAGCACCGGCAGGGATTGAGCGTGTTCACCAAGCCGCACTTCTCGTTCATGAATTTGTAGAGATCGTGCCGGGCGCGACCAAGGAGCTGGCGGAAGTTGGCGGCGGAAATTTCCATCGCTTCTGCGCCCGCGTCGCTGTTCACCCCGAAAATCTCGCCAAGGATGAAGACCAGCCGCTGCCGCCGGTCGAGGCACATAAGCATCGCCGTGATGCAGCCGAGCTTGGCTTCTTCGACCAGCAGACCATGGTCGATCGGAAGCGACGACTCGTCGGGCAGATCGGTGGACTCGCACTCGTCAAGGGAGCGACCCAAGTCCGCAAAGGACATCCGCCGTTCCTCCATCTCCGATTTTCGGACGTTCAGGAGATGGTTGACGGCGATGCGATGGAGCCAGGTGGAGAACTTGCTGCGGCCTTCGAAGCCGCCCAGGTGGGTCACTGCCTTGAGGAGGATTTCCTGCGTGGCGTCTTCCGCAGCGTCGCGCCGCCACACCATGCGCAGCGCGAGGTTGAATATCCAGGGTTGGTGGCGGCGCAACAGGACGTCGAGCGAGGACATGTTCCCCGCCTTGGCCGCCACCACCAGTTCCGCCTCGGTCACGTCAGGTGCGAGGAAGGGGGTGGAAGGAGGCGTGGACCTGACTGGTGGTGCACTCACGTAATCTGAGAGGCTGGAGCGGCGCCAGGGAACCACTCGATGTGTTGGTCGCCCTGGCGACCGAGGTAGATCACCCGCTTGCCGCGCAGGAATGCGAAGTACCCCTGGACCCCTGCTTCCATGGCACGGCGGCTGAAGTCGCGGAAGTGCTGGCCGTGCTGCTGGCTGTCGAAGATCGCCGCCTTCAGTCCGACGACATCGAAATCCGGCGCCACCGGTGGCAGACCCTCAAAGTTGAGCGGTGTGACGAGCACCGATCCGTCGATACCGTAAAGGGTCTTCCGGAGATTTGCATAATCGACGTGGTAGTACTCCACGTCGGCGGCGAGGAAGGAACGGACGGCCTCCGGGAAGGACGCCGTTCCGGCCAGGACTTGGCGGGCAGTTTCTTGTGTGCTCGTGGTATTCATACGTCGGATTGGACAATCCGACGGCCAGGACTGTGACAAAACTTCGGCTCGAAAAGACGAATCCGCAATGGCCACGGACAAAATAGCTCGGTCAGTCCGGGAATTGGGGTCATCAGCCGCGCGCGAAACCTGCCCCCCGATTGGTGCCGCTGGCGCGGCATCGCTTCGCGACCACCCGTTGGGTGTCCCATCTCCCTGCGCTACGCTTCGGTCGTCGAACCGAGGTTCTCATCCATGCCGGCCGAATGGCTGCCCGGCATGGATTCGAACCATGACTAGGCGAGTCAAAGTCGCCTGTGCTGCCATTACACCACCGGGCAAGAAAGGAGATGAATCGGTTACGCTGGAGGCGACGCCCCGGCGGTCAAGTGTGGAATCGAGTCCGATCGGCAGCGTTGCAGTGCTAGTCATTTGAGGTCAGTAGGAAACCCAACGGCGCGAGATGCAGGCGCGGGTTGCCCGATACATGTCCACACCCCGCGGCACGTGTGTCATGTGTCACGCGAAGGGGCGTCAGTCTTCCAGCAAATCTCCGACCACACTGGATCCGGTGCCAAGGGCCGCGCAGATCGCGAGCGTCAGGAGGGTGCCAGGATCGGAGACCAGCGCGGCGATTTGGTTGACCGTCGACTCGATCGTGCTGGTCCCGGATCCGTTTCGGTCGATCAGGACGACACAGATGACGCCGGCCAGGGCGCCGAGCCCAATCGGTAGCCACAGCTTCCACGGAGATGCGGGGGCGGCGGGCGGCGGAAGCGCGGCAAGGACACGTTTTGACATGCCGTCATCGGGAAGAGGAACGTCCGCATCGCGTCGCAGCCAGGTATCCAGCGCATCGTCGTCGGGCGGGAGATAGGGTTTCATGTGAGGGGATTCCATGCGGCAAGTTCGCGACGCAGCTTGTCCTTTCCCCGGGTCAGGTGCGTCTTCACTGTCCCGAGGGGCCAGCCCACCACGTCCGATATTTCGGGATGCGAGAGGCCTTGTTGGTAGAAAAGGTGGATGACGGTCTGTTCATCCGCGCTCAGCGACTGAAGCGCGGCCGTCAGGTCGTGGCGAAGGTCCGAGCTGCGCACGGACGATGGGGTCGTCCCGTCGGCGAGGGGTTCTTCCGGGGGCGGGACGAACAGCGCAGCCTTGCGGCGTGCGTTGCGGTGGAGGTTGTGTGCGATTCCGAGCAGCCAGGTCGAAAAACTCGAATCCCCATGATGGCGCGCCAGGCTTCGATACGCCTGCAGGAACGTCTCCTGGGTGAGATCGTCCGCCGTTGCATGGTCCCCGCCGGTCAGATGCCGCAGAAATCGCCGAACCGCGGACTGGTGCCGGAGCACCAGTTCGCCGAAGGCGTCGCGGTCATCCCACAGGACGACCCTGGCAATCAATTCGGAGTCGGGAGCAGTCACCGTCCTCAGGAAGGATTCTGCGGATCACGATGCTTATTTCCCAGCAAGCTGCCGACCAGGCCACCAATGAGAAGTGCGATCCCGACGCAGATGGGCAGGGGAGCCCATTGGCGAACCCCACCCGTATTCACGAGATAGAGGCCGACGCCGACCGCTATCCAGATGATCCCACGGTACCACATCCATGGCCCGAAGCATCGCCTTCGCGACCACGAAGCCATCTGGGCAAGGGCGTCCGGAATCGGCTGGCCCTTGTCGATCGCGGCGCGGACCGTGTCGTGCCACATTCTCTGTCGCTGGAAGCGGGCGACGCTTTTGATGGCGACGAGGACAATGACGAATCCGAAAACGATGAGGAGCCGCATGTGCTCCGAATTGAGGTCGGCGAGGAAGGGAATGTTCATGAGGAGATTTGAGCCGGGTGGGCGAGGAGCGGGACGATTTCAAGAGTGAGTGTCGCGAACCGCCCGGTTGGATTCAGAAATCGTCGCTGTGGCTCGATTTCCCTGCCGCTCCGGGAAACGGAGTCCTCCAGATTCGCGGCAGAGCGGACCTGCCGAGCCGATCCACGTACGGCGCCCGCCCGCTTTTCAGGATCGCATTGAACGTTGCCTGGCAGTTGGATTTCTTTTTTGCGAACTCTGCGGTCGATGCCTCTGGTGGTGTGGACACTCACCCCAGGTGGGGCGGGAGATCTCAGGAAATCAACTACACTCACTCACGCACCTCCGGCCATCGCGCCCGACGACTGCACCATCCCAGGAACTGACCTACAATTTATGAAAATAATGGACCTCAACCGCCAAGGCGGAATCGGAGCGAACTCGATGCACCTTCAGATCGGCGATCTGAACATCCTGATCGATAGCGGGCTCAATCCGAAGACCCCCGGTCTCGGCGCACTGCCGGATTTCAAACAGCTGCGCGGCATCCAACTTGATCTGATCATCATCACCCACTGTCATCTCGATCACATTGGCGGCCTGCCGGTCGTGATGCGCCAGCATCCGAAGACGCCCGTGCTGCTCACGCAGTCGAGCCGGATGCTGATCGAGAAGATGCTGCACAATTCCGCGAACGTGATGCAGAAGCAAAAGGAGGAGGACAACGTGCCGGATTATCCTCTCTTCACGCATGAGGAAATCGACGGTATCGTGAACCGCTTCGTGGGCCTGCCCTTCAAGAAGGTGAAAAAAATCCAGGTCCGCGGGCGGAAGGACGAGATCGAAATCATGTTTCATCGTTCGGGCCATGTCGCGGGTGCGACGGCCGTGGAGATTCATCACAAGGACCGGCAGATTTTCATCACGGGCGACGTGATGTTCGAAGACCAGCGCACGCTCAAGGGCGCCCAGTTTCCCGCCGGGCATTTCGACACGCTGATCATCGAGACGACGCGCGGCACGACGGAACGCGCCTTCGGCAGGGAGCGGGTGCATGAGATCGCACGGCTGATCGCGTCGATCAACGCCACCATCGCAGCGGGCGGTTCTTTTCTGATGCCCGTATTCGCCCTTGGCCGGATGCAAGAGATCCTTTCGGTGTTTCACGATGCGCGCCGTTTTGGACGCCTGATCGAGTGTCCCATTTATGCGGCAGGGCTCGGCATGGGACTTGCGGATATTTTCGACGAGGTGTCGCGCAAGACAAAGGACGTGCACTTCGACCGGCGGATCATGACAGACCTTCACATCAAGAAGCTGCCCCGCCAGCTGACCCCCGGGAAGGATCCCAGGCAAAACGCCCTCTATTTGCTCAGCTCCGGGATGCTGGTCGAGCGCACGCCGAGCTATACCCTCGCGTCCGGCCTGGTCGGTCATCCGCGCAATACGATCGGCTTTGTCGGTTACTGCGATCCGGACACTCCCGGAGGCGAACTGCTGGCGACTCCGCACGGGAAGAAATTCAACTTCGCGGCCGTGGACGTGAGGACCGAGGTCAAGGCTCGGGTGGAACGTTTTGAACTCAGCGGCCATGCGGAACGCGACGAGTTGATGCAGTTCGCGGTGCAGACGCAGGCGCGCAGCATCGTATTGACGCACGGCGATCCCGGCGCGCGCGCCTGGTTCGCGGGACAGCTCAAGGCTCAACTGCCGGACGCCAGGGTCTTCGATCCCGTGCCGTTGAAACGGTACGAAGTCTGAGTCTGGCCATGTTAGGATTGCCCGCGCGGTCATTTTGAGGCCCGAAGGGGCCAGCTGGCTCCGTCTCCGGCGGCCCGGCCGATGTGCGGTAGAGCCACCAAGAACGAACGAGTCGTGCGACGGCACTCGTCACGGACCGACACGTTCAAAATCTCGGCGAGCCGGGCGCCGCGTTCGGTGAAACGCGCAGCCGCAGGCAGGCCGGCTTGCGTTCGGGCGGTTCGCGGATGAATTGATGTCCGATGAGCATGAACCAGACTCTGAAAGGCAAAGTGGCATTGGTCACGGGGGCTTCGCGCGGCATCGGCCGGGCGATCGCGGAACGGCTGGCAGAGGCCGGAGCGTCCGTGATCGTCAATTTCGCCTCGAATGCAGGCGAGGCCGAGAAGGTTGTCGCCCACATCGCGGCCTCGGGTGGCAAGGCGTTCGCTGTGAAGGCGAACGTCGGCCAGGTGGCAGATATCGCACGCCTGTTCGACGAGGCGATCGCCCACTTTGGAAAGATCGATATCCTGGTGAACAATGCCGGCGTGATGTTCAACAAGACCATCGCGACCACCACCGAGGCCGAGTTCGACCGGATCATGGCGGTGAACGTCAAGGGGACCTTCTTCTCATGCCAGCAGGCGTCGACCCGTCTCGCGGAGGGCGGGCGCATCATCAATCTTTCCAGCTCCACCACGGCGCGTCTCCTGCCGATGTATGGCGCCTATGTGGCGACCAAAGGCGCAGTCGAGCAGCTGACCCGATCCTTGGCCAAGGAGCTCGGACCTCGCGGAATCACCGTCAACGCCGTGTCTCCGGGACCGACCGAGACAGAATTGTTCATGACCGGGAAGTCTGCGGACCAGGTCGACTTCTTTGCGAAACAGTCCGCGTTCGGCCGACTCGGACGCCCGAACGATATCGCCGACGTGATCACCTTTCTCGCCAGTGACGCAGCAGGCTGGATCAGCGGCCAAAACCTTCGCGTCAACGGCGGCCTGGCGTGATCGGTCCGACGGGGCCCAGATTCCGCGACGACCGAGATCCCCGGGGTTCCGACTACGGCGTGCGCACGGCTTCAACCGCGGTCGCCCTGCTTCCTGGTAAGAGCTTCCCTGGGGATCCCGGGTTCTGATACCTTGCACACCCCTCCCCACGCATGCGCATCCTGATCATCGAAGACGAAGCGAAGACTGCGGCATTCCTCCGTCAGGGGCTCTCCGAAACCGGTTTCACGGTCGAGGTCGCCTCCGAGGGCGACGAGGGGCTGCAGCTGGCGCTCGGCACGGAAAACGATCTGCTGATTCTCGACGTGATGCTCCCGGGACGCGACGGCTGGTCGATCCTTGAGGCGCTGCGGGCCGGGGGGAAGCATACCCCCGTGCTCATGCTGACGGCGCGCGACGCGATTGAGGACAAGGTCAAGGGACTCGAGCTGGGTGCAGACGACTACCTCGTAAAACCTTTTGCGTTCTCTGAACTGCTGGCGCGCGTCCGGACGATACTACGCCGTGGTCCCGTCCGTCAGGATACGATTCTGACCGTCGCGGATCTCCAACTCGATCTTCCCCGGCGCCGTGCAAGTCGGGCTGGGACAGTGCTCGACCTCACGGCCAAGGAGTTTGCCCTGCTCGAGCTGCTCGTGCGCCGCCGCGGCGAACCGCTGTCCAAGACGCTGATCGCGGAGCAGGTCTGGGACATTCATTTTCACAGCGATCCCAATGTCGTGGAAGTCGCGATACGCCGACTTCGATCGAAGGTGGACGATCCCTTTGCCTCAAAACTCATTCATACCGTGAGAGGAGTGGGCTATGTCTTCGAATACCGCGCCGAATGAGCCGCGGGCCGGGAGGCCCCCGACGCCTCAGTGGTCGATCGTGCGACGATTGACTGTGCTGTACATGGCAACGACCGCCGTGTTGCTCGTGGCCGCTGCCGCCTATCTCTATTGGACGCAGGTCCAAAACCTCGAGCGGGAGGACAACGATTTTCTCGTCAACAAAATCCAGGATTGCAGACGCCTTCTAAGGGAAAGGCCCGGGCAGACCCGCCAGCTGATCAACGAGGTCCAGATCGAGTCGGTCACGAGTCCGATCAAGTATTACATTCGGATCCTCGACGAACATGGTCGCATCCTGATGGAGACTCCTGGAATGCGTGCAAGGCTGCCTGCGGCCGGGTTCCCAACCGCGGCACCTGCGACGGAGGTTCCCGGGCGCGGCACGTTGCATCGGACTTCCTCCGGACAGTCGTGCCTCATGATGGCGGCGATTGGACGAGAACAGCTCGATAGTGCGACGGGCGTCGTCTTCCAGGTCGCACTCGACGTTTCCGAGGAGGAAGAACTCATCGCGGGATACCGCTGGAAACTCCTGGCCGTCGTGCTCTCGGGCACCCTGTTCTCCTGCATCGCGGGCCTCTTCGTGTCGCGCAAGGGCCTGGCCCCGCTCCAAAAGATAACCCAATTGACCGAGCGGATCACCGCCAGCCAGCTGCACGAGCGGATCCTTGGCACGGGTTGGCCGGCCGAGCTGGCTTCGCTGGCGCGCAGTTTTGACCGGATGCTGGACCGCCTGGAGGATTCCTTCAATCGGCTCTCTCAGTTCTCGGCGGATCTGGCCCACGAATTGCGCACGCCGATCAACAACCTCTGTGGCGAGGCGAGCGTGGCACTGTCGCAGTCCCGCACGCCTGAGGAATACCGTCGCACGCTGGAGTCGAGTCTCGAGGAGTACGCTCGCCTGACCCGTTTGATCGAGAACTTGCTTTTCCTCGCTCGTGCGGACAGCCCGACCGCGAGCGCGGTGCGCGAAACCTTCGATGCCCGGCACGCCATCAAAGCGGTGCGCGAGTACTACGAGGTGCTGGCCGAAGATCGTGGAATAAAGCTCGAGCTCGAAGGCGAGGGGTATGTCACCGCCGACCCAGTCCTCTTCAGACAGGTGGTCAGCAACCTCCTTTCGAACGCCATGAATCACACGACGCGGGGTGGAAAGGTTCTCATCCGCATCGATGCAGGCGGTGTGAGTGGTTTGACTGTCGTGGTCGCTGACACCGGGTGCGGAATCGCGTCGGAACATCTCCCCC
>JAJXVO010000145.1 GCA_021782105.1 bacterium
CGATCTCGCACGCCGGAACGCTTCTGCTCTTTGGATTCTTTTCCCTGCTCGCGGCGCGCACGGGTTCGTGGGACCTCGGTCCCATGCGTGACCAGATGGCGCTCGCCCCGCTATTTTGGCTGGCCCTCGCGGGGTTTGGACTGAAGGCCGGTCTCTTTCCCCTCCACGTGTGGCTGCCCTCCGCGCACGCCAACGCCCCCAGTCACGTCTCGGCCCTGCTCTCGGGCTTCGCACTCAAGCTCGGCATCTATGGCATCCTGCGCTTCAGCGGTTGGATGCCGGTGCCGGCCGCCGCGGGCTGGACCGTCGCCGTGCTCGGCCTGCTCAGCGCCGTGCTCGGCGTCGCGTTCGCCCTGGGCCAGCACGATCTCAAACGCCTGCTCGCCTATCATAGCGTCGAAAACATCGGCATCATCCTCATCGGCATCGGGGTCGCGCTGCTCGCCGCGCAGCATGGCAGCCCGCTTTGGGGCCTGCTCGCCCTCGCCGCCGCCCTGCTCCACGTGTGGAATCACGGACTGTTCAAGTCTCTCCTCTTCCTGGGCTCCGGGTCGATCGTGCACGCCACCGGCACCCGTGAGATAAGCCGACTGGGCGGTCTCTGGAGCCGCATGCCGTGGACCACGGCACTGTTTGCCCTCGGCGCCGTGGCCATCGCCGGTCTCCCGCCGCTGAACGGGTTCGTGAGCGAATGGCTCCTGTATCTCGGTCTTTTCGGCGCCGCAGGCGCGCGCGGCCCCTACGCCTGGGCCGCGATTCCCGCAGCCATTCTGCTCGGGGTGACCGGTGCGCTGGCCCTCGCCTGTTTTTCCAAGGTGTGCGGCGTCGTGTTCTTGGGCTCGCCTCGCACATCCGAGGCGGTGCGGGCGCACGAATCCGGCCCGCTCATGGTCGGGTCCATGGCCGCCCTCGGCACCGCGTGCACGGCCATCGGGCTGTTCCCCTTCGCCTTCTGGCCCGCGATCGCCCGCGCCTCCGCCTGCTGGAACCCCACCTGGAGCGTCCTTCCCGTCCCCGGTTCGCTCCGCGCCCTGGGTTGCGCGCAACTGGCGCTTGCCAGCGCGGCCGCGGGCGCCGCCCTCCTGATCGTCCAGCTCTCCCGGCGCGCGGGGATCAGGCGCGCGCCCACCTGGGACTGCGGCTGCGCCGCCCCGTCGCCGAGAATTCAATACACCGCAGGCTCGTTCGCCGCGACCATCACGGAGTGGTTCGAATTCGTGCTCCGGCCCCACCGCACCGACCGGTCTCCGGCATCCCCGTTCCCCACCACAGCCTCGCGCTACTCGCACACGCCCGAAACGGTGCTTGAGCTGGTCGTCGAGCCCGCCGGAACCGGCGTCCTGCGCATCGCCCGTCTCGCGCGTCGCCTCCAGCACGGACGCGTGCAGTCCTATCTCCTCTACCTCGTCACGGGGCTGGCCATCCTAGCCTGTCTCGTGCTCTTCTGGACGAGGAAGTGAATCGTCCAATTTCACAGCCCCCCCTGCCCGATGCTCCGTACGCTCCCTCAGCCTTCCTCTTCCACCTCCCGGTGAATCTCCGCCCATGTACCTGAATCTTGTCCAAATCGCCGAATCCTTCGGCGTCCCGGAAAGGGTCGTCGAAGGTTGGATACGCACAGAGGGCCTCCCCCATACGCTCGATCGCGAGCGTCTCCTGTTCGACCGCTCCCAAGTGGCCGAGTGGGCAGCGGATCGAGGCCTGGCCGCCCGCGCCGGGTTTCTCGCGCCCAACGCGCCCGCGTTCGCCACCGCCTGCCGCCTCGAACCCCTGCTACGCGCGGGCGGAGTCTGGAGGGACGTGGCCCCCCAGGGCGTACCCGACATTTTCGACCGCGTGATCGCGGCCCTTCCCGGGGCAACTCCTCCGGTCCGTGGCCTGCTCACTCGCCGTCTCAGGACGTCCGGAGGCATCACCTGGGCGCCCATCGGCGGCGGGTTTGCACTGCCCCACCCCAGTGTCCGTGTCGCACTCGGCCACGATTCGGGCACGATCGCCCTTCTTTGCCTCAAGTCCCCGTTCGCCCTCGAAGAGGCGCCCATCGACGGCGTTCCGGTGACGCGGATGCTCTTTGTCATCGCGCCCTCCCCGCGCGCCCACCTCGACGTTCTCGGACGTCTCAGCCGCGCCCTCGCCAAGACCTCATTCAGGACCCTGGTCGCCGACGCGGCGCCCGACGAACAACTCTTCAGCTCGCTTCGTCAGGCTGACGATGCGACGGCCGCTGCTGCCGTATCGGGAGAGCGGGCATGACGGCCGGATTCCTGCTTTCGGTCGGCGCAGTGGCCGCCGTGGCGGCGACCGCGGCCGGTCGCCGCCTGCCCAGGATATGGCTGTCCCTGGTATCGCTCGCCTGCGCCGCGGCACTCGCCGCGTCCGTGCGCGTTCTTGCCGGTGCCGGAGAATGGGAATGGCGGAGCACGTATGCACTCGCCGGCCAGCCCGTTCATCTACGCTTGGACGCGCTCTCCGCCCTGTTTCTCGCGCTCCTATCCTTCATCGGCTGCTCCGGCGCTGTCTTCTCGAGGGAGTATTGGTCCGACGAGCACAAACCCGATTCCGCACCCCGCGGACGCGTCGCCTGGATCTCAATGCTGATCTGCATGGCGCTGGTGCTGACGGTTTCGAACGGACTCCACTTCCTCATCGCCTGGGAACTCTTTGCAGTGTGCGGGTATTTCTTGCTGACCCTCGATCGGGGCAACGGCGACGCCCGTGCTGCAGGCTGGCTTTATCTGACCTGCTCGCATGCCGGCACGCTTGCGCTTTTCGCCTTCTTTTCACTGCTCGCGGTGCACACCGGGAGTTGGGACCTCGGTCCGATGAGGGATCGGCCTGAACTCGCTCCACTCTTCTGGCTCGCTCTCTTCGGCTTTGGAGTGAAGGCAGGACTTTTCCCACTGCACGTATGGCTGCCCTCGGCCCACGCCAATGCGCCGAGCCATGTCTCCGCACTGATGTCCGGAGTGGCGATCAAGATGGGAGTCTACGGAGTCCTGCGTTTCAGTGGATGGCTTCCCACACCACAGGCGGCCGGCTGGGTTCTTGTCGCCCTCGGCGCCTCGGGCGCCCTGTTCGGAATCGTGTTTGGTTTCGTCCAGAACGATCTCAAGCGCCTGCTCGCCTATTGTTCGGTTGAAAATGTCGGCATCATTTTCGTCGGTCTGGGCGGGGCCCTCATCGCGCTTCGACACGGCGAAGCTCCCTGGGGCATCCTGCTCCTCGCCGGGGCCCTGTTGCACGTATGGAACCACGGCGCGTTCAAATCCCTGCTCTTTCTGGGCTCCGGCTCTTTGATGCACGCCACCGGCACGCGCGAGCTCAGCAGGATGGGAGGGCTCTGGCGGCGCATGCCGTGGAGCACCGTACTCTTTGCGCTGGGCGCCGTGGCCGTGGCGGGGCTTCCTCCGCTGAACGGATTCGTGAGCGAATGGCTGGTCTATCTCGGCCTGTTCCAGGCCGCGGCGACCCGCACCGTCGCGGCGTGGGCTGCCGTTCCCGCCGCGATCGCCTTGGCCACCGCCGGCGCCGTGGCCCTCGCGGCGTTCGCCAAGGCGTCGTCGGTGGCCTTCCTCGGGGCGCCACGCAGCGACGCCGCACACAATGCCCACGAATGCGGTCCGCTGATGCGGGGACCAATGCTTGCGATCGCGGCACTGTGCATCCTTCTCGCTTTCCTTCCCTCTCTTCTTTGGCCTGCCCTCATGCGGGCGGCCTCAGACTGGAACCCCGCACTCACGGCGGTCGCCCTACCCGCCGCCATGCCCGCGCTTGCGCTCATCCAGGCGACACTCGCCGCGATCGCCGCGGTCGCCGTGCTCCTGCTCGTCTCCCGCGCGACCAAGACCGGCGTCCGCCGAGGCCCTACCTGGGATTGTGGCTTTGCCGCGCCGACGCCCAGGATCCAATACACCGGGGGCTCCTTCTCCGGCATCGTCGAGGGTTGGTTCGGCTGGCTGCTGCAACCCCAGCGCTTTGCATCGGACCCACGGGGCACGCTTCCGACTTCCTCCGTCCGGGTCGCTCGGATCCCCGAGACCGTGCTCGAGCGCATCGTCGGCCCCGTGGCCGCCTTTGTCACGGGCGCCTCGGCGATTGCTCGCCGCCTGCAGCATGGCCGCCTCCAGGCCTACCTTCTCTACATTCTCGCGGGCGTCTTCCTCGTCGGAATCACAGTCTTTTTGGGAGTCTTCCTATGATCATCGCCCTCGACTTTGTTCTTCGGCTCGCACTTTGGATCGCGCTCGCCCCGCTGCTCCCCGGCATCATCAACAAGGTGAAGGCATGGGTCGCCGGTCGCAGGGGCCCTCCCGTGCTGCAGTTGTACTTCGACCTCGCGCGACTTTGGAGGAAAGGAGTCGTCCTCAGCGACCTCGCGTCTCCTGCATTCCTGGCGGCTTCCGCGGTGGGGTGGGTAGCGATCGCCGCGGCAACCACGCTCCTGCCGGTGGGTCCCGCGGGAGCCAGTCTGAGTTTTCAGGGCGACTTCATCCTCCTCATCTACTGCCTCGCCCTTGCGCGTTTCTGCACGGTGTGGGCGGCCATGGAAACAGGCTCCGCCTTCGAGGGCATGGGCTCGGCGCGCGAAGTGAGTTATGCCGTGCTGGCCGAGGCCACCCTCATCGCCGCGGTGCTCGCCCTGTGCGTACAGACGCGGAGCCTGTCCCTGCCCGGCATGCTCGCCCCGGCCACGGGCGCCGGCGCAATCCTGCTCGCGGGCGGTCTGTTCATCGTGCTCCTCGCCGAAAACTGCCGGGTGCCCTTCGACGATCCAAACACTCACCTCGAGCTGACGATGATTCACGAGGTCATGGTGCTCGACCATAGCGGCCCGCCGCTCGCCGTGATCCTTCACGGCGCCTCGATGAAGCTCCTGCTGTTCGCTCTGCTGCTGACCCAGGCCGTGTTACCGACCGGGCACCTGGCTCCCGCGTGGGCCGGAGTCGCCATCGGCGCCGGAGTGCTGGCCGTGACGGTGGGCGTGGGCTTGGTCGAATCCCTGCTCGCACGCTTCGCCTTCCGACGCGTGCCCCTTCTTCTCACCATGGCATTTCTTCTCTGTCTGTTTGCACTGCTCATTGCGTGGAAAGGGGGTGCCGCGTGAACGAGACCCTCAATCTCCTGGTGGGGATGGCCATGGGCCTGAACCTGCTCGCGCTCGGCAGCGGCCGGCTGCCCACGCTGATCCGGACCGTGGCGCTCCAGGGCATGACCCTCGGCATCATGCCCCTCCTGATCGAACCGCGTTTCGAATGGCCCGTCGTTCTCGTTTCCTTCGCCACGGTAGTCGGCAAGGGCTGGATCATTCCGAGCCTGCTTCGCCGAGCAATGCGCACTGCCAACATCGACCGTGAGATCGAGCCGTTTATCGGCTTCGTCCCCTCGCTGCTTCTCGGAGCCGGCGGCACGATCGCGGCCGTCGCGCTTTCCCGCGCCCTGCCGCTCCTTCCCGAACACGCCGGCTCAATGCTCGTGCCCGGAGCACTCGCCTCGGTGCTGACGGGTTTCGTTCTGCTGATCGGGCGCACGAAGGCGATCTCCCAGGTCTGCGGTTACCTGATTCTTGAAAACGGCATTTACCTGTTTGGCCTGCTGCTGATCCAGGCCACGCCCCTGCTGGTCGATGCCGGCATCCTCCTCGACGTCACCGTGGGGGTATTCGTGATCGGCATCATCGTCGACCGCATCCAGCGAGCCTTCGACTCCCTCGATACACGAAAACTCACCGTGCTCCGCGAATGAACTCCCTGCTGCTGATCTTCATCCCTTTCGCGGGCGCCCTGCTTGCCGCGGCCTGGCCGAGCGACCGGACCCGCCCCTGGCTTCTGCCGATCGTGGGGCTTGCCCACACGGTCATCGTGTTATGCCTCATGGTGTCGCCTCAGGCGGTCGATCCGGCGAGCTGGATCGCGTTCGATCCCCTCGCACGCGCCGTGCTGCCTGCGGTCTCGATTCTCTTCCTGTGCTGCGCAGTCTACGGCGTGTATTATCTTCGGCTCCGCCCCGAACGCCCCAACCGCGTCTTTGTCTCCATGCTCCTGACCGTGCTGGGGCTTCTCAGCGCGGGCCATCAGTCCCGGCATCTGGGCCTGCTGTGGATGTCCACGGAGGCGGTCACGCTCGCGAGCGTTCCGCTGATCCACTTCAATGGCACCCCGCGCGCCTTCGAGGCGACGTGGAAATACCTGCTGGTGGGCGGCACCGGAATCGCACTCTCTCTGCTGGGTTCGTTCTGCCTCGGCTACGCTTCGCTGCGCGGAGGTGGCAGCGGAGATCTCACCTTCACTGCACTCATGAGCCAGGGGTCAAGGCTGTCTCAGCCCTGGGTGCTTACGGCCTGGGTGTTGTTGCTGATCGGATACGGCACCAAGATGGGTCTCGCCCCCATGCACACCTGGAAGCCCGACACCTACGGCGAAGCGCCCGGGATCGTGGGCGCCATGCTCGCCGGTGGTGTCACCACCGTCGCCTTCACCGCCATCCTCCGCGTGCACGCCGTGCTCGTCGCCTCGGGAAATGGGCTGATAGCCGACCGGACGCTCATCGGGCTGGGGCTGCTCTCCATGTTCGTCGCCGCCCTGTTCCTCCTCGGCACCCGAGACTTCAAGCGCATGCTTGCCTACTCCAGCGTCGAGCAAATGGGCGTGCTCAGCATCGGCGCCGGGCTCGGCGGCGCGGGGCTGTGGGCCGCGCTCTTCCACGTGTGGAGCAATTCCCTCACCAAGGGTTCCCTCTTCCTCAGCGCCGGGAACATCCGGCGCGCCGCAGGCGCCCGAACGACCGATGAGGTCAGCGGCATGTCCACGCTCACCCCACGCTCCGCGCTGTTGTTCGTGACAGGCATGTTCGCCATCACCGCCTGTCCGCCCTTCGGCCCATTCTTCAGCGAACTGCTGATCGTGCGCACAGGGTTCGCAAGCGGTCATGCCGTCGCCAGCGGCCTGTTCCTGGGCTGTCTGTTTCTGGCGTTCATCGGCCTCACCCGGCTGGTCTTCGCTATCGTCGACGGACGCCCCCGCGCCGAGTCCCGCGCCGCAGGCAAACGCTTTCCCGAAACCGCGGGCATGATTCTCCCCTCCGTCGTCCTGCTCGCCCTGTCCCTCTGGCTCGGCCTCTTCACTCCGGAGATTCTCCGCCACGCCTGGTCGGCCGCCGTCTCCCAGCTCTTCCCCTCGTCATGAGTGCCTCTTCGTTCGTCCTTCTAGGCAATGGCGCCAGTCTTCCCTGGAGCACCATTCCCGAGTGGCCCGTCGCTTCGTTTATCCGCGAGACCTCGGCCCAACTCGAACGCGGAGGACGCCTATGCTCCTTCTTCGGCGTAAAAGACGGCGCCGCGGTTCGCCTCGTCGCGATTGTGGCCTTCGACGCCGATAATCTCCTCGCCGCCGGCCGCAGCGAGCCAGTGGACGACCGCTTTCCATCGCTCACGCTGCTGCACCCCCAAGCCCATCTTTTCGAGCGCGAAATCTGGGAGCAGTTCGGCCTCATCCCCGAGGGCCATCCCTGGCTCAAACCCGTGCGTCGGGGTGCCGGCACCGCCCCTGCAAACGGCGAATTTTTCCGCGTCGACGGCCCCGAGATCCACGAGGTCGCCGTCGGCCCCATCCACGCCGGGATCATCGAGCCCGGTCACTTCCGCTTTCAATGCGACGGCGAGGAGGTCATCCATCTGGAAATTGCGCTCGGCTATCAACACCGCGGCGTCGAACGAGCGCTCGCCGGGGGGCCGCACCGCGCCACCCTGGCCCAGATAGAGACCGCCTCGGGCGACGCCACGATCGCCCATGCCACGGCCCACGCGATGCTCATGGAGTCCCTCGGAGGCGTCGAAGCCCCCCTCCAGGCCCAATGGATCCGCGCCCTCGCGCTTGAACTCGAGCGGCTCGCCAACCACACCGGCGATATCGGCGCCCTCGCAAACGACGTGGCGTTCCTGCCCACCTCGTCGGCCTGCGGAAAGATTCGCGGCGATTTTCTCAACCTCACAGCTCTTCTCTGCGGCAACCGGTTCGGCCGCGGGCTCGTCCGCCCGGGCGGTTGTCACTACGATCTTGATACAGAACGCACCTCCACACTTCTGGCACGCCTGAAGTCATCTCTGGCCGATGTCGAGCAGGCCGCCGCCTGGTTCTGGGATGCCGCCTCCGTCCGCAGCCGCTTCGAGTCCGTCGGCACGGTGTCCGCCCAGCAGGCCGCCGAGATCGGTCTCGTGGGTCCCGCCGCCCGCGCCTGCGGTCTCGTCCGCGACGTCCGCTACGATCATCCCGCCGGCTGGCACCGCCTGGCCCAGGCCCCCGTGGCCGTGTGGCCGAGCGGAGACGTGTTCGCCCGCGCCCGAGTTCGCTCCCTGGAGATCCAACGTTCCGGCGCCTTTCTGGTCGACCAGCTCGCCGCGACGCCTGGCGGGGCCATTCACGAAGCGCCCCCGCCTCCGGCCCCCGACACGCTCGCCGTCGCCCTCACCGAGGGCTGGCGTGGCGAAGTCTGCCATGTCGCCCTGACCGACGCCGCCGGCCGCTTCCGCCGCTACAAGATCGTGGATCCGTCCTTCCACAACTGGATGGGCCTCGCGCTCGCCCTGCGCGGACAGGCTATCTCCGATTTTCCCATCTGTAACAAGAGCTTCAACCTTTCCTACTGCGGTTTCGATCTCTGACGCCGCCCCGTCGCCATGTACGTCTTCGACACGCTCACCCACCGGCTCAAACGCGGCTGCGAAACGATGGCCTATCCCCACGGCCCCGCGCCCGCGCTGCCCGACCGGCATGGCGGCGCGTTGCGCGTCGATGCCGCCAAGTGCGCCGACGGATGCACGGCCTGCGTTCCGGTCTGCCCAACCGAGGCAATCACACACCCGCCCGGCCAGCCCATGGCGCTCGATCTCGGACGCTGCATCTTCTGTTCGGCGTGCGTGGAGATTTGTCCTGTGAAAGCCATTACGCACACAGACGACCACCGCATGGCAGTGCGGAGCCGCGCCGACCTCGTCCTGGGCGCGCCCGGCGCCGAGGAACTCCGGCTCGCCTCCGCCCTGGACGAGAAACTCCGCCGGCTCTTTGGACGCTCGCTGCGACTCCGCCAGGTCAGCGCGGGGGGCTGCGCCGCCTGCGAAGCCGACGTCAACGTGCTCGGCACGATCGGCTGGGATCTGGGTCGCTTCGGCATCCAGTTTGTGGCGTCGCCGCGCCATGCAGACGGGCTGCTGATCACCGGACCGGTAACGAAATCCATGGAGCTCGCGCTCATGAAGGGCTGGAACGCGGTTCCCGAGCCGAAGATCGTCATCGCCGTGGGCGCCTGCGCCATCGCCGGCGGCCCCTTCGTCGGACACCCTGAGGTGCTCAACGGCGCCGAGGCCCTGCTTCCCGTAGACCTGTTCATCCCCGGCTGCCCGCCCCACCCGCTCACGATACTCGACGGATTGCTGCGGCTGCTCGATAGACTCGATGGGGAAAAGTCGTCCACTTCCTAAGTCGGCCCCCTAGTAAGTGGGACCGCGGGCGCGCCGTTGTCACCGGCGCCTCAATCCACATCGACGTCACTCCCCCCTCTCCCTCGTCTCCAGGAGACCCGCACTTGTCTTGGATTCGGCGGCAGAATTGAACAGCAGGGAACGAAGAACCAGCAGTTTGCCGCAGAATCGAGAGCGCTGATTCGTCCACGCGTGGATTCGTTTTGGGATCGGCAATTTCATGTTGTCGCTTGGATAACGATTTTTGTCTCCTTAGTTTCTGTTTCCAGCGGCTTTTCGGGCTATTTCAAGCGCGTCGCGAACGCTCGCCTTCCTCAACATCCGACCTCTGAAACGTGCCTCTGAAACCAGCCCAGCTCGCAAGCCTGTTGCGTTCCCTGTCCACCCTCGGAACGCACGTTTGGATTACGGGAGGTGTAGCCGTGGATTTCCTGATTGGGCGCTGGACACGTGACCACAAGGACCTCGACCTGATCGCGTTTACGACCGACCGAGCGCGCCTCCAGGCGGAACTCGCCACGCTCGACATCCGGCTCGACTATGACGGAGGCTGGAACACGCATTGGAACTTCGAGACGGACGGAGCAAGGCACACGGGTCTTGAGATCGTCTTTCTTGAACCGGCCGAACCGAAGTCTGGGATCTTGGTGATTACGGCCGACAACCCTGCCGGTGCCCCCGCGGGTCGTTATGGATTGATCCCCGATGCCCTCGATCCTGCGCGTGTGGCGACGCTGGACGGAGTCGCCTTTCGAGTCTGCTCCGCGGCTAGCGAATGGTGGTCGCGTCACAGCAGCGCCACCCTGATCCCGGGCAGAACCCTTGAGCCCAAGATTGCTCACGATCTCGCATTACTCGAAACGTTAGTCCCAAAAAAACTCCGCACTGTGCTGGAGCAGATTTAAATCTGAGCCAAGAGGCGCCGTCCATGTTTGGCCTTCACGTCCGCTCCGCGGTCCGGCCTTTGCGAATTCTCCAAGGTGGCACGTCAGGAAATGCGATCAATGGGGTTGCACCTAAAAATCCGAAGCGTGCATTCTACGAGAACGAAGCTAACAAAGAATTCGGAGGCTAAA
>JAJXVO010000146.1 GCA_021782105.1 bacterium
GAACAGACTCGTTTCGGGTTTGGCGATCATCCGGTGCGTCGCGGCCACTTCCGGATTCTCCCGCGTAGGGGAGGGGCCGGAGATGGGGGGCGGCGCGAAGGTGGCTTCGGCGAGCTGCAGGAAATTGAGGTAAGTCGGAGCGTTGTCCAGGACCGAGGACAGGCCGCCCGACGCGAAATAGTACTGCTTGGGTTTGTCGAACCCGAGGCTTCTGCCGTGCTGCTTGAGGTAGCCGAGCGCGGGCATCATCGTGAGAAAGATTCCGGCGAAAAGGAACGCGACTTCCCTGATCGGACCGAAACTGAAATGGTTTTCCTCGTGAACGGGCTTGGGGGTGAAGCGATACGAAAGGACGGCGGAGCCCAGCATCACGATTTCGCGCAGGAAGCCTTTGTCGGGGAGAAAGACTGATCCGACGATCAGGGCGAGGAAGAGCACGTTGACGCCACCTTCGAAACGCCAGGTGTCCTCCTTTTCGATCTCGGCGCGTACGCGCCCAGGCACCTTGCGATAGGCGTTGCGATCGATGACGTAGAAAGCGGTCAGGATGAGCCCGACGACAACGATCCAGGGAAATACCACATGGCGGGTGAGCCAGAAGAACGGAACGCCCCGCAAGTAGCCCAGGAAAAGGGGCGGATCTCCGATGGGGGTGAGGGAGCCTCCGCAGTTGGAGACGATGAAAATGAAGAAGACGATGTGGTACGCGGTGATGCGGACCTTGTTCATGCGGATGAAGGGCCGGATCAGGACTACCGAGGCACCCGTCGTGCCGATCACGTTTGCGACGACTGCGCCGAGGAGCAGAAAGACGACGTTCTGCAGAGGGGTGGCTTCGCCCTTGACCTTGATGTGAATGCCGCCGGCGACCACGAACAGCGAACCGATCAGGCAGATGAACGACAGGTATTCCCGCACCGTTGAGGCGACCTCGGAGCCTCCGTCCGGAATTGCCGCGAAAAAGAAACAGGCGACGGCTGCGCCCAAGCCGATTGCGATGTGCGCGTAATACCTCTCCCAAATGCGTTTTATCCTGTGCGCCGTAAGCGGCATCACTGCGATCAGCAGAAGCAGCAGGCCAAAAGGCGCCACCAGCCAGCCAGGGATTGTGGAGGAGGGTAACGTTGCAGCGAAGGCCGAATGAAGCGGAGGCATCGGGAGGCAGCTAAGCAAGCTGCGCACCGCCGACGTATAAAAACCGGGCGTAAAACCAAATCAATTCGCACATTGTGCGTGAGGGCGCAGGCATTTCGACCGCATCAACATCGCATGATTTATGGCGGCGAGTCTCCCATTTCATCATGAATCGATGACATAGATTAATCGATGTTTGGTTCATAATTGGCACCAGAGTTGCTTCAAAAGGCCCGACCATGAAGTTCTTCCCATTCAAAAAATCCCTGCGATACCTCGTGCTGGCAGCGCTCCCGTGGCTGGCGGCGGTCTCGGCTCATGCGCAGTCCTCGACTGCGTCCGAACCCACCCTCAACGACCGCGTGGCGGCGCTTGAGGCTTACATGCACAATGCGGATCCCGGCAAGGCGCTCGCGGGCATTGCGGGACCCGGAGACAATGCCTGGATGATGACGAGCGCGGCGCTCGTGCTGTTCATGACCCTGCCGGGCCTCGCGCTGTTCTACGGCGGCCTGGTGCGCCGGAAGAACGTGCTGTCGGTGCTCGCGCAGTGCCTGGGGATCTCGGGCCTGGTGACGATCCTGTGGTGGGCCTTTGGTTACAGCATGGTTTTTGGCACGAGCGCGGGGAGTCCCTGGATAGGCGGCTCGGAGTTCCTGTTCCTGAGGAACGTGGGTTCCGCGCCCAACACGAACTACGCGTATTGGGTTTCCCACAACGTCTTTGCGATGTACCAGCTCATGTTCGCCATCATCACCCCGGCGCTGATCGTCGGCGCCATCGCCGAGCGCATGAAGTTCACGGCGATCATGCTGTTCGTGACGATCTGGATGGTCGTCGTCTATTTCCCGCTGGCCCACATGGTGTGGGGAGCGACGGGCTTCATGAACGGCGTCTGGAATCCGAGCGCGACGGTCCGCGCGATCGACTTTGCGGGTGGAACCGTGGTGCACATGAGCTCAGGCTGGTCCGCGCTGGTGCTGAGCATCATCCTCGGACCACGCCTGGGTTTTGGTAAGGAGAAGATGGCGCCCCACAGCATGGTGTTGTGCATGGTGGGCACGGGCATGCTTTGGGCGGGCTGGTACGGCTTCAACGCGGGCAGTGCGCTCGCGGCCGACGGCATCGCGGCGAACGCCTTCATGACGACGACCCTGGCCGCGGGCGTCGCGGGCTTCACCTGGGGCATGATCGAACTCATGTTCCGCGGACATGCCTCGATCCTTGGGTTCTGTTCCGGCATTGTGGCTGGCCTGGTCGTGATCACCCCGGCCGCGGGCTTTGTGAATGCCAGTGGGGCCGTGATTATCGGCATCGTCGCCGCAGTCATCCCCTACCTCGCCGTCACCCGCCTGAAGGCGATCTTCAAGTACGACGACGCCCTCGACACCTTTGGCGTTCATGCCGTCGGCGGCACGATCGGTGCCTTGCTGACGGGTCTGCTTGCGACCAACGAGGTCAACAGCAACCTGCTGACGGGTGCGGCCGAGAAAAACGGCCTGGCCGGCCTCGTGGCCCATGGCGGACTTTGGCTCGAGCAGGTGAAGGCGATTGGCGTCACGCTGGCGCTCTCCATTGTTGCCACGATCGTGATTGCCTTCATAGTCAAAGCGCTCATTGGTCTTCGCCCGATTGCCGAGGTCGAACGCCAGGGGCTCGACATCAACGAGCACGGCGAAGAAGGTTATATCGACTAAGCGTCTGAATCCCATTTACCACTTAATATGAAACTCATCGTTGCAATCATTAAGCCGTTTAAGCTCGAAGAGGTTAAGGAAGCCCTGTCCGCTGCCGGAATCGAGGGAATGACCGTCTCCGAGGTCAAGGGATACGGCCGCCAGAAGGGGCATACGGAAATCTACCGCGGCAGCGAATACACGGTCGATTTTCTCCCCAAGGTTAAGATCGAGATCGCGATAGCTGACGACCTTGTCGCCAAGGTTGTGGACTTGGTCGTGAAGGCCGCCAAGACGGGGAAAATCGGTGACGGAAAGATCTTCGTGGTGCCGCTCGAGGAAGTCGTCCGCATCCGGACCGAAGAGCGCGGCGAAACCGCCATCTGAGCGAACGAAAAACGTCTTCATTGTGACGGGGCCGGCAACGGCCCCGTTTTTTGTCTACTAGGGCGTGAAAGATGAAGCCGGGATCGCGCGTCGTTTGGGGTTGGCATGCGTTACGCTCATGGGACTGCCATGACTACAAGCCGTCTCGTTGCTCACCGCTATGAAGTTCTTGGCTTCGTCCTTGAGGCGCGCGGGGATGAGCCCGCCGTCTCGAAGACGGTTCATTGTGGCACCTTTGCCTCCGTGGAGGAGGCCTTTGAGCTCGCCCGGGAGCTTGCGGTCGCGCAGTGGCGTGCGATCGCCTCGACGGCGGCCGTCGATGCGGTCGGAGCGGTGGACTGAGATGTCGAGACCAACGAGTTTGGGTACGACATCCGTCGTTCCGACGAGTTGATCGCCCGGTTCTGGATCTTCGATCCGGAACCCGCGGCCCTGGACTGCGCCTGAGTCGCGAGACTCGGAACGCGTTTCAGACGCGGGTCACCTGGTGGACCCTCACGAGCTGGTCTTCGAGGACCGAACGCAGGTCCAGCAGGTCGGCTCTGGCGATGCGAAGATGGCCGAGGATTTCCACTTCACCGGGCACTTCGCCGAGCGTGTCGTCGTGAAGCACGACGGTGCGGAGCAGGCGAGCCCCGAAAAGAATGGCGGCCATCCGATCATGAGGCTCCTCGGCTTCGAGGGGATCGTACTGCCGGCGGATCGGTTCGACGATGGCGGATGAAAAATCCCACTTGTCGAGCATGGTGGCCCCGACGTCGGCCTGGCTGAATCCGAGCAGGGCGAATTCGGAGCCGCTGTGCTCGCGGGGGAATCCTTCGTCGGTGAGGATGCGGCCGCGGTGGACGGTCTCGATGTAATGATTGATCGGCTGGCGGCCGATGGCGTGGAGAAGGCCCGCGGTGTAGGCGACGGCGATATCTTCACTGAGGCTTTCGGCGATGAGCTCGGCTGCCAGCGCACAGGAGACGGATTCGTCCCAGATGATATCCGTGGTGCGGCTGTAGGCGGAAAGGGGGCCGGCGACGAGCGCCCCCGAGGCGACGACGGCGACGAGGCGATAGATTTCCCTGAAACCGACGCGGTTGACGGCATCCTCGATCGTCTTGCAGGGGTTGCCGCGACCGAACCAGACGCTGTTGCTGATCTGGATGATCCGGGTTGTCAGTGAGGCGTCCAGACGGATCATGCTTGCGACGTCGTCGAGACCGGAGTTGGGGTCAGCGAGGAGCTTCTGGAGTCGCGACAGCACGCGGGCGGTCGGAGGAAGCTGCCGCATGGCGGCGACGAGATTTTCGGCCGTGGGATGGTCAGGATAATAGGTGACGTCGGACATACGGCGAGAGCTGCGTATTAGGGGGTGCGGCGTTGAGCTGCTGAAAGATGGCGCAAGGAGCGCTGATACGCCGCGATTCCGCGATCCTCACTCGTTTCGATCAGGACATCCAGAAGTATTTGCGCCGCTTCATCCGAGTGGCCGGCGGCGCGGAGTGCCACGGCGAGAAAAGCGTCGAACTCGCGCTGGTCGGGAAAGAGCGAGCGGCCGCTGCGGAAGGTTTCGCAGGCGCGGGCGGGTTGTCCGAGTTCGAGCAGCGCGCAGCCCAGGCCGACGAGTGCGCCGGCGTGCTCGTGGGGAGCGAGACCGAGGGCCAGGGCGCGCTCGTAGTGTTCGAGCGCCTCGGGGTGACGGCCCGCCGAGGCGAGACTCCAGGCGAGTTGCACGTGGATCTCGCCGACGTTGGGATGGCGCCGATCGAGTTCGCGGAGGCGGGAGATCACCGCTTCCGCAGCGCCGCCGTGCCGTGCTCCGAGGATTGCATCGAGCTCGGGTTTCCAGGGTGCCGACATGATGCGACCGTGATTGAGAAGCTCAGGCCTTCTTCTTGTCGGGGAGGGAGCGGTTGCGGACTTCGCCAAGCAGGCGCTCATGGAAGGCCGCGAAGGGAAGCACGCCCTCGTCGCCCTTGGCGCGGGAGCGCACGCTGACGGCCTGGGCTTCGGCTTCCTTGCCTCCGAGGATGAGCGTGTAGGGGACCTTATCGACCTCTGCGCGGCGAATCTTGGCGCCGAGCTTGTCGTTGTGCTCGTCGAGCGTGGCACGCACGCCCGAGGCCCTGAACTGGTCGAGCAGGCCGCGGCCGTAGTCGAGGGTCTTCTCGCTGATCGGCACGAGGCGCACCTGCTCGGGGGCGAGCCACACGGGGAAATCGCCGCCGAAGTGCTCGATGAGCACGCCGCAGAAACGCTCCATTGAGCCGAAGGGGGCGCGGTGGATCATCACGGGGCGATGCTGCTGGTTGTCGGCTCCGATGTAGGACAGGTCGAAACGGATGGGCAGGTTGTAGTCGACCTGCACGGTGCCGAGCTGCCACTCGCGGCCGATCACGTCGCGGACGACGAAGTCGATCTTGGGGCCGTAGAAGGCGGCCTCGCCGGGTTCCTCGGTGAAACTGACGCCGAGCGTCTTCGCGGCCTCGCGGCAGGCGGCCTCGGCCTTGTCCCAGTTCTCCTTCGTGCCGGTGTATTTGTTGGAGTCGGGGTCGCGCAGGCCGACGCGCACGCGGTAGTCGCTCATGCCGAGCGTCGAGAGCACGATCTTGACGAGCGAGAGGCAGCCGAGCACTTCCTGGCCGACCTGCTCCTCGGTGCAGAACAGGTGGGCATCGTCCTGGGTGAAGCCTCGCACGCGCGTGAGCCCGTTGAGCTCGCCCGACTGCTCCCACCGGTACACGGTGCCGAACTCCGCGAGGCGGATCGGGAGGTCGCGGTAGGAGTGCGGCTGCGACGCGAAGATCTTGATGTGGTGCGGGCAGTTCATCGGCTTGAGCAGGAAGCCGTCGAGAAGCGACTCGTCGGCCTTCGTGCGCTCCACCGGGATCACCTCGCGGCCGCTGCGGCGGTTGATCTCCTGTCGGAAACTTTCGGATACGGCGTCGAGACGGGCGGTCATGTCGGCGCAGCTGCAGCCCTCGCCCGCGATGCGCGCAAGCTGGTCGGGATCGACCAGCGGGGTGAACTGCGACTCCTTGTAGTAGGGGAAATGGCCCGAGGTCTTGTATAGGGCGAGTTTGCCGATGTGAGGAGTGAAGACCTGGCTGTAGCCCTGCTTCTGGAGCTCGGCCAGGATGAAGGTCTGGAGTTCCTGGCGGATGATGGAGCCGGCGGGGGTCCAGAGGATGAGGCCCTGGCCGACGTCCTCGTCGATGACGAAGAGCTTCAGGTCCCTGCCGAGCTTGCGATGGTCGCGGAGCTTGGCCTGCTCCATGCGCTCGAGGTGCTGGGCGAGCTCGTCCTTGGAGGCGAACGCGGTACCGTAGATGCGTTGGAGCTGCTTGTTGTGCTCGTCGCCGCGGTGGTAGGCACCGGCGATCGAGAGGAGCTTGAAAGCCTTGATCTGTTTCGTGTACCGGACGTGTGTGCCGGCGCACAGATCGATGAATTCGCCGTTCTGGTAGAACGAGATCGCCTCGCCCTGGGGAATGTCGTCGAGGCGACCCAGCTTGTAACGCTCCTGGCCGACTTTCTTGATGATCTCGACGGCTTCCTCGCGGGAAACCTCTTTGCGGGTGAAGGCCTGGTTTTCCTCGATGACCTTTTTCATCTCCGCCTCGATGCGGGCGAGGTCCTCCTGGGTCAGCTTGTGCTCGAGGTCGATATCGTAGTAGAAGCCGCTTTCCGTCGGGGGGCCGATGTCGAGCTTGGCGTCGGGGAAGACGCGAAGAATGGCGGTGGCCAGCACGTGCGAGCACGAGTGCCGGATTTCTTCGAGGGGAGTCATGGACATGGCGTTAATGGAAGAGGCTGGAATCGAGAAGCGGGAATTGAGGGTACGACTAACGTTTGGCGGGTTCCAGGGAATAGCCGTCCTTGCGGTCGAGCATGGACCAGCCGGCTGCGGCGATCTCGGCGCGGAGGCGGTCGGCGACGGCGAAGTCCTTCGCGTTCTTCGCGGCCCAGCGCTGTGCGGCGAGTGCGGCGACGGGAGCGGGGACCTCGGCCTTGGGAGCGGCGGGGGCGTCGAGATTGAAGCCGAAAGCACGGGTGACGCGGTCGAAGGCGGCTGCGTCGACGCCGGAGGGGCCGCGGTTGACGATGCTGAAGAGCGCGCCGAGGGCGGCCGGCGTGTTGAGATCGTCATGGAGCGCCTGATACACGGGCGCGAAGGCGGCGGGGTCGCCGCCCGTGGCGGGGAGGGCGGCACGGAAGTGGCGCAAGGTCTCGAGGGCCTTCTCCGCGGCGTGGAGCGAATCCAGCGTGAAGTTGAGCTGCTTGCGCGGATGGCCCGCGAGCAGGGCGTAGCGCAGGGCCATCGGCGAGTAGCCCTTGGCGACGATCTCGTCGAGGGTGTAGAGGTTGCCGAGGCTCTTGCTCATCTTGCGCCCGTCGACAAGCAGGTGCTCGCTGTGGTACCAGTGGTGCGAGAACTGGGCGCCGTTGCAGCATTCGCTCTGGGCGATCTCGTTTTCGTGATGAGGAAAGAGCAGGTCGACCCCGCCTGTATGCAGGTCGATCGTCTCGCCAAGATGTTTCTTGCTCATGGCGCTGCACTCGATGTGCCAGCCGGGCCGGCCGCGGCCCCAGGGACTGTCCCAGGCAACGTCGCCGTCCTCGGACTTGAAGGCCTTCCAGAGCGCAAAATCGCTGCCGTCCTCCTTTTCGTCGGCGTCAGCCGAGGCGGGCTTCAGCGAGGTGCCGAGCTTGAGCTCGCGTTCCCGCACACGGGACAGGCTGCCATAGCGTTCGAACGAGGAGACCTTGAAATAAACCGAACCGTCTTCGGAGCGGTAGGCGTGACCCTTGCGCTCGAGTATGGCGATCATGTCGATCTGTTCGGCGATGTGGCCGGTGGCGGTCGGCTCCACGTGGGGACGCAGGCAGTTGAGCGCATCGCAATCGGCGTGGAATTTGTCGGACCACTGTCGCGTCACTTCGGCGAGCGGCCGCTTCTCCTCGCGGGAGCGGCGTATGGTCTTGTCGTCGACGTCGGTGATATTGCGCACGTGCCTGACCTTTCCGTCGAACTCCAGCTCGAGCAGGCGGCGCAGCAGGTCGTTGACGACGAAAGTGCGGAAATTGCCGATATGGGCGGCCGCGTAGACAGTGGGACCGCAGTTGTAGAAGCGGAACACGCCGTCAGGCTGATGCGGCTTGAGCTCGCGCAGGTCGCGGGCGAGGGAGTCGTAAAGTTGGATGGCCATGCGGCAAAAGATCGAAGGTGTAAGGAAATTCGGTCGGAGCGGAACAGTTTTTTCTATCGGCGGCGACGGAGGACAGTGCCGGCGAGCCGGGGTTTGCTCCAAAAACGGCTCGCGGGGCGGTGCTTCCCGTGTACAAACGGCCCCATGTCCTCGTCGTTCAAGCTCGACCTGCTTCATCGTCCGCGCCGTCTCCGCAGGAGCCAGGCACTCCGCTCGCTCGTGGAGGAGACCGTGCTGCGTCCCCAGGATTTCATCGCGCCGCTATTCGTGATCGACGGCAAGTCCGCGCCGGAGCCGATTTCCAGCATGCCGGGCGTCTTCCGGTTCAGCATTGCCGACCTCGTCAAGGAATGCCGCTCACTCTGGAAGCTCGGAGTGCCCGCCGTGGCGCTGTTTCCGAAGCTGGACAAACGCTACAAGGATGATGAGGGCACGGCGGCGCATCAGGAGGACGCGTTGATCCTGCGCGCAGTGCGCGCAGTCAAGAAGGCGCTGCCGGAGATGGTCGTCATGACGGACATCGCGCTCGACCCCTACACCAGCCACGGCCACGACGGCATCCTGACCCCGGACGGGCGGGACGTGGACAACGACCGCACAGTCGAGGCGCTTTGCAGGATGGCCGTGCTGCATGCCGGCGCCGGGGTCGATCTGGTGGCTCCGAGCGACATGATGGACGGGCGCATTGGTGCGATCCGCCAGGCACTCAATTCCCGGGATTTTGCGATGACCGGCATCATGGCCTACACAGCGAAGTACGCCTCGGCCTACTACGGACCCTTCCGCGACGCCGTGGGCAGCGCCGGCGCTGCCGGGACGCACCACCTCGACAAACGCACCTACCAGCTCAATCCCACCAATCGTCGCGAAGCGCTCATTGAAGTCGAGTTGGACGAGGCCGAGGGCGCGGACATCATCATGGTCAAACCTGCGGGCCCGTATCTCGACATCATCCGCGACGTCCGGGAGGCGACCAGCAAGCCGGTGGCGGCGTACCAGGTCTCCGGCGAGTATGCGCAGATCCAGGCTGCCGCCAAGATGGGCTGGTTGGATCTCGACCGTTGCCGCGTGGAATCGCTCCTTTCGATCAAACGGGCGGGGGCCGACATGATCCTGACGTATTTTGCAAAGGAGACGGCGGCCGAGTTGGCGCGCTGATGGTTGGATGCGGCTGTGATGCCGAAAGGGGAGGGCTGATGCGCTCCGAGGGCACGGTGTGCAAAAGAGTGTTGCATTCCGGCGGGCCGAGCCTATCACCTGACCCCTTTCCATTACGCCTGCCCTCGATAAACGAGGTCACAGGGGGAACGAACTCATGAATCAAAAACTCACGCTCAACGTCGCCTCCCGCGCACAGACCGGACGCTCGTCGTCCCGCCGTCTCCGGAAGGTAAAGCGCGTCCCGGCCATTCTTTACGGGAAACATGCGCAGCCCGAATTGCTCTCGGTGGATTCACCGGAGCTCATCAAGCTCCTCAAGCTCGTCGGTGGCCGCGCTAAGATCATCGAATTGGCCCGCGACAAGGGTGCCGCCGGTCTGGCCTTCCTACAGGAAATCCAGCGCGACCCGATCACCGACGTCTATCTTCACATTGACCTTCACGAGGTGAAGGCCGACGAGAAGTTCGAAATTCGCGTCCCGGTCCGCCTCACGGGCGAGTCCTATGGCGTGAAGAATGAGAGTGGCGTGCTCGAAATTTCGAGCCATCAGCTTCGCATTCGCTGCATGCCCAAGGATCTTCCCGAAGTGATCACGGTCGACGTGACCGAGTTGAAGGTGAACGAGACCATCAAGGTCGGCAGCCTGAAGCCGATGCCGGGTGTCGAGTTCCGCGATCTTCCGGGCCTTCCCATCGTCTCGTGCATCGAGGTCGCCGAAGAGGCCGCTCCGGTCGAGGCTGTGGCCACGGCTGCCGATGGTGCGCCCGCCGCCGCTCCTGTCGCTGGCGCCCCTGGTGCGGCTCCCGCCGCCGGTGCCGCCGCCGCTCCTGCAGCGGCTGGCGACAAGAAGGGCGCTGCCCCCGCCGCTGGCGACAAGAAGGCTGCCGCTCCCGCCGCTGGCGACAAGAAAGCCGCCGCTCCCGCCGCCGAC
>JAJXVO010000147.1 GCA_021782105.1 bacterium
GGAATTCGCCAACATTGCCTTCGGTCACGTCGCCGAACTCGTCGGAGGCGACGACGTTCACGACGTTCGGGGCGACGCGCTGCTCCTCGAGCGCTATCGTGCGTCCGTCTGTCTCGCGTTTGGCGGCGACGACGAGCGGTTGCAGCTTCACCACGTCGCCCTCCTCCGAAGCGCCAAACTCGACGTCATGTCGCACCGTCTGGTCGGCCTGGGCCGTTATGGGGAACTCCTGAGCCGGGAACCCCGGATAGGTCACGCGCAGCCGCACCGCTCCCGACGGCACTCCCTCAAGCGTGTATTCGCCAAAGTCGTTCGTCAGGACCGCCAAGGTGGTCCCCTCGACGGAGACGCGCGCGTTCTTCAGGAATTCGCCACTGGCGACGTTGAGCACACGCCCCTGGATTGTGGCGCCGCCATTCTCGGCGGGTCGCGCGATCGGGGCAGAATAGATAAGCGACAGACAGGCGCAGGCGGTGAAGCCCGCCCGGAACAACACGTCGCCGCACGCCGTGACGACGTAGCGGAGGAAGGACGATACTCTCTGATTCATGGTGGGGACGCGCCTGACGGACAGGCGTTGATGGGTTCGCGTTGGGATCGCTGGGGATGATGCGATGAAGGATGTGTCCGAGGTGTGCGGCCGCCCCGGCCTGTTTTCAACGGCTGCCCAGGTGAACGTTAACCCTCGGTCCTCTGGCCCGGGTCGGACAATGTGCGGGCGGGCGGCAACGGAAGTCGAATGCCTCCCCCTACCGGGCCGCTGAGCGGAGCGTCTTTCCCTCCACCCAGACGCTGTCCACCATTTCGACGCGAGGCGCCGCGGGGATGCCGAAGTCGCGGTTCATGATCCGCGCCACGGCCAGCTCGACCGCCCAGGCACCGATCACCCGCTGGTTTTCCTGCAGCCCCGACAACTCCGTGCCTTCGAGGTTCTGGCTCAGGACGGCCAACCCGAAATCGTCCGGCAGGCGGATGCCCTGATTTTGCATGGTCTGCACGCACTCCGAAACGACGTCATAGGCATGCACCATCACCACGGCGTCAGGCCGCCGCTGTTTCAGCCACTTTCGGAACAGGGTCCATTCCAGCCCGTCCAATCGCAGGACCGGGACTCCACTCGCGGATCCGTGCCTATGATCGCACCAGCCGAGATAGGCGCTGACATTGGCATGGGCGCCGCGCACGTCCTCGTAATTGCCGATCGCCAATCCGGGGCGCCGGTATCCAAGGGAGTAGAGCTTGTCGAGCGCCCGCCAGGTGTCGTTGTACGCGTGGTTGATCACGCGATGCAGCTGGGTCCGGATGCTCCAACCCTGGGTGACGATGGCGTAATGGTCGAACACCGAGGGAAATTCATCGTCGATTCGCGGGCTGCCCAGACACAGCAGGCCTTCGATTCCGCGTGCATCGAGAATCGAGCGAAACCGGCGGGGAGTCATCCCTGGAGCGCGCAGCCAGAGTGGCTCGAGTCGATATCCGAGCGCCTCCGCACGGGCCCTCATGCCCTCGCAGATACGCCGCAGATGAAGCGACTCCTCCCAAGGGCGCTCGATGTCGTAGAAAGACATCAACGCCAGGCAGCCCTCGTTGCGGGGATCCCTGCTCAGGCGCACGTGGCTCATCAACTCCGCCACCTTTGCGCTCGGTCGATATCCCAGGCGTCGCGCCGCCTCTCTTACCCTCCGCTTCGTCGCCTCCGAAATCTTCGGGCTGTCGCGCAGTGCCAGCGACACCGCCGCCAGGGAAAGTCGAGTCGCTTGGGCAATCCGCCGAATGCTCATGAATTCACGTTTAGGCCGCGCCTTGGCTTCATCGCAAGCGAAAGCGCCCGAGGTGCGGATTTCGAAGCTCCGCAACGTCGCCGGTCTCACGATCGGGACAGCCGCCGGTCCGGCTCTTTCCGCGAAGCGGGCGTCTGGTGGACCCTCGCCTTCGAACTGCTCCTGCAGGCTCCCCTGCTGACGTCAGGTTGCCATCAGCGCCGCGACACGCGGCGCCATCGCCTCGGCCCAGCGGCGGTAGCCTTCCTCGGAGAGATGCAGGGAGTCAGGGGAGACCTCTGGCGAAAGCCTGCCGTCGGCTTCGAGGAAGCGTGCCCCGATGTTCTCGAAAAACACGTTCGTTCCGTCGTGCAGAGTCGCGAGCAGGCGGTTGGTCTCTTCGATCGCCCTGCGAAAGGGTGAGTCGGGCGCGGCATCAGCGGGGAAGATGCCATAGAGTAGCACTTTCGCGCCGGGAAACCCCTGGCGCAGGCATGCCAGCACCGCTCTGATTCCCCGCGCGGTCTCCTCCGGCGAGTGCTGTTCGCGGCCCAGGTTGTTCACGCCGATCAGCAGCACGACCAACTTCGGCCGCAGGGCACCGATGCCGCCGTTTTCCAGGCGCCACAACAGGTTCTGCGTGGCGTCGCCGCCTATTCCGAAATTCGCACTCGCATAGCCGCCGAAAACACGGCGCCAGGCCTCCGTTCCACCCCAGCCCTCCGTGATCGAATCGCCCACCAGAAGGAGATCCACCCCACCCCGCGCCGCGTGGTCGACGTGCGAGCGGACCTTCGCCTGCCACGTGGCCACCGACATCCACGGATATTCGATCGTGCGCGGCAGGGGCAGCGTAGGATCACTTTTGGAATTCTCCTGGGAAATTTCGGTTGCCATGACGCGCCCCACAAAACCGCCCGCCGGCACCATGGCAATCCCGAGCTCGCGGCCGCCGTCCCACACACGCCGCGCGGCGTCGCCTCCGCCCACCTCACTCGTCGAGAAACCGATACCCGATGCCCGACTCCGTCCGGAGAAACCGCGACTCGGCCGACGATCCGATCTTTTTGCGAAGGTTGGCCATGTGAACGCGCAGGTAATGCGTGTCCTGCTCGTGGCGCAGCCCCCATACCTCCCGCAGGAGCTGGCCATGGGTGAGCACTTTGCCGCGATTCTGGAGCAGGAGCCGCAGCAGCGCATATTCCTTCATCGTCAAATGGAGTTCCTCTCCCTTTTTGGTCACGCTCCGCTTGGAAAAATCCACCTCGATATCTCCAAATCGTACCGTCTGCGCCGCCTCGGCCGGCGTCACACGCCTCAGAATCGCACGGAGGCGCGCGAGGAGTTCGCCACCTCCAAAGGGCTTGGTCAGGTAATCATCCGCCCCGGCGTCAAGCGCCGCAATCTTGTCCACCTCGTCGCGCCTGACCGACAACACGAGCACCGGCAGACGAGTCCAGTCGCGCAGCCGCCGCAACACCTCCACGCCGTCGAGGTCGGGCAGGCTCAGGTCCAAGATGACCGCATCGGGGCGGCGCATCGCCACCTCGCTGAGCCCCTGGGCTCCGGTTTCACACTCGCGCACGCGGTATCCCGCGGGTTCGAGCGTGAGGCGAAGCAGGCGACGAATCTGCACTTCGTCGTCGACGATCACGATTTCAAGCGGGAGTTCGGCAGGCATTACGTGGTCAATCTACCGGATTCAGGACACGGGAGGTAAACCGTAAAAGCAGCGCCACCGCCGGGATTTTCGCCTGCCACGATTTCTCCTCCCTGCGCCGTGACAAAGCCCCGCACGATCGACAGGCCCAAGCCCAGCCCTCCCGCACGGGCGGAGTCCCCGCGCTGGAATTTCTTGAACAGGCGGTCCCTCATCTCGAGCGGCAGCCCAGGCCCCCTGTCGGCGACCGTGAAACACACCCTGCCTCCGGGACGATCCCACCCCGCTGCAAGAGAGATCGCCGTGCCCGGCGGCGTGTGCAGCGCCGCGTTCAACAGCAGATTGGCGATTACCTGCTCCATGAGCGCAAAATCGGCGCGGAACAATGGCATGTCCGGATCCACCGAAGTCTCAAATGGACGCCCCGCCAGCGATTCGCGCACCGAGTCGACCGCGGCGAAAATGAGATCCCCTGCGTCGCACCAGTCGATCCTCGGACGCAGCGCGCCGCTCTCCAGGCGGGTCTGGTCGAGCAGGTTGTTGACGAGCCTGTTCAATCGATGAGTCGCAATGCGGATCTCCCCTGCCAGCGAGGCACGGGTCGCGGCATCGGCGTCGTCGATGCGGTCGGCCGCGGCGCTCAGGACCGCCAGCGGCGTCTTCAATTCGTGGGAGACGCCGTCGAGCAGCACGCGGTGCAGGCGTTCCGATTCCGACAGCAGTTTCTCGCGCTCTGCGGCCGCGCGCAGGCGGTCGCGTTCAACGAACATGGCCAATTGCGCAGCGATGCCCTCGACGAGGTCGCGTTGCGATAACGCCAGTTCGCTGTCCGGCTGCACCTCGATGCACAGCACCCCCAGCGCCGTCGTGCCTCGGACCAGGGGTGTGAAGAAGCCCGCCGCCGATCCGAACGTGCCCGTAAACCGCCCCGCCGGCTTCCGGTTCCGAATCGACCACTCCGCCACCTTCATCGGCTGTTCCCCAAGGTCGAGCGTACCCGAGGGATGCTGCGTCAGTTTCCCCGTCTTCTCGTCGGAAAGCAGAAGCGCACAGCGCGCGGCGAACAGATCACCGCACTGGGCAAGCGCCTGAGCGACCGCCTCGTCCGGCCCCGCCGCGTCCGCCAGCGAGAGCGTGAGCCGGTACAGCGCCGTCGCGCGAAGCTCACGGCTCCTCTCGTTTTGCTCCTTGTTCCGGATCCGCGCAGTCAGCTCCCCCGTCACCAGAGCCACCACGAAGTAGGCCGCAAACATGGCCGCGTCCTCGGGCTTGCCGATATGAAACGACAGCACCGGCGGAATGAAAAGAAAGTCCCAGGCCAGCGCGCTGACCACGCCCGCCATGAGCACAGGCCCGCGCCCGACCACCAGGCTCAGCACCACGATGCACATCAGGTAGCCGAGCCCCACGGCATGAAGCCCGACATGGCCCACCGCAAACACTCCCGCCAGCGACACCACGGCCAGCATGTTCAGGGCCAGCAGGTATTCACGAATCGGAGACAAATGGGCGCGGTCGAAATCCCCCCCGTCCTGTCCGTCGTCACCCGCCCCGCCGGCCGGGGCCACCCGAATGTCGAATTCGCCCCCAAGCCTGATGAGCCGGTCCACGGTGCTGCCGCCGTTCAGCCGGTCGATCCATTTGGGCGCCCGCGACCGTCCGACAAAGATCTGCGTGGCGCGATGCTCCCGTGCCGTGCGGATGAGCGCGTTCGCCAGATTCTCGTCCTGCGTCACCACGATTTCCGCCCCGAGTTCCCGTGCCAGCGCCAGATTGCCATCCAGACTGCGCCTCGCCCGAGGGGTGAGCAGGCGGGGCGATTCGACGCTCACCGCCATCCAGGGCGCCCCCTGCGCCGCCGCCATGCGGCGCGCCCAGCGCACGAGTCGCACGGACGAGGGGCTCGGTCCCACCGCCACCAGCAACCGTTCCGTCGACCGCCAGTCGGGCTGCCCCGGCTCCGCGGCCTTCAATTCCCTCAGGCGCCGGTCCATGCGCTCCGCCATGAACCGCAGCGCCAGTTCGCGCAGGGCCGTCAGCTGCCTCTCTCCAAGCCCCGCCTCCGGCAGCACGTCGGCCCGCCCCCCCAGGAGCGAACGCGTCTCATCCCGGCGATCGATGAATTCGGACGGCGTGACGTCCACCAGCACGATCTCGTCGGCCTCGTCCATCACGGAATCGGGCACCGTTTCCGACACGGGACGCCCCGTGATCCGCGCCGCCGCCTCCGCCCTGCTTTCGAGAGCGCAGACATCGATCGTCGCAGCGACGCCGATGCCCGCGGCGAGCAGTTCGATCACGTCCTGATAACGTTTCGGATGCCGGGCCTCGGGCGCATTGTCGTGGCCGAGATCGTCGACCAGCAGCAGCGCAGGATGCCGTGCGAGCACTCCGGGCAGATCGAGCTCGCCAGGGAGCGAGACGCCGCCCAACGCCTCCGCCAGTTGGCCTGCAAGCGCCTCCGTTCCAGGCCGGGCCCGGGTCTCCACCACGCCAATCTGAACATCCGCGCCGTTTTCGTGCTCCGAGAGGGCCGCCCGCAATATGGCACTGGTCTTCCCTGAACCGGGACCCATTCCAAAATACACGGTCAGGCGTCCCTTACGACGCGGGTGCGCGCCCCGGGGGGCATGGTCGGCGGCATAAGGGAAGTCGGACGGAAGCTCGGAGTTCACGGGTGCGCCGGAAGGCTATCTCATGGTCCCTCTCATCCGTCAAACCGGCTCGCCAGAAGGCGTCGAACTATTCCCGTTGTCGCACCGAATCGCTGCAAAACCTGGCTCAATGCGAGCCATGCGTGCTGAAATACCAGAACATCAGCCCGAAGAGCGCCAGCTGAAGAAACACAAAGGCCAGGATCAACGGGAGCATCCGGAAGCGTCCCTTCCAGGGTCGCGGTGGCTGGAGGCGCTGATGGCGCCCCGTCAGCGGCACGATCTCATAGTCGTCCAGCTCCGCCTTCATCGCCGCCGCGCTCTCGAAACGTTCGTCGGGATTCCGGGCGAGCGCATGGAGCACGATCTCTTCGACGACGGGCGTGAGTTTGGGATTGAGGCTCCGCAGGGCCACCGGATCGCCCGTCGTGCGCATGTTCATCGTCACGTACGGACTCTCCCCTTCGAAGGGAACCTGGCCGGTGAGCATCTCGTAGAGGATCGCACCCAGGCTGTAGATGTCGGTGCGAAGGTCCCCGCGCCGTCCGTTCACCTGCTCTGGCGCCATGTAGTCGGGAGTGCCCATCGCCGGAGAGAAGCCCACGAAGGTCAGGCGGCGCAACTGGGAGGCCTTGGCAATGCCAAAATCGAGGATGCGAATGCTCCCATCATTGCAGATCATGATGTTCTGCGGCTTGAGATCGCGGTGCACGATGCCGCGCCGATGCATGTGTTCGAGGGCCTCGCAAATGCGGCTCGCAATGGTCACCGCCTCGCGCTCCGCGACCGGATGCTGTTCCTCCATCAGCTTGTCGAGCGTGCGTCCCTCGAGAAATTCCATCGCCAGATACGGGCGGCTCTTCTGATGGTCGACCGGCACCATCTTCAGGATGAACGGATGGTCCATCTGGCGGCCGATCTCCTCCTCGCGCTGGAAGCGGTTGAAGGTGTTGATGTCGCTCTCAAACTGGATGAGCGGCACCTTGACGGCCACCGTCGCCCCCGTTTTCAGGTCGCGCGCCTTGAATATCGACGCCATGCCGCTGCGACTGATGAGTTCGGTAATCTCGAAGCGGTCGTCAAGAATCTGGCCGGGTTCAAGTTCGGAGGAATTCACGCTGTGTGGTGCGCGGGGTCTGTAAATGGGTGTGCCGTGGAAGTAGGCGATGACGTCGAGTTCTTCGATTTTTACGATCTGAATCGAGAGATTATCATCGACGTGCCTGCGTTCGGCAAGAGCCACCAGGCGCCGACAGGCCTGTTCGGGATCAAAATGGCTGGCTATGTCGCGGATCTCGTCGTCGACCACGAACGCATAGAGGCCGTCCGAGCACTGCAGGATCACATCGCCCCGCTCGAGCTCCACCCGCGTCGACTCGAAGCGCGCCACCGGTTCGTGGCCAACGCTGCGGGTGAGCATCGATCGCCGCGGATCGGTCATCGCGCTGTGCTCGTGCATGAGCCGAAACTTCACCGGAAGCCCCACGTAGCAGTGGTCCACCGTAAGCCGCTTGATGGTGCCCTTGCGCACGAGGTAGACGCGCGAATCGCCCACGTGGGCCACATGCACCGAATTCTCGCGGAAGACGCAGACGGTCATGGTCGTCGCCATGCTCCCCTGCTCCGGCGTGCTCAGCGCCGTGTCGTAGACGGCCCGGCTCGCCGCGTCGAACATCGCGCGCTGCAGCGAGGAGACGGAGACAGGTGTCTTTGCATTCTCCAGGACGTCGAGCGCCGCCGTCACCGCCAGCCTGCTGGCAAGTTCTCCGCGACTCTCGCCGCCGACTCCGTCGCCCAGAATCGCGGTCGCACCCACTTCGCGGGCGTGCTCCTCGTCGGGAGGACTCCAGAAGCCGATGTAATCCTCGTTGACCTCCCGTACGGGGCCCGTGGCCGAAAGTTGTGCGTGGGTGTAGCGCATGAAAAGAGAAACAGGGCGGCCCCCATCCGAAGGAGGCCGCCCCAGATTACGCTATGACTTCTCCGGGTCCAATCGGAGCAAGATGTTTAGGTGCCGATGCTCGGTGCGGTGGTGAGGAGGGCCGGCTTCCCGGTCGCCTTGCTGCGACGTACGAAGTAGATCGCACCCCAGATGCCCCAGATGGCTGCGACGCCGAGCGCAATGAAGGGCTCCTTCCAGCTCATGCCGGCCACCGAGAAGGGTCCGATGATGTAGAAGAGCATGCAGGCCAGGTTCGCAAGCAGGCCGAACACCGGGATCACGACGTGCTTGAAGGTGTTGAAGCTCTGGTGCTCCACGAAGGCCACGATCGCGATGAAGTTCGTCAGCATGTACAGCAGGAAGGTGCCGAAGTTGCTGGCGAGCGTCACCACGAGCATGCTCTGCGGGATCAGCGCCGCAGTGTCGTGTTTGATCAACCCGAACGAGTACCAGATGTTGTGAGGCAGGCTCGCAAGGGTGGCGTCGGTCTGCGCAGCTCCGTTGCAGAAGTAAAAGGCGACGGAGATGATGCCGATCACCGCTGAGATGATGCCAAGCGTCCAGATCGAGCGGGCCGGCGTGAGGTTCTTCTCATGCAGGATGCCGAAATGGGCGCCCATCTCCTCGTCGCGTCCCATCGCGTAGGTCACGCGTGCTCCAGTGCTGATGCATGAGAGCGTCGTGCCGATCAGCGCGAGGAAGACCGTGAAGGCCTGGACCAGCATGTAGGCCTTGCCGGCGGCGGCGCTGCCAAACAGCCACGTGCCCGTGATCTGCATCATGTCGCCGATCGGTGCCGCCGACCCGCTGGCCGCGGTCATGGTGTAGCCGCTGTTCAGGAAGTAATTCGCGCAGAAATATTCGATCAGGTAACAGAAGGCCCCCTGGATCACGAGGGACAGGATGATCGCGATCGGGATGTCCCGCTTCGCGTTCTTCGCCTCCTCGCCCATCGCGGAGACCGATTCGAAACCGACCAGGATCAGGATCGCGATGCAGGCCTGGATCAGCGCGAAGCTCATGCCATGCGGAGCGACGACCGACTTCGCCGTCGAATGAAATTCGAAGGTGTCCGTGGGATTCTTCGGATCGGAGCCCTTGTCGATCGCCACGGCAGGCGAGTAATCCAGCTTGAAGTCTCCGGTGTATTTGTAGTGCCCGGCAGCGTCCTTCAGAGGATTGCCGTCCTTATCCATCGCGATCACCTTGTTGGTCGGCACACCGTCGGGATTGAGCGTATAGCCTACGGAGCCCTGGGGATGATTGACGCGGTAGGCCAGCGCAATGGCCGAGAAGATCAGAAGCGCGGTGATCTGGATCACGTTGATCGCCACATTCACCGCCGTGGCCCCCGCAACGCCGCGATAGGCGATGTACGAGACGCCAAGCGCGAACACGATGCAGAAGCCATACATGAACAATGGACTCGGCACCGCCGAGCTGAACACCGCCGGGAACAGGATGCCCATGACGTAACCGCAGAGGATCGCGGTCACACCCACCATCACGCCCGGATAAATCCAGTAATACAGATGGCTCGCCCAGCCGATGACGAACTTGGCGATGCGCGACCACTTGTAGGCCTTCTTCTTCCGAAGGAACGCCTGCTCGGCAAACACGTACGAAGAACCGGCACCGGGATAAAGTTTGGAGAGCTCGGCATACGAGATCGCAGTCGCAAGACAGAGCGACAGCGCAATCAGGATGCCAAACCACATGGCCGATCCGGCCATCGGCGCGCCGTAGAGGCACTGCTGTCCATAGGTCAGCCAAAGGAAGGCACCGGGAGCTATCAGTGCCATCGCGTTCATCGTCAGCCCCGTCAAGCCGAGCGTCGGCTTCATCGTGGCGGTGGTCTTGTCGGCCATAGAGGTTCGTTGATTGAGGATTTCAGTTCTCGATACCGTGAACCTTCATTCGCATTTCACGTACCATGATTGATTAAGATAGTGTCGTTTTTTTCGCTGTTTTTATTAAGAAAATATCAAGAACCGGCCCTGGATTTTTCCGCACCCAACCGCCCCACCGTCGTTGCAATCCGGATACTGCCTCCCCCGGGGAGCGATGGCGGCGCATCACCCGGCACACCCAAATCCGTCCGTGCGGGGTGAATCACCGAGGGGGCGAAGAGCGCCTGTCGTACTAAAATCGGCAATTGAACCACGGAGTCATCCGACTTTGCCAAGGCTACGCCGGACAGGTCGAGGACACGGAGCGGGAGTTCTGAAAATCGGGCGGTTTCGTGGCTCAACTCATAGGTGAAGAGTTCCTATCCCGATTTCCATCTGTAACCAATTTCCTCTGTGATCTCTGTGTCTCCGTGGTTCAAATACACCTGCGTCATCTAGGCTGAAAAGTCACAATGGCAATTCGTGCGGCGCCCGATGGATGGTCGCAATTCCCGCATTGCTCCTTCGGGAGGTCTCTCGTTGATCCCAGTGCT
>JAJXVO010000148.1 GCA_021782105.1 bacterium
GGGGCGTCCGGGTCCGCAGGGCGGCGGGGGCAGAACGGGGGGGCATGCGGCGGGCGGTTGGTAGCAGCAGAATACCTCGGGCAAGCGGAGCACGCGCTCCGAGCCGGATTCGGCATCGCTTTCGGCGGGGGCGCAGACGGGATCGCTGATTCGAAAATCGATTGTCTCGAGTCCGGTGGTGTCGGGATAACCGAGCCAGGTGAGCTGCAGCGGCGCTGGTTTTCTCGCGAAAACGAGAAGCCGATTCTTTGCCGTGTGACCGGCGAGGTCCACGAGGATGTCGATACGGTCCGCGCGTATCCGACTGGCCAATTCATCGTCGTTCAGGGATGTGGCTTGAATCCAGTGTTCCGCGAGCTCTCTGAGCTGCAGGGTTGTGGCGTCCTCGAGTGAAGCTGTGTGATAGCAGAAGACCTCGAAGCGGGACCGGTCGTGGCACGCCAGCACGGGCTCGAAGAAAAATGAGACCGAGTGTTGGCAGAAGTCGGGAGAGACATAGCCGATTCTCAGGCGGCGGCCTAGGGACGCGTCTCTGGGGGGCGCCGAGGCTGGAGCGAGGGCGCGGGCGTAGGCGTCGTTCCAGCGGGCGTGTTCACGGACGATGGTGGAAGGCGTGAACTCGGGGTCGTAGTGGAGAGCCAGCAGATAATTGCTGTGCGAGGCGGGGCTGGGCCGGAGTTCGAGGGCGCGGCGGAACAGAGGAAGGGCTTCGGCGATGCGTCCCTGGGCCTTGAACGAGCGTGCGAGGTTGTCGAGGGCGGGCGCGTAATTGGCATTCAATCGAAGTGCCTGCTCGAAGGCCTCGCGGGCCTCGCCGATGCGACCAAGGGCCAGGAGGGCGTTGCCGAGCACATTGTGGGACTCGGGGCGTGTTGCATCAATTCTGATGGCCCGCTCGAAAGCTGCGACTGCTTCGGCGAATTGATCCAGTTCGAAGTAAGTGACACCCAAGTTCAGCCAGATGGCTGCAGCGTTCGGAGCGAGCCGGGCGGCCTCCTGGAGGTGAGGGAGAGCCTCGCGGTGGCGGGCGGCCCGGCGCAGGGCGTTACCGAGTTGATGACGGGCTTCGGTGTGCGAGGGGCGGAGTCGGACCGCTTTTTGGAGCAGGTCGATGGCCTGCTCGGTGCGTCCGAGGGCCCTCAGGGAAACGGCGGTCTGGGCTAGTAGTTCGGCGTCATCGGGCTGGGCGGAGAGAGCAAGCTGGAGGTCTGCGACTGCCTGTGCGTGCCGTTGTTGGGACTGCGCGATCTTTCCAACCATCAGACGCGCGAGAAAATGTCCGGGTTGTACCGCCAGGAGACGTCGACAAGCTGCCTCGGCTTCGGCCATGCGGCCGGCCTGACTGAACGCAAGCGCCTGTTGCCAGAGGTGAGTCGAGGGGGCCGACATGGAAGCGTGGAGTATCGAAACTCTGGTTGCGTTGGCGAGCGAACACGAAGACGGATTGTGGGTGTCGGGATGTTTTTCCTCCTTGCAAGGAACCTGACAATGTTACGGTAATCTCCGCCCTGTATGCGGCGCGTTACCCTTAGCGATATCGCAGAGAAGGTCGGGTATTCCAAGAATACCGTCTCCCTTGCCCTGCGCGGAAATCCCCAGATTCCGGAGCCTACGCGGACGTTGATACGAAAGGCGGCGGAAGTGATGGGCTACCAGCCCAACGCGATCGTTTCGCAATTGATGGCGCAGCTGCGGGCGAGCCGCACGGCGGGTTTTCAATCCAAGCTGGCGCTGGTCAATGCGAACCTCGATTCGAAGGCGTTGAGCAGTCATCCGACGATCCCGACTTATGTGGCCGGTTGTGAGGCGCGGGCGGAGAAGCTGGGCTACAGTTTCGATCGGTTCTGGCTGCACGATCCGACGCTTACGGCGGAGCGATGGCTGCGGATTTTTTCTGCTCGCGGGATTCGAGGCGTTATTCTCGTCGGGCTGATGGATCAGAACCGTCTTCCACCGGCCCTCCTCCCGGTCTGGCAGCACTATCCGGCGGTGGTCACTGGCGTGCGCACCCGCGATCCGGTATTGTCGTTTTGCTGTGTGGACCATCACAACCTCACGCTCCTGGCATTCGAGCATGCGATGAGGCTGGGTTACACGCGGCCGGGGCTGGTGATCGACGACGTCATCGACACGCTCGTCGAACGGCGATTCTCGGCAGGGTTCACGACGGGGCAGCGCATGTTTCCCGTTGGGCAGGCGATCCCGATCTTTTCCGGACCGTTCGAGCGCGATCACGACTCAGGTGCATTCAACGCATGGTACGACGAGCACAAGCCGGACATCATATTCACACTCTACAACGTGGTGCTCCAGTGGTTAGCGGCCCGTGGCCTGAAAGTCCCGGAGGACGTCGGCGTGATTCAATTGGAGTGGCGCGAAACGCGTCCCGAGATTGCAGGCATGAATCAGCACAATTTCGTCACCGGCGAAGCGGCCGTCGACATGGTTGTGAGTCAGATTCACAACAACGAATGCGGGGTGCAGGAATTCCCCCGGGCGACGCTGGTTGGCGCCAGTTGGGTTGACGGGCGCTCGATTCGCAAGGTGTCCGCGCGTGCTGTCAGGAAGTCCTGAGCGGTCGACGTTGCGGCGTCTGGCGGCTCAACGGCGGTATTTCAGGAAATAGAGCGCGGCAACCGCCAGGGCGAATGCCAGAAGCAGGGAACTGAAGGCGACGATACACCCGCGGCGTGCGTTCACGATCCGCTCGTTGGATTCCGACAGAAGGTGGTCCGGAATCTCGAGCGCTGGCTGGTCGTCACGACGTGATTCGGTGACTTCGGCATCAACGAGCGATTGGACGGGAAGAGGGGGCCCCGACTCGGAGGCAATTTCACGGTCCAGCCAATCCAGGTGCTGGGCGAGCAGGGCGCGCTGCCGTTTGAGTTCGTCGAGGCGGCTCATGGTGAGAAATTGCGGTTCTCTGTCCGCAGGGTCGCGGCGACTTCGGCAGCGACGCTGTCCCAGTCACCGGGGGCGGGTTGACGGAAGAGTCGGGCACTCGGATACCAAGGGCTGGTGGCGCCCGATTGCAGCCAGCGCCAGTCGGGGCAAAAGGGCAGCAGTATCCAGACGGGGCGTCCGAGCGCGCCGGCGAGGTGGGCCACGGAGGTGTCGACGCTGATGACGAGGTCGAGGTGTTCGACGATGGCCGCGGTGTCGGAGAAATCGTTCAGGGTTGCCGACAGATCCGTCAGCAGTCGGTCGCGCGCAAGGGCCTCCCGGTCGCCTTCCCGGTAATCGATCTGCAGGCTCAAATGGGAACCGGGGGTTGCGGATGCGATTGAGCGGACGAGAGCGTAGGGGACAGAACGGTTGCGATCGTTTTTGTGGCGTGGATTGCCCGACCACACCCAGCCAATCCGGGGATGGGGCAGGGCATCGATCCGGGGTCTCCAGCGTTCGGCCGCGTCGGCGGGAGCCCGGAGGTACGATTGCGGGGCGGCCGACTGGGTGGGATCGAAGTCGATGAGTCGTGGCACCGACAGGAGAGGACAATGCAGATCAAAAGGAGGGAGAGGGGCGCCTCGGACGACACGTTGCGCCAGGCCGTCGAGCGAGCCCATGAGCGGGCTGAGCGGTGCTTGGAGTTCGAGGACGACACGGGCACCGGCCTTGGACAGGGCGGGGACGAAACGCGAAAATTGAATTGTATCGCCGAGCCCCTGTTCAGCGTGGAGCAGCAGCGTGCGTCCCTGCAGGCTGGAGTGTCCGTCCCACTCGGGACGGTCGAAGCTGCGGACGGCATTGCGAAGATCGCCCTGCCAGCGATGTTCGTAGAGTTTCCATCCTTCGTGGAAATCGCCTCGAGTGAGGCGGGCCATCGCAAGATTCAAACCTGCCTCATCCAATGCTGGAGACAGGGCGAGGGCTTGGCGGTAGAGCGATTCGGCCTCGTCGAGGTGTCCCAGTTGATGAAGGGACATGCCGAGGTTCAGACTCAGCGCCGCGTTGGCGGGCTGCAGTGAGAGGGCTTGGGCGAGGAGAGTTCGGGATTCTCCGAGTTGTCCGCGCTGGCGGAGCAGGTTTCCCAGATTGTTGAGTGCATCGATCGAATGCGGGGCCCTGGTCAGGGCGGTTCGGTAGGCCTCCTCGGCCTCGGTTTCGCGGCCGAGGGATGCCAGTGCCTGGGCGAGGCCCGTGTAGGCTGCGGCAAACTCGGGCCTGAGCCCAATCGCACGGCGGCTGGAGTCCGCGGCCTCTTCGTTGCGGCCGAGCGCTCGTAGAGACGTGGCGAGGGCGACATGGCCTTCCGCGCTCTTTCCGTCGAGGGCGAGTGCCTTCCTCAGGATTTCCGCCGCCTCGTCGTGCCGACCCTGGTCCTGGGCGACGCAACCGAGGTTGATCGCGGCGGGAGCGAAGCGGGGATTGAGTTCAAGAGCCCTTGTGAGCGCGGCCCGGGCCTCTTCGAGGCGGCCTGCGGTCCGGAGGAGCGTGCCGAGATTGAAGTGTGCGACGGCGATCGAGGCGTCGGCGGCGACAAGCGTCCGATAGGCGTCAATGGCGCGCGTGAGGTCGCCCCGTCCGTGAAGCAGGAGGGCGCGCTGAAACAGGGCCTCGGTATTGCGGGGCTCCCGACCGAGAGCGGAATCGAGAAGTGCCAGCGCTTCGTCGGCATTCCCGGTGGCGACGAGGGCGCGGGCGAGCGTGATCATCACGGGAACGGCGCCCGGGTTCAGGCGCAGGGCGTTCTGAAGGAGCGGGAGGGCGCTTGGCGCCGCCCCCGTATCCACGCATAGGAGACCGAGGAAGTGCAGGGCTTCGGGCTGGCGGGGGTTGGCTTTGAGCACCTGCTCGTAGCGCGCCTTAGCTTCGACCGTCCTGCCCGAGCGATGCAACGCCACTGCCTGTTGGAGCCACGGCTGCCAGGCGGGGGGGCGAGGATGGGACGGTTTCATGAGAGCGGGCGAATCTGTGCCTGCGGGGGCGGTCTATCATCGCTGGACTGTGCGGGTCCGGAGTGCGGGTCCGTGGTTAGGCGCCGCGAAGGCAAAAAACAGGCCTGATGTCCAGTTGGGGCACACTCGTGCCGAAAAGCGCCATGTCGTGACTCGATTTTTAAAACGGATTCTCGCATGTCCTGACCTCCTGTTGTGGAGACGGGCAATTGGGCTGGCGAGGGATTTTGAAACGGGCAGCCGCAAGGGTTGAACTCCGCCGTCGGACGAATGGGATTGGCACGTACGGCAGCGTCGCTAAGACGAGGCGCGGAAGGGATCGGAGACTCGGGCCTGCTGCCATGAAGGCTCCGGGGGCCCCTCCGGCAAACCCCGAGCAACATCCTCTGACTCCGTCCATGCGCCTCTCTCTCTGCATGATCGTGCGCAACGAAGCGCGGTATCTCGCACGTTGCCTTGCGTCGGTGGAAGGGCTGGTCGACGAGCGGGTGGTGGTCGACACGGGGTCGACCGATGGGACGCAGAACTTGGCTCGGGAATTGGGGGCGCGGGTGATCGAAGTGGAATGGCGGGCGGATTTCGCCAAAGCGCGGAATGAGGCGCTCGAACAGGCCCGTGGGGAGTGGATTCTTGCTTTGGATGCCGACGAAACCCTTTTGGAGAAGGATCGGAATGCGTTGGCGGAACTGGTTCTGCGCGACCCGCCCCCGCGGGCGGGCTATAATCTGCTCCAAAAGAACAGTTCGGACGGTGGGCGGACGGCGATGTACGTCTCCATCGTGCGGCTGTTCCCCAACGATCCGTCGATTCGTTATGAATGGCCGATCCATGAGCAGGTCGCCACAAGTCTGATACGCCGTGGACTGCCGATCCGGGATACCTCCATCGAGATCCTTCACGACGGCTATTCGGAGGGGGTTCGGAACCAGGAGAAACAGCGTCGCAACCTGGCGATCCTGCAGCGTCAGGTGAATGAGGGCAGGGAGGTTTATCCCCTGACCTATTTCCTTCTTGCGGGCACGTATTTGGATCTGGGCCGGTACGACGAAGCGTTGGCCAATTATCGGGAGAGCGTGCGGCGTGCGGGCGTGGCGGATCCGATTGCAGCCGCTGCGCGCGTGCGAATCGGCACCTGCCTGGTGGCGTTGGGGCGCTATGTCGAGGCTCTGGCGGAACTCCCTGAGGCTACAGAGGGGGAAACCCATCCGGAGCTCCTCCAGCTCCGGGGCCGTTGCGAGTTGGGGCTGGGGCAGCCGGATCGGGCGAGAGTGGCGTTTGCGAGGATATTCTCGTGCGGTGACCGTCCCTTTGTCCCTCCGTGCAATCTCGCCTCCGTGAAGATGGAGGCAATCGCGTCGCTTGCGCAGCTGCTCAAGCAGGAGGGCCGGCCGGCGGAGGCGCTTGCGCTTATGCGCGGAGCGCTGGCTCGGCGTGCTGCCGGCGAACCGCTGACGGATGAATGGCTGGCGCGAATGCTCGCGCAAAGTTGATGACGGATCCGGACGCGCTGTCGGCAGGTGAGGTGGGTCAGCCTGCGACGAGGCGTTCGAAAAGGGCGAGGTAGGAGCGTATCTGGCGTTCGGGATCGAAGCTTTCTCGGGCAAAGCGGCGGGCCTGTGCGGAGCGGCTTGAACGGGCCTCGGGGGCATCCGCGGCGAGATCGATCAGGGCCTTGCGGAATGCGTTGCTGTTTCCGGGAGGCAGGATGTAGCCGGTGTGTCCCGGTACGACGCATTCGCGGTTGCCCTGGGCCTGATAGGCGACAACGGGCAAGCCGTGAGCCTGGGCCTCGATAAGAAAATTGGAGAGCGCCTCGCTCGTCGAGGCATGGACCGCGATGTCGGCTGCCGCGTATGCAGGCGAGGGGTCGCGCATCCAACCGAGAAATTTCACCCGTCGCCCGAGTCCGAGGTCCTCCACGGTCCTTTCGCATGATGCGAGTTCCGGTCCGTCGCCCGCGAGCCAGAGCTGCCAGTCGAGGTCTTTGGGAAGCTCGGAGGCGATCTCGATCAGATCGCGCTGATTTTTCTCGGGACGAAACATGGCCACACAGAGCAACACATGGGTGTCGGGTCCTGCGCCGTGATGAGTTCGCAGCTTCGCGCGTTGTGCGGCCGAGTCTGGAGCCTCCCTGAAGACGAGTGAATTGGCGATGGTCGAGCAGTGCCTCTCATCGAGGCCATAGCGGGCGACGAGCGCATCGACGGCTTCACGGCTGTTGGCGATGACATGATCGGCCACCCTCAGGGACCGCCGATAGAACCGAGGCAGTTGTTTGCCGGTGCGCATGGTTGCGACGACTTTGCTTCGCGTCAGCGCGGCCTTGATACTGGCGGCACGGCTGTTGGCCATGCGGCCCATGCACAGGACGACGTCCGGATGGAGTGAGGCGAGTGTGTGGACCAGTCCCGGCGCCCACCAATCCAACCTCGAGTCAAAGGATTGGAGAGTGCGGTGGGTCGCGTGCTGAAGCGTTGCCGCTAGAGGGCCTCCCGGCCGGAAGGTCAGCAGCGTACTCGTGTGCCCGTGTACGGCAAATGCGTCAGCCAGGAGGACTGATTGGCGCTCTGTGCCTCCACTGCGAAGGTAGTCCTGAACGACGGCGATTTTCATATGGCTAGGGGCACCCGTTGATTGACCGCAAGTGAGTGGAAAATCACGACAAAAGGTGCACGCGCTGACGACGACACTAACCCGAGGGATGAGCACCGGGAATAGTCGGAGTCTTCGGCGACTTGTCAGAGCCCCATGGTCGGCGAGGGAGAGAGAGGGGAGTCCACCGCGGTGACGGGCCCGGCATCACGCCAGCCACTCAGGCACCTGGCACAAAGGGCTCAGCAATCAATTTCGCGTTCCCCGCTCCTCGAATCTTCCCCTCTCAACCGGCGTTTGTTTTTCTGTTGAATTGCTGCACGTCCGTGCCGGGATCGTTTCCCGGTCATGAATCCGTCCCTCCGCAATCTGTTTTTCCGCTGGCTGGTGCTCGGCATCGGTGTCGCGATTGCCGCGCATATTATTCCGGGGCTGCACTGTGACGGGCCGGTGCCGTTGCTGATTGTGGTGATCCTCCTGAGCTTCTTCAACGCGGTGATTCGTCCGGTGCTGCTGCTATTTGCGCTGCCGTTCATCATCATGACCATGGGGGTGGGGGTATTGCTCATCAACGCCTTGTTGTTCCTGCTGGTAGGACGGCTGGTGGACGGCTTTCACGTGGCGAGCTTCTGGTCGGCGTTCGGTGGATCGCTGGTCGTGAGCGCCACGAATTTTCTGCTCTCGGCATTCAGATCCCGCAAGCCACCGACTGCGCCGCGCCGCGGCCCGCCTCCTCAGGCAGGGGGCAGCGGAGGCGATATCATCGACATCTAACTCGCCGCTTTTCGGGCATTAGGCGCTATTAAGCCACGGGTATGGGCGGCGTTTGCGTTTGACCGCGGCATGGGCGATCATGACGGTCTTACCAAAGACTCTTTTTCACCATGGCTGAAAACACGGAATACGATCTCATCGTCATTGGCGGCGGACCTGCCGGCTACGCGGGTGCTATTCGCGCCGGGCAACTTGGCAAGAAGGTTGCCTGCATCGAGCTGGAGCGTGCCGGAGGCACGTGCCTCAACTGGGGATGCATCCCGACCAAGGCCCTGCTCAAGAGCGCCGAGCTCTATCAGAAATTCAAGAAGGCCGAGGTCTTTGGGCTCAGCGTCAAGGATGTGGGCTTCGATTATGCGAAGGTCGTCGAACGCTCGCGCGCGGTTTCGGGGCAGATGGCCAAGGGCGTCGAGTTTCTATTCAAGAAGAACAAGGTCGACTACATCGTCGGCAAGGCTCAGGTGAGCGCGCCAGGCATGGTCACGATCATCGACGGCGAGGCGAAGGGGAAGTTTTTCAAGGCGAAAGCCATTCTCATCGCGACCGGTTGCAGGATGCGCCGCATCCCGGGCGTCGAGGTCGACGGCACGCGTGTCATGACCTCCCGTGAGGCGCTCGCATCCAAGACCCTGCCGAAGTCCGTCATCGTCGTCGGCGCCGGTGCGATTGGAGTGGAGTTCGCGTATTTCTACAACGCGCTCGGGGCCAAGGTGACCTTGGTCGAGATGCTCAACCAGGTCCTTCCCGTCGAGGACGAGGAGGTCTCCAAGGTTCTTCAGCGTTCCTTCGAGAAGCAGGGAATCGCGGTGCATGTCGGCACGAAATGCGAGAACTTCCGAGTGGGGAAATCGTCCGTGAAGGTCGACCTGATCGCCGGCGAAAAGAAGACGGAGGTTGAGGCGGATCTGCTGCTCTCCGCCATCGGCGTGGTTCCGAATCTCGACGATGTTTTATCCCCGGCTGTGAAGCTCGATCTGGACCGTGGTTACGTGAAGGTTGGCGACGATTATCAGACAAACGTGAAGGGCATTTATGCTGCCGGCGATATCATCGGGCCGCCCTGGCTTGCGCATGTTGCGACCTTTGAGGCGCTCAACGCGGTCAACGGCATGTTTGGCCACGGCAAACCAAAACGCGTGACGGTGTTCCCGGGCTGCACCTACTGCCAGCCCCAGGTGGCCAGCGTGGGCCTCAGCGAAAAGGCCGCGAAGGACAAGGGGTACGACGTGAAGATTGGCAAATTCCCGTTCACCGCTTCAGGGAAGGCTGTGGCATCCGCGGAGAGCGAGGGCTTCGTGAAGGTGGTGACCGACGCGAAAACGGGCGAGATCTACGGCGCGACGATCATCGGTTCCGAAGCGACGGAGTTGATTGCCGAATACGGCCTGGCGATCGAGTTGGAAGCGTGCGTGGAGGACATCCACCACACGATTCACGCGCACCCGACGCTCAGTGAGGCTTTGATGGAGGCGGCCGCCGCCTCAGTGGGAGAAGCGGTCCACATCTGAGCAGGCTCGGATGTGAAACGGCCCCCCGGGGCCTGCGCAAGCGGGCTTCGGGAGGGAGAGTGGGAGGACTTCTGCAGCGAGAGGGAGTGAAGGTTCAAAACAGCCTTGCACTCCTGAGCGCAAGAGATGGACTTTCGGCCCCGGGTGACCCGCAGGGTCGCCGACAGATTGCGCCTGTAGCACAACGGATAGTGTATCGGTCTCCGAAGCCGGTGATGTGGGTTCGATTCCCGCCGGGCGCACCAGTCTTCGTCGTTGCTGACGCAACGGACTTCGCCTGGCTTCGCCCGTCAGCCGGCAAGCCGGATGAAGAAGAAGAACGGCGCAGAAGACTGCCGGGCAAAGTCGCGGCGCCCGCCGCACGACGCCCGGCTTTGACGCTGACCGCGTACGGTCACGATAGCCGCAGAACCGCGCGGCTTTCGAGGTTTGGGTCGTCGTTGCTGACGCAACGGACTTCGCCTGGCTTCGCCCGTCAGCCGGCAAGCCGGATGAAGAAGAAGAACGGCGCAGAAGACTGCCGGGCAA
>JAJXVO010000149.1 GCA_021782105.1 bacterium
TGTTTGTGTGAGGGGCCACTTCACCTGGAGTCCGAGGTGGGCCAGATCCCAGGCCGCCGGCACCACCATCGCTGCTGCCCCTGAGACAAGGAGTACCCGCGGCAAGGGCCGGGGGCCGACGCTGGACGCATCTCATGCTTCGGACTTGTTCGTTGTCGCCCGATTTGTGCTGCAAGGCAACCCAGAGAGCGAAGATCAAGGACTGGGCGGATCGTCTTCCATGTGTGCGTGGAGCGGTTTGAACCGGCATGGAAGCTTGGCTTCGCGTCCTCGGGTTGAACGGGAAATCCAGATTCCCTGGGGCACGGTCGCGGGTGGAGTCGCGCCTGGGCGCGCGCGGGCGCTGCAGTTGGGATCCGGATACACTGGGGCGTCCGGGCTGCGGGGAAATCAGGCGGGGGCGGCGTCGCGGATCACCGGCAACTCGATGCGCACGCAGAGGCCGGGGCGATCGGGGCGGTTGGAGGCGTGAAGGGTGCCTCCGTGGAGGGTCGCGATGCTCTGGGCGATGGCGAGGCCGAGGCCGTGTCCGCGGCGACCGACGGGGGCACCTTCGCGGTCGGGGCGTTCGAAACGCACGAAGCGCTGGAAAATTCGTTCCAACTGCTCTGGGGGCACGCCGGGCCCTTCGTCGAGGACGTCCAGCTGCCAGGCGGTTCCCTCGATGCGGGAATCGAGGGTGATGCGGCCCTGGGGGCTGCAGGCGCGGACGGCGTTGGTGACGATGTTGAGCAGAAGTTGGTGGACGAGGGTCGGCTCGCAGAGCGCGAGGGCGTAGTCGCTGCGGCCGACCTGAAAGCGGACGCCCTTTTCCTCGGCGAGGGCCTCGGCGTCGCCAGCGAGGGCGTCGACGAGTGAGGTGGTGGCGACCCGGCTCATGGGGGCGAGCCAGGCACCGCTTTCGGCTTTCGCCAGGAAGAGCAGACTCTCCATGATGCGGTGGAGCTGTTCGATTTCCTCGAGCATGTCCGCAAGGTGTGCGGAGGCCGCGGGGTCGGAGGCGAGGGAGGGACGGAGCCGCTCGGCGTTGAGGCGGATCAGGGCGAGGGGTGTCTTGAGCTCGTGCGAGGCGTCGGCGGTGAAGCGGCGGCTTTGATGAAACGCGGCCTCGAGCCGGTCGAACATCTGGTTGAGCAGCAGGGCGAGGGCGGCGAGTTCGTCGCGGCAACCGGGCAGCGGGATGCGTTCGCGGAGATTGTCCGCCCCGATCCGGCCGGCGGTTTCCCGGATCGCGCGGATGGGGCGCAGGGTCATCCGGGCGAAGCCCCAACCGATGGCGAGACTGGCGAGGGCGACGCAGCCGAGCAGGACGGCGGCCACCCGCACATAGTCTTCGATCACGTGGCGCAGGGGGCTGAGCGTGCTTGCGATCTCGTAGTGCAGTCCGTCGGCGGAGTAGCCGGAGAGGCGGACTGGGCCCAGTCCTGGAAGGGTGACCGTCTCGTGGACCCCGGAGCCGTCGAGGTGAGGGAGGACGAGTGCGCCCAGATTGGCGGACCTGAAGAGGATGTGCCCGTTGCGATCGTGGATCTGAGTGAAATACAGGCCGGCGTCATTATCTGTGTCCTGGCCGATCCGGCGCCCGATCTCGGTCGCGCGCAGACCCGGGTCGGAGCGGATCATTTGGCTGAGCTCCCTGAATTCTCCCTCGTGGAGGACCTCGAGACTGTGCTGCCCCTGCCGGGCCAGTATCCAGCCGACGAGGACGAGCACGACCGCGGTGGTGGCGGTGGCGAGCAGTGCGAATTGGATCGCGAGGCGGGTGGTAAAGGAGCGGGCGAGGGGCATCAGACGAGTTGGTAGCCTGAACCGCGCACCGTTCGGATGAGCTGCGGCTCGCCAGGATGTTCGAGCTTCTTGCGGAGACGCCGGATGTAGACGTCGATGAGATTGGTTTCCAGATCGTAGCTGGCGTGCCAGACCTTCTCGGCGATCGAGGTGCGGGTGAGCACCCGCGAGGGGTTGAGGAGGAACAGCTCCAGAAGCGCGAACTCGCGGCTGGTGAGGGATACAGGCTGGCCTTCCCGCGTGATCGCGCGGGACAACAGGTCGACGCGGATACCGCGGTGAGAGAGCACGGTGGCCTTCACGCCGGCCTGACGGCGGAGGAGGGAGCGGACGCGAGCGACGAGTTCGTCGATGCTGAAGGGCTTGGGCAGGTAATCGTCGGCGCCGAGATTCAGGCCTCGGATGCGATCCTCGACGGCATCGCGCGCGCTGAGGATGAGGACGGGTTCGTTGAAACCGCTTTTGCGCCAGTCGCGGAGGAGGTCCAGGCCGTCGCCGTCGGGGAGGCCGAGGTCGAGCACGATCGCATCGAAGGGTTCATCGGCGAGGGCGTCGCTGGCCTTGGCCGCGGTCGAGACCAATTTTGCGGAATAACTCTGCTCGGTGAGCGCCTTTTCGACAAAGGAGCCCATGCGCCCTTCATCCTCTACGATGAGAATCTTCATGAATTTGGGATGCGTGGAGGACAGCCACGCGCGCCGCGAGTGCCCGCAGATCGGCGTCCGAAAGGTACTCATGTCCCGCCATCGGAGTGCCAGCGATGCCAAATTTGATGAGTCGGAGGAGTTCGAGTTCGGAGACCGTGCCTCGTGGGGAAGGGGTGAGGACGGTCCAACGCCCCGTGGAAAAATCGGGTGGGCGTTGGTCGAGTGACCTGGCTACAGGGCCGTCTCCTCGGCCGGCGGCTCCGTGGCAACCGGCGCAAAGCGTGGCCCATAGGCGACGTCCGCGAATGGAGGAGGACGGGGTGACTAGGGAGGCGGGAGAGGGGCGCCAGGAATGGATCTGGCGCTGCCTCTCGAGTTCGAGTCCGTGCCCGAGGCTCGCGAGGTAGGCGACGAGGGCCGGACCGCGGGGGTCGCCGTGTCGGAACAGGGTGGCGTAGGAAGGCATGCAGGACCCGGCGTCGATGGAGCGGGGGGAGATCAAATGGAGGCGGTTCCATTCGGGGGTGCGGCGGAGGCCGACGCGGCTGAGGTCGGGGCCGAGTCGCCGGTTTCCGATGAGCGGGGGCTGTCCCTCGGTTTGATCGCGCGGCGAAGCGCCAGGGCCCCAGTCGAGTCCGTCGGTGGGCACATTCGGCCGAAGGTATTGGGAGTGACAGGAGATGCAGCCTTCGGCGATGTAGACACGCCTGCCGAGCGAGACCGCGGGCGAAGCGTGCAGCGATTGAACGAACGAAAGGACGAGCAGGATCAGGACGGCCGAAGCGGCTCTGGAAGCGAGCCTTCGGAGGCCGAGCGCGGTCGCCGTGCCGGAGGCGAGCAGAAAGAGAGGGGGGATGAGGGACAGATGCTGGACCATGCCGATGCCGAGCACGGAGGCGCACCACCCTGCGACTGAGAAAAGGAGGGCGACAATCCATGGGCGGCCGGTTGCTGCGGCCCACCAGACCAGTGCGGTGGAATAGAGCGACACGCCGGCGGTATAGGCCCACCGGGCCTCCGTGCGAAACGGGCTGCCGGGCGCCAGAGCCTCGCAGGCCAGAGCCAGCAGGAGCCAGGCTGCGCCCAGGACGAACGTGGGGTGGCGGTGGTCGATGAGCGCGCCGGCGATGCAGGCGGCGACGAAGTGCATGAGTGCGTTGCTCCAAAGGACGCCGGATCCCGACCAGGTCACCTCGCGAAGTGTAGTGGAATGCTGGATAACAAAGAAGGCGGCAGAGTCCGTCCAGACGAGTGCTGTGAACACGACCACGGCCGCAGCGATGGCGCGCGCCCCCGGGGATGCGGGCGGGGAGGTCGGCAGTGAGCAGACGGCCGACACGGGAGCACGAAGGCAGAGCAGCCCCCCGGCGGCGGCGACGATCGCAGCGATGGCGGCCTGGGCGTCCGGGGATGCAGCGAAGATCGGCGGTACGTTTGCGAGCGCATAGGCGGCCCCGGTGCCCAGGCCGACGATGGTCGCGAGCCGGTGCCGGGGAACCCAATGCCGCAGGCCCGTGGCGAGATTGACCGTGGCGCAACCGAGGGCGAAACCGGAGACCGCAGCCCAGCCCATGGCGAGGGGGCTGGGCGCCCAGAATGGGGCGAGGGCGGCCAGCACGGCGCCCGCGAGAAGGCTCAAGCCCAGGTGGCGCGCAAACCGCCGGGCCGAATGCCGCCAGGCACCAAAGACGCTTCCCCCGACACCGCCGAGCACGAGGCCGGACATCGTGACCTGCGCCGCAGGGGTGTCGCCTCCGGCGAGCTGGAGCAGCGCGAACTCCGAAAAAAGCAGAAAATAGAAATAAGTGCAGGCCACCGCCGCGATCGCCGTGATCGTAATCGGGTTCAGTCCTCTTTCGGCCGAAGATCCCATGGGTCAGGGAAACGATGCAAGCAGCCAGGCCTGGAGTGCCACGAGGCCGAGGTCGGTGACCGACACCGTGAGCCAGGGGAGAGGCAGGGCCCCGGCGGAGATCGCGACGGCGGTGAAGGTTCCGATCGCCAGTCGAAACAGAAGCGTGACCCCGAACACGACGCGGAGGCGTTCGACGGGCCGAGTCAGTGCCCAAAGGTAGCTGGCGCCGACCGTTGCGACAAACGCGCCGATGAAACGCACATAAATCCATGCGCCCTCGGGTGGAGTGGGCACGAGCATGGCGTGCAGGGTGAACCAGGGAACGGCTACGAGGCCGAGTCCGGTGCAGAGATCCAGGCTGCCCGCGAGGAGGGCGAGACGACGTGCGAAGGCGGTGGTTGTCATTCGGGGGAGGAGTTCCGGTATTAGGACGGCGTTGGAGAGCCGGTCGAGCGCGGGGTTGCGGTGCTGCGCAGACGGAATGCTTCGAGCAGCCAGGTGAACGCCGCGACGGTCATGGCCGCTCCCGCGCCAAGCCGAACGAACCACGCGATTCGGATCCAGGAGTCTCCGATGAAGGCGGCGCCGGGCGCGACGATCTCCCTCCAGCCTGCAAACGCGGTCGCGGCGATATGCACCGCAACTGCCGACTGCCAGGTCCAGAAGCTGAGGCCTCCGGGCGCGTGGTCGCTGTCGAGCGCGAGCAAGAGCACCCAGCCCGCGGAACTTACGCAGGCAGCCATGGCCAGGTGGGCATGGGCAACCAGGATCTGGGTGAACTTGATCCGTTCGGACAAACCGGGAAGGAATCCGAGCCAGCCGCTCAGAAGAAGCAGGCACCACCATCCGAAGGCGGCGGCGAGCCAACGCATGGAGTCGGCGGGCCAGACGTAGCTCCGGAACAGGATCCATGCAAGAGGTGCCCATGCGAGCAGGAGGCCGAGCAGGATCTGCTGGCTGAGCCGGTGATGGGAAACGTCGCCGTGACCCGCCAATGTAAAGGCGAGCGCCATGGTGCCCCAAGCGCCCCAGACCAACCGGAGCTTGCGTGCGCTGCCCCGGGCCGGTGCGCGCGCCAGACCGAGCAGGATCGGAGCCGCGCCATAAACGGCGATGAGGCCGAGCGAGGAGCCGAACAGGCTGGTGCCCGTCGCACCTCCGCTGTCGGGATTCACGGACGGGTAGACGGAGGGGCCCGCGGCATGAAAAAAGAAAAACGGCACCGGCAGCAGCACGGCGAGCAGCGTCCAGCGGGAGGCGAGCGCATGCCAGGCCAGGCGTCCGACGGAGCGTTCGGTCCATGTCGCGAGGCCAACCCAGATTCCCAGCATGACCAGCGGCAGCAGCGGAACGGTCCAGCCGCTCCATTCCATGAACGGTTTCGAGCCCGAGCCTCCGCCCAGCCAAGACGCGGCACCCGCGCCCAGGGCGAGCGACCAGCCTGCGAGGCACAGCCTGGCCTCGCCGGACGAGCCCGCAGCATCGTGTGAGGGCCAGTACCAACGAATCAGCACCCCCGCCAGCGGAAGCGCGCACCAGCCGTAGAGCGCGGTGTCAGTGTGAACTGGATACCAGCGACCGTAGGTGAACGGCGCGAAGGGCGCGGACAGGTCGGGAAACAACTGGAACGCCTGCAGCAGCAGCCCGGCACAGCACGAGGCGGCGAGCCAGGCCAGCGCGTGCCGCCGGACGGCGGCCCCAGTGGGGCGGAAGCCGGATTCAATCGTCGTGGAGGACTCCATGGCGCAGCCCGAGCATGCGGTCGCACGCCTCCGCAAAGCGGCGTTCGTGCGTGGCGATGACCAGCGCGATGCCCTCGCGGCGCGCGAGGCCCTGGAGCAGGGCGAAGACCGTCGCCGCGGTCTCCTCGTCAAGCGACCCAGTCGGCTCGTCGGCGAGCAGGACGCGCGGGGCGTTGCACAGGGCGCGGCAGATGGCCGCGCGCTGGCGCTCGCCGCCGGAGAGATCCTGAACGCGGTGGCGCCGCCGGTGGGCGAGTCCAAGGTCGCCAAGCAGCGCAGCGACCCGACGGTCCGTCTCGTCGCGCGGCCGATTGACCGCGAGGGCCGGGATGCGGACGTTCTCCTCCACATTCAGATCGGCGATCAGATTGTGCAGCTGGAACACGAAACCGAGATGACGGCGGCGCAACTCGAGCCGCGCGCGGTCGCCGCCCGGATCCATTCCGCACACGGACACCTGTCCCTGGTCCGGGAGATCGAGCCCGCCGAGAAGGTGGAGCAGAGTGCTCTTCCCGGAGCCCGACGAGCCCCAGAGCGCGACGGTCTCGCCGGCCCGGACCTGGAGGCTGACGCCGCGAAGGACCGGCACACGGCCTCCGTCGTAGCTTTTCCAGGCGTTGCTCACGCGGATGAGGGGAGCGTCGTTGTCACTCATAGCGCAGCGCCTCGGCGGGTTGGATGCGGGTGGCGAACCATGCCGGGTAGAGCGCGCCCGCGACGGCCGTGACGAGCGCCGTCGCGCAGATACCTCCGAGCACGCCGAAGCCGGCCTGTGCCTGGAGATAACCTTGAAATTCGGGGATCCGGGGCAGGATCGCGAGCGCGAGCGCCCCCAGTGCGAGGCCGCCGCACAGACCCACGGCGGCGACGGCCAGCGCCTCGGCGAGGATCATGGCGGCGATCTGGGCCCGGGAGAGGCCGCAGACACGGAGCACGGCGATCTCGCGGATCCGGCTGAACACTGAAAGCAGCATTGTATTGGCCACGCCGAGACCGCCGAGGATGAAGGCGCAGGCGCCGACGGCCCAGGCGGTCGTCCTCAGGATGCGGAAGGAATTATAGGTCGAGTTGAACTCGCGATTCTCCAGGGCCGAGAGCGTCGGAAAACGCCTGAGCACGGTCTGCTTGAACGCGTCTCCCTTGGAGGGATCGCGGAGCTTGATCGCGATGAGCGAGCTCACCCCTTCGCGGTGAAAGAATCGGCGCGCCTCCTCGATGGGCATGAAAACGCCCCCGTCCTCGAAACCGTTTGCGGTCTTGAAAACCCCGGCGACGCGAAAGCGCCGGGCTCCGATCGGAACCTCCGAGCCGAGATGAGCCTTCAGGAACGAGGCCGCTCGGCTTCCCAGATAAACCTCGCCGGCGTGCTGTCCGAAGGCCGTGCGGTCGCCCTCGATCCACCGCGCCTTCGCGAGCCTGGGGTCGTCGTTGTCGATCCCGAAACAGGTGATCACCGGGAAGCCCGGCGAGGAGACGACGCCGAAGAGCAGGCGGCTGGCGCTTGCGACGTTGGGCATGGCGCGAATCTGCGCGGCCGCGGAATCGGGCACCGAGCTGAAGAACAGGTCCGAAACGTTGCGCTCGAAGACGAGGTAGTGGCTGTCGGTCGACAAGATGCGTTCGAACATCCCGATCGCGCCGTTGACCAGTGAGAGGATCGAGAGCATGGCGGCCACTCCGAACGCGATGCCGGCCGCGCCGATGGAGGACCGGAGCTTGTGGCGCCGGAGGTTCGTCGGGGCGAGGGAAAGGAAGCGCATGCCGCGGGTGGTGCTTGGGCGGTGCCACGCCTCAGGCCGCCCTCACCGCGTCAGCGGCTGAGGGGAAATGTTCACGATGAAAGGCGAGCAGGAACGCGCAGCGCGGCTCGGAGGCGGCCAGGCGGGCCAGGCGGAGGCCGGCGAGGCGAATCAGGCGCGCAGTGCGCCGCCGGGACCCGGGCAGCCCAAGCGCCAGTGCAACATTGGGCCTGTCGAGCAGCCGGTCGCGTCCGGTCGTCTTGCCTGTGATTGCCTGGTTGGAGAGCAGGTCACGCGTGTCGTCGAGCGCCTGGTAGGCAAGACTCCAATACACCGCGACCGCCGTCAGGGCGCGCCTCTGATCGGGGCCGGCACCTGCGGCGATCGCGGGCAGCAGCAGGGCGGCCCTGAAGAGGCCCCCGGTCTTCCTGAGCGCGATCCGCGAGGCCGACCGGGCGTCACGGGGACCCTCGGAGAAACGCAGGTCGGCGGCCTGTCCGCCAGCGAGGCCCCGGGCCCCAAGCGCCTCGTCGACGAGGGCGTGGCACTCGCGCTGTTCGGCGGCCGGAAGTCCCGCCAGTGCCCGGCCGAGCAGGGCATAGGCCCGGCTGATCAGCGACAGCGATGCGAGAATCGCGGTCGCGTCACCGAATTGCCGATGCACACAGGGTTGGCCGCGCCTGATCTCCGCGTCGTCCATGCACGGCAGGTCGTCGAGCATCAGCGAGGCGACATGAAAGTATTCGAGCGCACAGGCAATCTCCTCGGCGCAGCGGACGCCCAGACCGCGGGCAAGCGCTCCCTCGCAGGCCAGGATAGGGCGAAGCAGTCCGCCCGGTGTCTGCGTCGCCACACCAATGGCGGCCCTCAGGCACGGCTCCACCGACTCATCGCCCGGAGCAAAGTCTTCCAGCGCCCGGACGAGGCGTGCGCGGGTTGATTCCACGTCCATGGTTCAGTTCGCCACGGCCTGGAGGTGGAAACGCACCACGACAGCGGGGTCCACTTTGAGGAACATCATCACCCGTATGACCGGAAGGCCATAGTCCCGGGTATCGAGTTTCACGCTTCCGTCGACCGCGTAGGTCTTGCGATCGGTCGTGACCGAGACGGGAAAGGAAATCCGCCGGGTGACACCGTGCATCGTGAAGGTGCCGGTCGCATCATAGGATCCGTCGGACGCGGCCTTGAGGCCGGTGAGCACGAAGGCTGCATCGGGGAATTTTGCACTGTCCTCCCATGAAAGCATTTTCGCATCACGGTCGGTTTTGCCCGTCTTGAGGTCGGCGAAGGCGAACTTCAGCCCCGCTTGCCGGATCTGACCGCTGGACGGGTCGATCTCGAGGGAGGCCTTGTAGGCGGTGAGGTTGCCGACGAATGAATCGACGGTGGCGCGGACGGCGACGTCGATGCGGCTGTGGGCGGGATCGATGGAGAGTGCCTGGAGATCGGCCGCGCGCGCAGCCGATGACAGGGTGAAGGCGAGGGCCAGAAGAGCGAACGATCGTAAGAACATCGGCTCCGACTGTGACATGGGTTTATGAACCCGCCATGAACGGAGGATTAATTCCGGTTCATCCTGGCCGCATCGGGCGGTCCGGACTGTTAAAACGACGTGACGGCGATGAGCCGATGAACCGCCCCCGTCGGGAGGAGCTCGCTCTCGTACAGGCCAAAGCTTTGCACCAGGAAAGGAGGTGATTCATACGAGGCGAATCGTTTGAGCAGGGGCTGGAAGGCGCTTGCCGGGTGGCCGTTCCGCAGACGCGCGAGGGTGACGTGGGGGAGGAAGCGCCGGAGATCCGCCGGGATCGCATGGCGCAGCACCGAGTCGTCGATGCGCTGCCGCAGCTGGTAAAGCCTCGGATGTCCGGAGCCCACACCGATCCAAAGCACCTGGGCCTTCGCGTCGGGCGGAAAAGTGCCGCAGCCGGACAGCGCCAACAGGAACGGTTCCACTCGCACCTGCGCGAGGGCGGCGGCGAGCAGGCCGACCTGCTCCCGAGGCACCTCTCCGAGGAAGCGCAGGGTGAGGTGAAGCTGCTGGCGCGGTGTCCAGGCGAGCGCATGCGATGGAGTGGCGGCCGCATCAAGCTCTTCGCAAATGTCGTCGGGAAGGTTGATCGCGAGGAATAGCCTGGCCATGCAGGTCATCCTGCGCCTCAGAGGCCGGCCGTCCAGTCCGCTACAAGCGATGATTCACAGAGAATTTTTTAACAGGGATGGAGGGGATGAAGGGGATGGATTGGATTTTGGCCGGCAAGGTTTGATCGCCTGGGATCTAGCCAATCGCGGACGACCTCTGGGTATGGTCGAAAGCTCCAAACTCAAACCGCAATCGGGCAATCCATCTCCTTCATCCCCTTTATCCCTGTTAAAAATCAAGTTCGTCCCTCCCATCCCTTTCATCCCCTCGTTCAGGCTCCGACCTGCGTGATGCCCCACCGAACGGCGA
>JAJXVO010000150.1 GCA_021782105.1 bacterium
GGCACGGTGATCACCCGCTCGGCTTTGCCCTTGGAGTCGATGGCGATCACCTTTCGGGGATACCATTGGCTCACGTACACCTGTTTGCCGTCGGTGCTCAATTGGGACCCTGTGTCGTCCGGGCAGGGGATGCCGAACGCGGAGTCGAATCCCATCCCGGGAATGCATCGGCGCACGATACGATTGTCTTCGGAGGATTCGCCGCAGAGCACGAGCAGTTCGCCGTTGACCACGGTCATCCCGTAGGGCGTGCCCGGAGCCTCGGTTTTCCAGATGACGCGCCAGCTTTCCGGATCGATCGCGTAGACCTGACGGGTCTGGCGTGAGCCCATCCAGAGGCTTGCTCCGTCCCAGGCGAGGGATTGCGGTTTGGGCGCAGGCGATTCGAGGCGTTGGAGTTCGCGGATATCGTTCATGGTGACGTGGAAAATTCGATGCGACGGAAATGATGGGCGGAACAGGGGCTGGACAGGCGTCGTCGCGTCTGGTCGGCGGTTTTCATCTGCGGGATCCATGAACGGTACCTTGAAATTCGGCCGGGGCAATGGCGGGGAGAAAGTTGCCGATTCGAGCGCCGTTGTTTTGCACTTGCCTCACCCGGCGCGCCGCGGAGCTTGGCCCGAACGCGGAGATGAGACCCAAACTTCTTTTTGATCTTTCGGAGGTTCTGATTGCCGGCCTTTACGGGATCGAGCACGTCATTGCGCAGACGGAGTCGATGCCGCCGGAGAAAATTGTGGAGGTTGTCTCGGGGCCTCATCTCTGGAGCCTGTTCAAGGGAGAAATCACGGAAGGCGAGTATCTCACGCGCATTCTGTCTGAGGGAGGCTGGCGGCGGATGGACGCGGCCGGGCTGTCGCGAGCGATGACGACGCTTTTTCGGGCTGGAGTGGCCGGAATGCCGGAGCTCGTGAAAGACCTGTCCCGGGAGTGCGATCTCTACCTTTTGTCGGACCATGCGCGGGAATGGATTCCGTCGGTAGAGGCCTGGCACCCGTTCCTGAGCCTGTTTATGAAACGGTATTATTCCTTCGCGCTGGGCAGCGTGAAACGAGAGGGCAGGCCGTTCCGTCTGGTGCTGGACGACCTTCGCATCCAGGCCTCAGAGATATTCTTCGTCGACGACTCGGCCGCGAACGTAGCCCGGGCACGCGAGCATGGCATTGAGGCGACGGTGTTTCAGGGGCGCTCCACCCTGGAGCCGCAACTGAACGCCTGGATACGCAGAAGGCGCGGTGGCCCGGCGTGATCGGCCCCCTCCCGGGGGACCGTAGCGCAACGTCCAAAGTCGAAGTCGAACGAACCCGGGCATTGGGGCCTTCAGGCTGTGTCGGATTTTTTTTCGGCCAACCTCCCTGGGAGACCGCTCGATTTGGTTCTTCTACTGGGCAAGTCCGTGTGTACGGTGCGGCATGGACAAACGTCTCTTCAGCGAACTGGGCCTTTCGCCCGAAATCCTCAAGGCCGTCGACAAGATGGGATTCGAGGAGGCCTCGCCCATTCAAAGCGCGGTGATTCCGCTCCTGCTTGCGGGCAGGGACGTGGTGGGACAATCGTCCACGGGGTCGGGCAAGACGGCGGCCTTTGCCATTCCGGCCATCGAAAAAACCGATCCGAAACAGCGCTGCGTTCAGGTGTTGATCCTGTGCCCCACGCGTGAACTCGCCGTTCAGGTTTCGGAGGAGACGGCGAAACTGGCCTTCTTCAAGAAAGGGGTGCACACGGTGCCCATCTATGGAGGCCAATCCTACGAGCGCCAGTTTCGCGCGCTGGAGGCGGGCACGCAGATCGTGATCGGCACGCCGGGGCGTGTCATGGACCACATGGCGCGGGGTACCCTGCGTTTGGATACGCTCAAGATGATGGTGCTCGACGAGGCCGACCGGATGCTCGACATGGGTTTTCGGGAGGACATCGAGCGCATCCTCGAGGCTGTGCCGGCGCAGCGACAGCTGCTGTTCTTTTCGGCCACGATGCCGCGGGTGATCCAGGATCTGATCGGCCGCGCCTGCAAAAATCCGGAGTGGGTCACGATTCAGGCCCACGCGCAGAATGCGCCCCAGGTCGACCAGGTGTACTTCGAGGTCGACCGTCGTTCGAAGCTCGAGGCGCTCACGCGCGTGATCGACCTGAACGATTTCCGCTACGGCATCATCTTCTGCAGCACCAAACTGATGGTCGACGACCTCGACGAGCACCTCCACGGGCGCGGCTATGCGGTCGACCGCCTGCACGGCGACATCAGCCAGGCCCAGCGCGAGCGGGTGATGGAGAAGTTCCGCCGACGGGGTTTCGAGTTTCTGGTGGCCACCGACGTCGCTGCCCGGGGGCTCGACGTGGACGACCTCGAGGTGGTGTTCAACTTCGACCTGCCCAACGATTCCGACGACTACACGCACCGCATAGGGCGCACGGGGCGCGCGGGGCGCTCGGGCAAAGCCTTCACGTTCGTCAGCGGACGGGAAATCTACAAACTCCAGTCGATGGTCCGCTTCGCCCGCCTGAAAATCAGCCGCGGCACGATTCCATCGATCGACCAGATCGAGGAGGCGAAGGAGAATCAATTTTTCGAGAAACTGCGCACGACGCTCGACGCAGGCCTCTATCGCAAGCAGGACCGAATGATCGATCGCCTGCTTGAGCTGGGCTACGCGAGCACGGACATTGCGGCTGCGCTGATCCATCTGCTGCAGGGACCGACTGAGGCGCCGCCGGCTGCGGGCACGGAGGCGTCTTCGGCAAAAACTTCGCCAATGACCGCGACCGCGCCGACCGCGCCCGCTCGGCGTGATCCCGAGCCCGCCGAGGCCGCGCAGCGCCCGCCGGAGGTGCGCCGTCCGGAGACTCCGGTGGAAAAACGCGAGCCGTTCAAACCGGTGCAGCGCGCGGTCGCCCCGACCCCGACACCGGCCCCAGCGGCGAAGCCCGACGTGGAGGGTCCATCCGTGGCCGCCGTCGCCTCGCCCGCCGAACCGGCGACTGCGGGCGCCGAGACGGTTCCGACCGGGGAACCCCGGCGTCCGGCGAAATTCAAACGTCCGCCACGCACCAACCAGGAGGCCGGCATGACGACCCTGTTCTTCAACGTCGGGCGGAAGGACCTTGTGAGCCCTGAAGATCTCGTCGGGAAGATCGCAGGCGTCACGCGCCTGCCGGCCAATGTCGTGGGTTCGATCGACATTCACCCGAGCTATTCGCTTGTGGATGTCGCCAACGATGACGTTCCGCTGATTCTCGTGAAACTGCGCGGCATACGACTGAAGGGTCAGACATTGAAACCTGCGCTGGCGACTGCGGTGAGCCTGCCTGAAGAGTGAGGAGTGGCGGACGGGCGTCAGACTGTGGAATCCGTGCGCCCGAGGAGGGCGAGGGCCCGCGCCGCGACGAGCGGCGGCGGGCGGGGCCTGTGCGGGCTTCCGGCCTCAGGAGAGTTTACCGGACATTCTTCTGGAGGGCCTGCTTGACCCAGACGCCGAAGGATGGGGTGGGGGTGTAGTCCCAACCGGAGATGAGGCAGGGGCCGGCGCTGGGGTGAAAGTCCCAGGCGGTCCAGTTCCAGTGGTGCTGCTCGAGCACGCGCAGGGTTTCACGGTTCCAGATTTCGTCGTTGTAATGCCAGTCCTTGGGGAAGGGCCATTCCTTCTCGGAGGATCCGAACTCGGTGACGATCAGGGGAAGCTTGTCCGCGAAGGACTGGAGGCGGGCCGACCACTGGGCGATCGTTTCGAGTCCCAGGCCTTCGTAGCGGTGCGGATAGGGATGCACGGCGTAAATCACTCCCTGTCCCGTGGGGTCCTTGAGTTCGCGTCCATCGAGGATGCCGCCGACCTCGAAGGCCCAGTTGATGCCACCTGCCACGACGACGTTCTTCGCGCCGGTGGCGCGGATCGTGCGGAAGAGTTCGGGCAGGCCGACGGAATCGTAAGTCAGGGACTCCTTCGTCTTGCGGTCGACTTCGGTGAGCGTGCCGCCCTTGTACCACTCGTCCCAGGTGATGTGGTTGGGCTCGTTGTAGAGATCGAAGAGCACGGCGGGATTGTTGGCGAAGGCGGGGGCGACATGCTGCCAGAAGACGATGCTGTTCGCGTCGGGAAGCCTGTGCTGGCCGATGTGTTTTCCCCACTGGCCGACGTCGGACCAATGCAGATCGAGAATGATGTAGGCATCGTTCGCCGAGCAAAGTTCGACGGCCTTGTGCACGAGTGCGCGGTAGGAGGCGCCGCCGTCGGTCTGGCCGGGAGCCTTGCCGAACCAGCGATCCTGCGAAAGGGGCAGACGGATGATGTTGGCGTGCCAGTCCTTCACGGCGACTCCGATGGAGGTGAGGATGTGGCCCTCGCCGTTGGCGGACCATTCCATGCTGGCGCAATTGACTCCGCGCAGGCGCACGGCGTTGCCGGTGCTGTCGAGCAATTGGTTGCCCTGCACGTGGAGGGGCAGCGGGGCGGCGGAGAGACCGGCGACGAGGGCGGCGAGCGCGAACATCGCGCGGATAACTCGCATCGACGCGAAGGCAGCGCGGCGGATAGGATTCATGACAAAAATGAGGTGGTGGATCGGTGCCGAAGAGTCGGGAGGAAACCTGAAGGTCCGAGCTGTTAAACGCCCCGATTCGGCGCGGCAAGGTCGGGCGCGGAGTATTCGATGAGAACGTTAGGATTCGAGGGACGACGAGGCTGCTTTGTGCCGGGCGCGCGAGTGCGGATTTCGGGCGAAACACCCGGCTGCTCCGACCTGCAATGGCTCCGCATCGGATCAACCCAAATTCGGCGGTTGAATAGTACGGACGGTAACGAAGGGAACGAAGAGCAAGTCGCTTACCACGGAATCGAGAGCGTGGATACGAACACCTGTGAGGAGCTTCGTTTTCGGCACGGCGATCTCATTTAAAAGACGCAATCGAACCACTGAGCGCAGAGCAGGCACTGAGCCAGAATCCCAAACAACTTGATGGGCGAGCGGCTTGAGTGGATTGCCACGCACGCGGTCACATGCCCCCGGGGCCGGAGCTTCGCCGCGTCAGGGGCGCTCGAGGGTTGCCGACATCAGGCCGATGACGACTTCGTTGGCGAAGGCGTGGACGGTGAGCGACTGCAGGGGTTTTGTGGGATCGAGCGCGAGGTCGAGGACCGTCGCGGCGCCGCCGGGAACGGATTTGCCCAGACCTTCGAATTGCACGGGATCGAGCAGGCGGACCCTTCCGGTTTTCAGATCCACGCGCGGCGGGATCGGCTCGGGTCGGGCGAACTGGAAGTCGTCGATAAAATAGTCTTGGTCGATCGGCCACCAGTTCAACGGATTGACGAGCGGCAGGCGTGCGTGGGTGCCGTCGGCGTAGGTGACGACCACCTCTCCGTTGTCGAGGCGGCTCTGCATCCAGTTGGTGGAGCCGGCCATCAGGAGGTAGAGGTGTCGGGCGTGACCTGCGAGCGGCACGATGAGCGAGGCGGGGTAGTTGGACCACTGCGACACGAAGGCGATGTTCGGTGACGTACCCGGACCGGGCGTGGTGAATGGCAGGCCGTTTGGCATCAGGAAACGGCCGTCATGCTGCGCGGCCGCCTCGCGCAGGCCGCTGTCGTCGATGTCCGCCGTGGCCAGCACGCCGCCCGCCCAAGCTCCGATGCCCTGCTTAGGGATTGCCAGCGAGGCGCCCGCGGTGAGGCGGGGGCTGCGGTAGGCGTTGCGGAAGATTTGGGTGACGCGGTCGTTGAATGCGTGGCTCAGATCGACGCTGTCGTATCGGGTTGTCGGCGACACGGGACGGCGCCAGTCGGTCGTAATCGGGACGGGCTTGGTGTCGGCGATGCAAACGGACACCGGCACCCACCACGTGAAGGAGCCGCGGCGCACCTGGGCAAATATCGTGCGGTGGCCGGGGGCGGGGGTCGCGGCGAACTCGAGGACGGGGCCGGTGCCTCGGAGAGCGGGGGTTTGCACGAGGATGTGCTGGGGGTCCCTCCATGAGCCGGTGAGCCCGGCGAGGGCTGACACGGCCGCGGTGCCACCGGGTGAGGCGTCGATTTCGGGTGGGCGAGTTTCGGGCGTTTCACCGGACCAGGTCACGGTGATCGTATGCGATGCGGCGGGAGCGGCGCGGATTTCGATTCTTGGCGTGCCGACGCAATGGGGAATCGCGCGCCAGGGAGCGGGGAGACCGTCGACAAGCACGCCGGCAACGGTGTCCCGACGGGCCGGGAGTTCGAGGGTGAGCGACACCGGTTTTGAGAAGCGCAGGTCGACGTCGTAGGTGTCAGTGTCGCCATTCTGGCGATACGCAAAGCTGAGGTCGGGGTGGACCATTCGTGCGTGGGTCCAGGTTGAGGGAAACCCGGGTTTCAGGCGGAGCTCGCCGTCGAGCAGGTCGGGCTCCACGCCGAACAGGCCCTGGACGATGGCTCGCGACAGGACGCCCGCACCGTCGGCGAAATCGCGCTGGGACTCGCGGCGGTAGACGTCGAGGTAGGTCATCGTACCGACGTTTCCCGGGCAGATGCCCAGGTACATCGTTGCGAGAAGGGTGCCCTTGAGCAGGCGGTAGGCTTCGTCGGGGCGGTCCGCCTGCCAGTAGCCGAGGGCGGTGTGGGCGGTCTCTCCGACGACCACGTTGTTTACCGACCAGGAGTAGGGCATCCAATTTGTAGTGGCGAGCATGGCATAGGGTTGGTCGGCCGGCACGCTAGGTCCGCGCACGGGAAGATGGGCGAGCTGGGTGTCGACGTAGCGCGTCATCTGCCAGGCTTCGAAGGTCGTCGGGATGCCGGCGTCCATCGTGTGGTAGAACGTCCAGAGACCAGCGGCGGGATGAACGAGCTGCAGGCCGAGGCTGTCCCTGAATTCAGCGAACCAGCCGCGACGGGGCAGCCAGAGGTAGCGCCGCATCGCGGCCTCGATGGCGGCGCATTCCGCGCGGTAGGGCGCGGGATCGGCTCCGGCGAGCGGCGCGAGACCGGATGCGCGGTGTTCCTCGTAGGCGTTGTAGGCGGATGCGTAGGTGACGCCGCCACCGTCGTACTCCAAGTCGTCGCTGGCCCAGATGTCGGCATAAGCCTCGTACAGGGGCGCGCCTGCGGGGCCGAAGGGGCGCCGGAACAGCCTGCGTTCCCAGGCCAGGTGACGCCGGATCACGGGCCAGACCTTCCGCGCGAAAACCGTGTCGCCTGTCCAGTCAAGATGACGCAGCACCTCGTCCACGTACACGAGGTTCATGTCATAATGCGAGTGGGAGAGATCGCCATTGCTGTGAAGCGCCGCCTCGCTGCGGGAGAGGTTGGCGGTTTCGTCGGGTGGAGGGACGTGACTGGGGATGGGATCGGTGTTCTGCCTGCCCGCCCAGGTGGTGAAGTGACGTCGGGCGCGGGTGTGCCAGCCGAGCGCGTCCAGGGCGTAGGGCCCGCGCCAGCCCAGCAGTGCGGTGCGCCAGGCGACGGCGCCGTGCATCATCACGCCCTGGTGTCGGTCCCACAACGCCCCGGCCGCGACGTTCAGCGCTCCCACTGCGGCGTTGAGGTAGGGATCGGGCGTGTCGACTTCGACCTGGTTGCGGAGATCGTGAAAATGCGCGTCGGCCCGCGCGAAGACGGCGGGCAGCTCGGCGGCGGTGAATGGAGGAGCGAGTGGGGGCAGCGCCTGCGGCGGGTTGTTGGCTGCTCGCTGCTGGGTGACCTCGCGGTAAATGGGGAGGTCGGTGGACGTCGTGCCTTGGCCGGGCTCGGGGAGGCGTTGGAAACTGAGGAAGCGAGCCCCATGAAGAGGGACTGGCGCGCGGCCGAAGACGACGGGGAGTTCGTGGGAGGCGGATCCCACCGATGCGAGCAGACCCTCGATGGAGGACCACTGGCGAGCGTCCGCGACCGACAGGACGGCGTCGTGCGGAGCTACACCGTAGATCACGGCGGTCTTACCGTGGAGTGTGAAGGTGTTCCCCTGGATCGTCGCGCGATTGCCGCGGCAGTTTTCGGGCGTGAGCTGAAAATAGCGTCCGATGGGAATACGTTCGGTGCCGATATCGCCATCACGTACGCCGCGCACGCCGTTGGCTCCGCCGAAGGCCCAGACAAGGGTGGTGCCGACGGGCAGGCCATCGCCGGAGATCCTGAGGACGAGGCCTTCGGTCTCGGCGGTCGGGATGGCATCGAGGCGAAGAGTCCCGGAGCCGAGACGGGGATCCCGGATCTCATACACCATCATGCCAGGCCGATAACGCGCCGTGATATCGCGGGCTTGGAAGAGCCAGAATTCACCGCCGGGCATCATGAGCCCCAGCCGGAGGTTGCCGCCGCGTCCCGGGAGGTAGAGCGAAAACTCTGGTTCGTCGCCGGTGTCGACGCGGAACGCCGTGTTGCAGCCGTAGAGCGGACGATTGAACCATTGTCCTCCGTTGTGGATCACGAAGTCGTCATGGTCGGGATGATACCGGAGCGGGCGATCCATCTGGCCCGCGAGGTTGGGCAACAGGCCTCGCGCTCCTAGGCCTCCGGCATTCAGCGCGGATGCGAACGCGAGGGCGAGGGAGCATCCGACAAGGCCGTGCCATGCGGTGCGGAGCGGGGTGAGGCGGGGGATCACGAGTGGGGCGGGAGGCGTATCGCATATTCGGAAGGCGAAGGACATTCAAGGCGGTTGAGAGCGGATTGCGGCGAGCTGGTTGGCTCGGTCTGCAATGCATTCCCGCACGGATAGTTCGAGGAATGGGGGCTTCGGTCTGGGAAACAAGCCTCCTTGACCCTTCGGGCGGCGAAGGTCAGTGAGTGCTCCGCATGGAAAATGAGCATGAGGATGTCGTGTTTTTACGGGATTTGGTGAAAACCTCCCGGCAGAAGGTTCATCAGGTGAAGTGGGCGGACCGCGATGGGAGCGCGCGCCTGACGACTCTCAGTCAGGCTGAGTACACGCGACTGAACGCCATGGCCCGCGCACAAAAGATATCGCCAGGCGACGTGCTCCGCCAGGCGGCCTACATCCCCGTGGTGCGCTGAACGCGACGAGGGATTCCGGACCGATCGGACCGGCCACGCGGCAGCGGAGGCAAAAAAGCGGGCTGGAGGTTATCGATGGACGCTCCAAGCGTCTCTGGGTGGTCGCCGTCCGAACCGTGACACGGGGCAGGGAATGGCGACGAATCTCACCATGTTTCAACACACACTGGACGGAATTTTGGAAATACAGTCGGTCGAGGGGCTCTCGGGCGACGAATTATTCAAGGTGCTCGACGCGAACCGTGTGCATGTCGGCCAATGGCATCCGTGGGTGAACGCCCTGCACTCGGTGGAGGACACCGAAAAGCTCATCGTGGCGTGGCGGGCGGTGAATGCCAGCCAGCATGGACTGTTCAATGGCGTGTGGCTGGCCGGGCAGCTGGTCGGCATGGTCAACTATGCGTTCATCGACGGGATCAACCGGTGGGCGGCGATGAGCTATTGGCTGGATGAAGGCCACCAGAGGCGGGGCATCATCACATCCTGCTGCAGGGTTCTGATTGGGCACGGCTTCGACACGCTGAATCTAAATCGGATCACGATAGAATGTGCGGTTGAGAATGCGCGCAGCAGGGCGATTCCCGAGCGCCTGGGATTCAAGGAGGAGGGCATCCTCCAGCAAATCGAGTGGCTAGGCGACCATTACGTCGATCATGCGATCTACGGCCTGTTGAAGGCAAACTTCGTGCGCTGAGTCCGCGCGATGCCGGTGCAGCCCTGCGCTGTGATCGCACGTGGTGTGTTGCCGCGCGTGCCGAAAATTGTCGCCCTGCCCGCCCAGGGCCCGCGGCTGGTTGAAATCCGTGACCCCATTCCTCTGTTGAGACGCCGAGAGGGTTGGCAGCCGGGATGCCGCTGAAGGTTGAGTGCGTGAAGTCTCGCCGCTGGGGGGCGGGCGATCGGGTGCGGGAGTAAGTCGATACGGCCTTGGTGGCGGAGCGCGTCCGCTGCTCAGGGGAGTTTCCCGGACCGGACTCTTTCTCACTAGAAACTAAGGCGGGCTTCGGACTTGCAGGGCCGGTGTGGCTCATCGAGCCTGAAACCCGCTCATGGAAACGCCAAACCGGTCCGTTCGGCGCGCGTGGCTTGTTGCCGCGTCTTGCCTGGTATTCGT
>JAJXVO010000151.1 GCA_021782105.1 bacterium
CTGGATGTCGGGCTGGGGGAGGGGGAGTTGTTGCGGGTGAAAGAGGTCTTTCTGCAGGCGAGCGACGAGGGCCTGAGCAAACACATGCGGTGGATGTTCGATTGGCGGATACCGTTTGCTAGCTGGGCGTGTCGGCTGGTCGAGCTGATCGAGCTGCGCCATCCGGGGGGCGGCGGCGAATATCGCGTGACGATTGCGTCGTCGGAGGAATCGTCCACGGAGTTTGCCCTAGTCACGGTTCCGGAGGGCGACTCGCTGATCGTGCGTCCGTGGTTTCTCGCGGGCGTCGTGCTGTCGCAAGGACGGCGGTTGAAGATACGGAGGAGGTGGGTGTTGGCGCGATGGCAGGCCTGGATGACGCTGCAATTCCGCTTTTTTGAGTTCGAGGGACCCTGCCGGCTCGTGTTGGCGGGATCGCGGGGGATTCGGGTGGAGACGCTGGCGCTGCCACTGGACCGCATGACGACCCGGGATCCGGCGCGACGTGCGAACCAGCAGGCGATCATCGGATTCACGCCTGGGCTCGAATATCGTCCGGTGAGGGCCGAAACCTTTTGGGCCTATTACCGGGGCATGAATCCGCTGTTCGACGAGCTGTTCGTGGGACGGGGGATCTTCCTCTGTCAGGCGAGTGCGGGAGGCCGGGTGCAGTCGGGTGCGCGCTTTTGGCAGCTTCTTTGGAGAGGAATCCGGCGCGCGGTCGGACTTTGACGACCGCGTATCAGGCGGCGGTGAGCACGGCGTAGTTGCGCTTGCCCTTGCGGAGAAGCAGATACTTTCCGAAGAGCAGGTCAGTGGTGGTCGCCTGCCGGGCGACTTCGCCGATGCGGACATTGTTCAGATAGATGCCGCCGGATTCGAGGTCCTTGCGGGCCTGTCCCTTCGAGGGGGCCAGCTTGGCGTGGACGACGAGATCGATCACGGAAATCCCGGAACCCTGCAGCCGCGCAAGATCGAGAGGCAGGGTGGGGATTTCTCCGACGACGTCGCGGAAGAGGTCTTCGGAAATGCCCTCCAGACCGCCGCCGAACATGATCTCGCTGGCGCGACGGGCATCGGCACAGGCGGACTCCCCGTGGACGAGCGTGGTGAGCTCGCGGGCGAGGGCTTTTTGGGCGCTGCGTAAACCGGGACTGGCCAGAAGCTCGGCGGCGAGGGCATCGATTTCCTCCTTGGAAAGGAAGGTGAGAACCTTGAGCAGCTTGATGACGTCGGCGTCCTCGGACTGAATGAAGAATTGGTAAAATCGATACGGGCTGGTGCGCTTGGGGTCGAGGAAGACGGCGCCGGACGCGGATTTGCCGTACTTAGTGCCGTCGGACTTCGTGAGCAGCGGGAAGACGAGGCCCCATACGGTGGCGTTCAGCTTGCGGCGGCAGAGTTCGGTCCCGGCGGTGATGTTGCCCCACTGGTCGGTGGCGCCGACCTGGAGTTCGCAGCCGAAAGTCTTCCGGAGGTGATAAAAATCATAGCCCTGGAGTAGCATATAGCTGAACTCCGTGTAACTGATGCCGTTTTCGCGGTCCTCCATGCGGGCGCGTACCGATTCCTTGGCAACCATCCAATTGACGGTGAAATGTTTTCCGACATCGCGGAGGAATTCCAGGAAGCTGATGCCAGCGAACCAGTCGGCGTTGTTGACGAGTCGGGCGGGATTTGAAGCGACGGTGAAGTCGAGGAACTTGGAGAGCTGGGCCTTGATGCAGGAGATGTTATGCTCGACGAGGTCGGCCGTTTGAAGCTGCCGCTCGCTGGATTTGCCGGAAGGGTCGCCGATCATGCCCGTGGCGCCGCCCGCGAGCGCGATGGGGTGGTGCCCTGCGAGCTGGAATCGGCGCAGCGCGAGCAGGGGCACGAGGTTGCCGACATGGAGAGAGTCGGCGGTCGGGTCGAAGCCGCAATACAGCGCGGTCGGACTGCTTGCGAGACGCTGCGAGAGCGCCCCGAAATCCGTACAGTCGGCCGAGAGGCCGCGCCATTGGAGGTCTTCGAGGATGTTCATCGTTGGAAGGGCGGGTGATACACGCAGCCCAGCGCGCCAGTCAACGGCGCTTTATGATCCGGCGCCGCGGTCGCGCGGCGTGCTGTTACCCATCACCCGGGAGCCAAAATCCATTTGCGCGCGGCCAAATCCGGCCTGTAGTTTAGCGGTTCATCCCGGGGCTTCGTGCAAGCGCGGCGCCGGGGCTCCTAACCTCATTCCTTGTTCATCATGCCCATTCACGTTGGTTCCAAGGCTCCCGATTTCACTCTCAAGGCAAAGGTTGCCGACGGTCTCAAGGACGTCCGTCTCAGCGATAATTTCGGCAAAAAACAGACGGTGCTCCTCTTCTTCCCCCTGGCGTTCACCGGCGTGTGCACGCAGGAAATGTGCGATATCTCCAACGGCCTGGCGGGTTACTCGGGCCTCAACGCCGAGGTCTACGGGATCAGCGTGGACAGCCCCTTTTCGCAGGAGGCGTGGGCCAAGCAGAACAAGATCGGCGTGACGCTGCTGTCCGATTTGAACAAGACCGTGACGAAGGCCTACGACGTGGTCTTCCCTAATCTCGCGGGTGTCGGCGACACCAGCGCCCGGGCGGCGTTCGTGATCGGCGTGGATGGCGTCGTGAAGTATGCCGAGCAAACGCCCTCGCCCAAGGATCTCCCGAATTTCGAGGCGGTGAAGGCCGCCCTCGCCAAGTAGGCATAAAGCCTCCCGGTCCGTCACCCTGTCATGACGAATCGCGGCGTCGCCAGCCCTGTCGGCGCAGGCGCCGCTCCGTCATCCCAACCGCACAATCTCTTCATGAGCTCACTCCCAAATCCGTTCAATACCCTGCAAACTTTCCGCGCAGGCGGAACCGAGTACCGCTACTATTCCCTACCTGCCCTGGCAGGCTCTGGTCACGCGGTGAGTCGTCTGCCGGTCTCGGTCAGAATCGTGCTCGAGTCGCTGCTGCGCAATTGCGACGGCAAGCGGGTGACGGAGCAGGCTGTGAAGGACCTGGCGACCTGGAAACCGAACGCTCCGCGCACCGAGGAGGTGCCCTTCGTCGTCGCCCGCATCGTGCTCCAGGATTTCACGGGAGTCCCGCTGCTCGTCGACCTCGCCGCGATGCGCTCGGCGGTCGAGCGGCTGGGGAAAAATCCGAAGATCATCGAGCCGCTGGTGCCCGTCGACCTCGTCGTGGATCACTCCGTGCAGGTTGACTACAACGGCACGATGGACGCCTACACGAAGAACCTCGAAATGGAGTTTCGTCGCAATCGTGAGCGCTACCAGTTCCTCAAGTGGGGCATGCAGGCCTTCGACACCTTCAAGGTCGTCCCCCCGGGCATCGGCATCGTGCACCAGGTCAACCTCGAGTACCTTGCCAAGGGCGTGATCCGGGATTCGAAGGGTACGGTTTATCCTGATACACTCGTCGGAACGGACTCGCACACGACAATGATCAACGGCATCGGCATCGTTGGCTGGGGCGTTGGCGGCATCGAGGCCGAGGCGGGCATGCTCGGCCAGCCGGTCTATTTCCTCACGCCCGACGTGGTCGGCGTGCACCTCACCGGCAGTGTCCGCGAGGGCGTCACGGCCACGGACGTCGTGCTGACCCTCACCCAGATGCTTCGCAAGGCGAAGGTCGTCGGAAAATTTGTGGAGTTTTTTGGTCCCGGCTCGGCTTCGCTGGGTGTGGTCGACCGCGCGACCATCGCCAACATGGCGCCCGAATACGGGGCGACGATGGGCTTCTTCCCCATCGACGCTGAATGCAGCCGCTACCTGCGCGCCACAGGCCGCATGGACTCAGACATCGAGGTTTACGAGGCCTACTACAAGGCACAGGGGCTCTGGGGCATGCCGCAGAAGGGCGACATCGACTATTCGCAGACCCTCGAACTCGATCTGTCGACGGTAGTCCCAAGCCTCGCCGGCCCCAAGCGTCCGCAGGACCGAATCGAGCTACCGAAGCTCAAGAATGAGTTTGTGACGGCTTTTGGAAAGGCGGTCGCCGAAAACGGCTTCGGCAAAAAAGCCGGGGAGTTCTCGACCGTCAGGGCCGAGGTGGCCGTCGAGGGCCGGGGCACGGCCACGATCGGCCACGGCAGCGTGCTGATCGCCGCCATCACGAGCTGCACGAACACGTCGAATCCGAGCGTGATGCTTGCGGCCGGGCTGGTCGCAAAGAAGGCCGTGGCAAAGGGCCTTACGGTGAATTCCGCGGTGAAGGCCTCGCTGGCCCCCGGATCCCGCGTGGTCTCGGACTACCTGGATCGGTCGGGGCTGCAGCCCTACCTGGACAAGCTCGGCTTCAATCTCGTGGGCTACGGCTGTACGACATGCATCGGCAATTCCGGACCGCTGCCGCCCGCGATTGACGAGGCGGTCACGAAGAACGATCTGGTCGCCGCCTCGGTGCTCTCGGGCAACCGCAACTTCGAGGCGCGCGTGCACCAGAACATCAAGGCCAACTTTCTGATGTCCCCGCCGCTCGTCGTGGCCTTCGCGCTGGCGGGCCGTGTGGACATCGACATGTCCTCTGAACCTCTCGGTGTCGGCAGCGACGGCGCGCCCGTTTTCCTCCGCGACATCTGGCCCACGATCCAGGAGGTCCGCAGCCTCATGGAGTCGACCCTGAAGCCCGAGGTTTTCCGCCGGCTCTACACCGACTTCGCGGCGCAGAATCCAAAATGGAACGAGATCCCGTCGACTGTCGGCAACGTCTATGGCTGGGACCGCTCCTCCACCTACATCCAGGAGCCTCCGTTCTTCGAGCGCTTCGGCATGAAGTCCGGCAGCATTGCGGAGATCAAGGGCGCCCGCCCGCTGGGCATCTTCGGGGACTCGGTGACGACCGACCACATTTCGCCCGCAGGCTCGATCAAGCGTACGTCTCCAGCCGGCAAATACCTGCTTGAGAACGGCGTGTCCTTTGAGGACTTCAACAGCTACGGTTCGCGTCGCGGCAATGATCGCGTGATGACTCGTGGCACCTTCGCAAACGTCCGCATCAAGAACCTCATGCTCGGCGGCGAGGAGGGCGGCAACACGCTGCTCCAACCGGAGGGCACCAAGCTCTCGATCTACGATGCGGCCGTGGAATATCGCACGCGCGGCATTCCGCTGGTGATCGTGGCGGGGCAGGAATACGGCACGGGCTCCTCGCGCGACTGGGCGGCCAAAGGCACGAATCTCCTCGGCGTGCGCGCCGTCGTGGCCCAGTCCTTTGAGCGCATCCACCGCAGCAATCTGGTCGGCATGGGCGTGCTGCCCCTGCAGTTCAAGGATGGCACCTCGGCCCAGACCCTCGGTCTCACCGGCAGCGAGGTCTTCGATGTACTCGGGCTGGACTCCTCGCTCAAGGCCCAGCAGGACCTCACGCTGCGCATCACCCGCAAGGACGGCACCGTCGACGATGTCCGCGTGCGCTGCCGCATCGATACGCCTATCGAGATCGAGTACTACCAGCACGGCGGAATCTTGCCGTACGTGCTGCGCCAGATCCTCTCGCGCTGAATTGCGATGGTTTCACCAGGGACCCGGGCAAGGAATCCCAACACCTTCCCCGGGTTCTGATCTTGCGTCCCCCCTGCGTCTGGAGTCCGATCTGCCCCCGCTTCATTTGACCATGGCCGACACAGTCAAGCCCACGTTCCTCGTCGATGCCTACGCCGATCCGGTACTGATCCGGATTGAAGGACGCGCGTCGTTTCAGAACTCGGCCAGCCTCAGGGATTTCATCTCCGAGATGGTGCGTCAGGGGAAGCGTCGCCTCGTGATCGACTTCCAGCAGTGCACGAGCATGGACAGCACCTTTCTCGGTGTGCTGGCCGGAGCGGCCCTGGAACTGCGCAAACAGCAGCCCGCGGGCAGCCTCGTGCTCGCCAGGATGAGTCCCCGCAACCTGGAGCTTGTGCGAAACCTTGGCTTGCACCGGCTCCTGACGATCGACGCAGGGGAGGCCGCGCTGAACCTGAACTCGACTTCGGCCACGCCTCTCGCGAAATCGGCGGAGATGACCGAAATCGAGCACGCAAGACTCGTGCTCGAGGCGCACGAAAACTTGGTCACCGCAAACGAGAGCAACCAGAGTAAGTTTCAGGACGTGCTGACCTTCCTTCGCAGTCGGGTTCAGCAGGGGTGAGGGAAAGGAGCGCGCAACGGGCTTGCGCGCTGGAAATCGCCGCTTCATCACTCGTTTGCAAATACCGCGGAGTGCAGACCGTTTCCCAGATTCGATGAATTCCGCGACGCCGTTCCCTTCACGTACCCGATGCGATCCAATTCCGACATGACTTCGCTCGAGCCCCAGGGAAACGCCGGTGCGCCGAGGTGGATGCCACTACGGGAGGGCGGGCAATGACGCTGAGTATCCTGCTCTATTCGCTGGTGGCCGTGGTCCTGCTGTTCGCGTGGTGGTGGAACCGGCGCGAGGCGCTCCGGCTCGAGGCGGAAAACGCCCATCTTCAGCAGGAAAAACGTGTGGTTGTGGAATTCATGCACCACATGGCCACGGCCCTGGACGACAGTCCCTCCATGGAGCTGCTCATGCAGCGGATTGTCCGCGCCGCGCTCGACAGCACGGGCGCCACCTCCGCCTGCCTGTACGAGCGATCGTCCGACGACCGCCTGCGGGGCGCCGCCGTCGAAGGGCTCTTCCCGCCGCACCGTCCCATTCCCGACGCGGCCAAGGACCGCCTCAGCACGCGGGCGAAATTCCTGGAGAACGTGTTGCGGTCGGAAACCCTCGCATTGGGGGAGGGGATCATAGGGCAGGTTGCGGCGTCCGGGACCGCGGAACTGGTGCGCGAGGCGTCGGAGGACCCGCGCATCGTGCGCCACGACGATCCGGCGCTCGCGATCCGTTCTTTCATGGCCGTGCCGCTCAGCTTCAACCACCAGTGTTTCGGCGTGCTCGCGCTCGCGAACCCCGCGAACGGGCTGCCTTTTGGACAGACCGATTTCGAACTGGTGTGCTGGATCGGCGAACAGGCGGCCCTCGCGCTGCACAACGCGGATTTCCTGAATCTTCACATCGAAAAACAGCAGATCGACCTGGACCTGGCGCTCGCCAGCAACATCCAGCAGATGATCCTTCCGTCCCGAGCGCCAAAGGCCGCCGGTCTCGACATCGATCTGCGGTATGCCGCGGCCCAGAAGGTGGGCGGCGATCTGTACGATATCATCGAATACAGCGACGGCCGCCTCGGCGTGGCGGTGGCCGACGTCTCCGGTAAGGGAATACCGGCCTCCCTGTTGATGGCGATGTGCCGCAGCTACCTGCGCCAGATCGCACCGCGCCACGACTCCCCAAGCCGCGTGCTCATTGAACTCAACCAGACGATGCAGGGCGACGTGCGGCCCGGGATGTTCGTCACGCTGGTTTATGCGATCATCGATCCCGGTATAGAGATCATCACCTATGCGCGGGCGGGGCACGAACAGCCCCTGATGGTGCGGCATGTGGCGGGGGCCGGACACCCGAAGGTCCAGTTTCTCGAGTCGGAGGGCATGCCCATCGGGATGGTGCCCGACGAGCTGTTCGCGGCGAACATCTCCGACGGCTGCATCGATTTTCGCACCGGCGACGTATTCATGCTCTACACCGACGGCATTACCGAAGCGCCGAACGAGGAGGACAAGGAGTTTTCCGGAGCGAGGCTTGCGGACGTGGTGTGCGCGATGCAGGGACGGACCGCGAGCGAGATGAACGACGCGGTGCTGGAGACCGTGGCGCGTTTCGTCGGAACGCGTACCCAGCGCGATGATTACACCCTGGTGACGGTGAAGCGGCCGTAGCCCGGGCGGTGCGCGGCGATGCGCCTCCGCAAAGCGGGGTTGCCTTGGAGCCCGGGGGCTTTCTCACTGATCGGACGCATGTCCCACGACGCGATGAAAAGCCCGACCCTCGACCGCTTCAGCCTGCCCGATGCTTCCGGCCATTTCGGCAACTACGGCGGGGTTTACGTGCCCGAGACGTTGATGACGGCCCTCGACGAGCTGGCACACGCCTATGAGAAGGCGAAGGCGGATCCGGCCTTCCAGGCCGAGCTCGCACATCATCTCAAGGAATTCGCCGGGCGACCGACGCCGCTGTACTATGCCTCCCGGCTCACGGAGCTTTGCGGCGGAGCCAAGATCTATTTCAAACGCGAGGATCTTCTTCACACCGGCGCGCACAAGATCAACAACGCGCTGGGCCAGGCTTTGCTTGCGCTCAGGATGGGCAAAAAGCGTGTGATCGCGGAGACCGGCGCCGGGCAGCACGGCGTGGCGACGGCGAGCGTGTGCGCCAAGTTCGGGCTCGAGTGCGTGGTTTACATGGGATCCGTCGACATGGAGCGACAGGCTCTGAATGTGTTCCGCATGCGACTCATGGGCGCGGAGGTTCGCGGCGTCGATGCGGGGCAGAAGACGCTCAAGGAAGCGATCAACGAGGCCATGCGCGACTGGGTGACCAATGTGCGCAGCACGCACTACATTCTCGGCACGGCCTACGGCTCCCATCCGTATCCGATGATGGTGAGGGATTTTCACCGCGTGATCGGACTCGAGGCCAAGGAACAGATCCTGGCCCGCGAAGGCCGGCTGCCCGACGAGATGATCGCTTGCGTGGGCGGCGGCAGCAATGCCATCGGCCTGTTTTTCGAGTTTCTCGAGGAGCCCGGGGTCCGGCTGATCGGGATCGAGGCGGGTGGCCGCGGCATCACGCGCGGAGATCATGCGGCGCGGTTCGCAGGCGGGCGCCTTGGGGTGCTCCAGGGCTGCCAAACCTATCTTCTGCAGGACGGTGACGGGCAGATCGAGGCGACGCACTCGGTGAGTGCGGGACTCGACTATGCCGCCGTGGGACCCGAACATGCGTTTTACCGCGAGCGTGGGCGGATCGAATTTGGCTACGTCACCGACGACGAGGTACTCGAGACATTCCAGCTCTGTTCCCGCGTCGAGGGCATCATCCCCGCGCTCGAATCGACCCATGCGCTGGCCCACGGTCTGAAACGGGCCCGGGCGCTCGGGAAGGACAAGATCATCGTGGTGAATCTCAGCGGGCGAGGTGACAAGGACGTGCAGCAGGTCGCGGCGATCCTCCAGGGCAGGAAGCTTTGAGCGTTCGCAGGACGGACTGGGGGCATTTTTAGCGAGGATGAAGGGGATAAATGTGGGGTGGTTTGGGGTGACCGTAGCACGTTGAATCGCTTCACTCAAAACTCGGACTGGTTTCGAGATTGCCGAAACAATCGGTACTCAGTCCGCGGCCTGGCCGCCCTCGATCCCTGTAGGATTTCCTTCGAGGCAGATTCCCTGTTCGCGAGGGACTGCATCCAGCAAATTGGGGTGGCGTCCCGGCGCTATCCCTGGAAAGTGAAGCGATGCGAAGCATGACCGGCTACGGCCGCGCCACGGCCCCCCTCGGAACCGACACCCTCACGGTGGTCATCAGTTCCGTGAACCGAAAGACCCTGGATCTCGGGGTGAAGCTGCCTTCCGAGTGGGAGGATCTGGAGGGAGAAGTGACCGACAAGGTGCGGCAGCATGCCAGCCGCGGGCGCATCGACGTCACCTTTGAAATCAGCGGCTCGACCGATGGCTCGGGGCCTGCGTGGGACGACGAGGCGGTCGCCGCGGTGTTGGAGAGGCTGGGAACCTTTGCCCGGTCGCGGGGATTGGGCTTCGAGCCGGATGCGCAGCTGCTTTGGCAGATCGCCTGCTCACAACGCAATGAACAGCGGCTTCCCGCGGTGGAGACTGCGAAGGCGGCGGTCATGACGGCGCTGTCCGAGGCGCTGCGTTCTTTTGCTGCGATGCGCGCGAGAGAAGGCGAGGCGCTGCTGGTGGATTTTCTTGCCAGGATCGAGACCCTCAAGCGCCATCTCGAGGGTGTCACGCTCCGGGCGCCTTCTGTGCCCGCGAGTTACCGCGAGCAGCTGATGAGGCGCCTGCGGGAAGCCGGCCTTGAACTGCGGGTGGACGACGAACGCGTGCTGCGGGAAATCGCGCTCTTCGCGGACCGCTGCGACATCAGCGAGGAGATCACGCGCTTCCGCAGCCATCTC
>JAJXVO010000152.1 GCA_021782105.1 bacterium
CGGTAGCTCAGCCAGACAGCGCCCCAAAATTCGGCCTGTCCCCGTTGTCTCTCCCCCGTTGTCTCTCCTGTTTTGACCCGGCCTTGTCCGGTTTCGGCTTCGGCAACTGGTCGCTGCTGTGATCCGTGGTCAGCCTGCTGCTCGGAGCCCGGCTCGAGGGCTGCTGCTTCCAGCGCCGGTTACGAAGTCATCCGCCTAGAAACCGGGGGCCGCATGGAGGGCGGTAGCACGCACCAAATCCGCCCAGAGCGCCCGAACCAGACCCGACCGCGAATCGGCTTGCGCGAGCGAATTGCCGAGGCGTACTAAGGCAGCGACACTTGGGCGACGGTAGCTCAGCCGGACAGAGCAGCGGTTTTCTAACTTGAACAAGCCGTTTTTACCTTTTTAAGCCTGAGTCCTCCTGAGGCATCAACACGCTGCACCGCTGAAACTTGTGGCACCGTTGGCGTCATCCTGGATAATCCCGAAAATGCAGGAATTCCAGAACCGGGTGACAAAACAGGTTACAACTTTATCCATTTCATGAATACAGCGCTTGCCCAAGCCGAGGCAGCCACCCGTGCTCTGGTAAGGCAAATCACCCGCCGGCGTCCAGAACTCGGGGAGGAATTGATGATGGCGACCGGAATGAAGCCGGTTGGGAGTACGACCCCGGAGTGGCTGATCAAAACCATTCGAGTGCTCGTCACGGGCGGTGCGGACAAACCAGTGGTCAAAGCGAATGCTCCAGCTGAGGCAGTCGCAGCATTTGGGACGCTTGTCGGGGTGGCAGAAACCTTTGAGGGCGCCTTGACGCATCCGGAAGGTACTGCCTCCGAATTAGCCGCCAGGTTGCCACAATTCCAGGGATTCTTGTCCGAACTCCACCGTCTCCTGCAGCCAGATGCCGCGATGCTCGCCAAAGTTGGAGAATCCATTCGGAGCAATCTGAAGAAGGCCTCTGATCGCCGGAGTTATCGGGTTGGACAAGGCATCGGGGCGTCCATCGTCGACGAACACGGCGAACTGGTCGACGATTCGAGTTCGAGACAAGACATATGCTTTCTGCTCTGGCTCTATGCGCCGGACCTTGGGGCACTCGCATCCATTCGAGAACTACATCAATTCATATCAACGGTCTCCCCCGACCAGATCACAACGAAGAATCTTGAGAAGATCTGTCGCGAGATCGGGCTGAAGTTTCGAAGAAGAGGACGGCCTGGGAAAAAACCTACTTCGAAGGCCACGGGAGTAGGAATACGCGCCAAACCGAAGGCGCTATCGTCGGGACATGATCACTCCCGACGAACCCAACCGAAGCCCGCGAAAGCTGGCGCTCTCAAGAGAAGAAGCCGCTGACGCCCTCGGGCTCAGTGCAATCACGGTGGACCGGCTCGCCAAGCGCGGGCTGCTGCACCCGTCCCGGGCCACGCGGAGGCCGCTGTATCCGGTCTGGGAAATCGAGCGTTTCCTGCGGGAGACCTCGGAGGCGATCCGGCTATGAATCCGCATCCGGACTCCGAGGGGGCTGGGGACGAAGCGTCCCCAGATAGGCGCGGAGCGCCGTGGCAAAGCGCCGTAAGCGGCGCGCGGAGCTCCGGCGACCCCGAACCGCTCGAACGTCCCGACCTTGGGCCCACCTTCACAGCCAAAATCGTTCTTCGCCCCTACAACCCGATTTCGTGGTTTCATCCTCGTGGAATCAAACGGGTGCTCGCGCGGCTGACTCCCCGGCTTCCGAAGGTGGGAGGCTGCTTGTTCCTGACCTTCACGCTGAACCCCGCGCTCTTCGCAGACCCCTCGAGCGCTTTCGAATGGTCCCGACAGCGTTTGCGGCGGGTGTTCTTCGCGTTGCGGCGCGGCGTTTCGTTCCAGGGCCGGAGCTACGCGGTCGATGCACCCTACGCTGTGAAGGTCGAATTCCACGCCTCGGGCTGGGCGCACTTCCACGTCGTCTTTCTCACGCGCCGCTTCCTGCCCGCCGGCCTGCTCGCCCAGCTGTGGCCGGAGGGCCGCACGGAGGTCCAGCGCATCAGCAACGACCATTTCCGGTACCTCCTAAAGTACGTGACCAAAGACGGCACCCTCCCCGAGTGGGTCCTCAGCCGCAAACGGCTCCGGGTCTTCCAGGCCTCGCGCGGATTTTTGAAGCCCCCGCCGGCGCGGAAGCCTGCGCAGAAGCGTCGCCGAACGAAGCGGCGCGCCGCCGACACCCTGGGCGAACGCATCGAGCGGCAGAAGCGCACGGCCCTGCTCGAGAGCGACGGCCATTTCGCGCAGGTCCGGCTGGGGGCTCCCTTCGAGGAGATTCACCAGGAGCACATTTTACGAGCCGCCGAGGAGGGGCGTTACCTCGGCCAAGCTCATTACCAACTCAACGCCGAAGAAGATCTACGCATATGGACAAATCAAATACACTGACTCCGACTCCCAACACGACGTCCGCCAACGGCATTTATGTCCGCGGCATCGTCGTCTCGAACCGCGCGAAAGCCTTAGCCCGCAAGGACGGCTCCGGCCTCTCCGTGGTCGTCGAACACGAGATCGCCCTTCAGCCCGGCGTGGCCGTCTGGTCGCGCTACCTCGATCCAAAGAACGAGCCCGGACTCAAGGTCGAAGGCGAGACCGTGCTCGAGTACCCGAAGCTGAAGGAATTCCAGACAATCCAGCTGAAGGTCCACCGCCTGCGGACCGACGAGCACACCGGCCAAGTGACCATCCGTCACGCCGAGCTCATCGGATAATCCAGGGATCAAGGAATCAGGGCGGGATGCCGCGCGGTAGCGCGGAGCCCGCCCTTTTCCTTGTTTATAGGGTCAATAAGTGTCCACGTACTATCAAGGTTCCTGGTAGTGACCACAGCATCCTCGGATACGAGCCTTACCAAAAAATGCCGTACGATTCGCACACCATTCTTTTTGGGCATCACAAACAATATCGTCAGGCACAACCGGATCACTTTCACTCACCTTGTATCCTGCATTCTTGAACTCATTCAGGATTCCATCGAGCCCCTGCGGATGTTGCGGAAGAGTATTATTCGCAATGCCAAGTAAAATTGAGTTAAGAGATATTGTATTATTCTCCCGCAAGCTGGCAATAAAGCTATCAAAGGAATTAGTTGGGAACAGCAACTCTCCTCCTTTAAACAGGTCGAAATACTTCTGAGATTCATCGAGGGTAATCTGAAAGACTATCTTTTCCGCCCAAGGCATCTCGTCTAGATCTTCCCCCTGAGCGAGCGAAATAGCGAATGCATACTGAGCCACAGGCCTTGGAAGGGCATCGCCACCCAATGGCAATACGCTCCATCCTCGCTGAGCAATAACTTCCCTTAGGTTAATTGTATAGATCGCTGCCGTTCCCGAACTAAGAGGAATATACCGGTGCTGAGAATTATCGAAATCGCATGTGGCAAAAAACATCGCAACATCCCTGTTCCTAGAAAAATCAAGAAGCCCCGTCGGATAACCATAGTGCTGCGCCAATGACGTATAGTCATAGTCAAACTGCAGCCCTTCGAAAGTAGAACCAGACAATTCGATTTGCGCAGGATGTTTTCGAAGAATCGAGTCAAGTTCCTTGATTTTGAGCGTCCAGAAAAGACGTTTAATAGAACGCATTTCCACACCACCAAATGATGCCCTATACAACGAAGGAATGCAGCGTTTTCGGCTCACTCGCTCGACTTGCCCACGAAATAGAAACAGCCCGAGCTCTGGGCCCGGCATTAGGCGGTAATACCCTGGCCGCGTACTCACGACAAAAAGCAAGTTGGGATCACCGTCAGAGATAAGCCCATACGCATTATGGCCCGCCTCAGAAGAAAGCGATAAGGCATATTGCTGAAGTGTCAGCACTTGTTTACCTTGTTCCAAAAGCATACAATGCTTTTAGGCGCACTTTTTAACCACGCAATTGGATTATTCGAAGACCTGATGTGGATCATCCATCCGCAACTCATACTCCCATCCTCTTTGCCATTTCGTTCGAATGCGTGTCCCTCAAGTGCCCATAGGTCTTTGCAACGAGAAGACCTCCGTCCTTATGCCCCACCCAAGCCGCGATGGTCTTGAAGTCCACGCCTACCTCAATCGCGTTGCTCACGAAGTAATGCCGCAAGCTGTGGTGGGTGAAATCCGGCAGGCCCGCGTCTGAGCACGCGTGCGCAATCGCGTTCTTGGCGCTTGCGATTGAAATAACCGGCGCGTCCGGCGCAGGACGACGTTCCTGCCACAGGCCCCGAAGAAATGCCTCCATCTTCGGAAAGAGCGGGACCACGCGGGCCTCGTGGTTCTTGGTGCCGCGTTCGCCACCGGTCACGGTGAAGCGCTTCGCCTTGAAATCGACGTGACGCCACCGAAGAGCCGTGGCCTCGGCGAGGCGCATGCCCGAGGTCGCGAGCAATTCGACCAGGTTCGCCGCCTCCTCATACCGGGCATCCGAGGCCCGCAGCGTCGCGAGCAGCTTTGCATACTGTTCCCGCGTGGGGATCACGAGTTCGTGTTTCGGCATGCGCCGCCGGGCGAGCACATTTCCCGGGTTGTCGATCAGAAGCCCCTCGCGCTGGGCGTAGGCGAGGATCGCGATGATGACGTCGCGTTCGTTGTTGTAGGTCGAAGCCGCCACCGCCGTGCCCCGCTTCGCCGCCCAGGCCTCGCAGGCGCGGGCATCCACCTGCCGGAGGTTCAGCGTACCCAGATACGGCCGAAGCTGCCCCACGCTCGTCTCTCGCCGGCGATAGGAAGAGGGTTTCAGCGTGGGCTTCAGGGACTCGAGCCAGCGCTTCGCGATGTCTTCGAAGGTGAAGTCGCTCGCACGGGCCGTGGTCGAGAGCAGGCCCACCTTGGCGCGGAAGTCGCCCAATTTTCGCTCGGCCAGACGCCGATCCTTGGTCTTGAGCGACCGGCGAAACTGCTTGCCCGAGCGTTTTACGAGGGCGTAGTAGATCCCCGATGATTCATTGCGGTACAGGCATTCGCCCACTTTCCGAAACGCGGAATTCTCCGCGGCCCGCTCTGCGTCAGCCTTCGGCTTCTTCTTTTTCACACCGGGAGTCTAGGGTGACCAAAACGGGTTACAACTCGGAATTTGGACGAAACCAAAACACTGCTTTAATCATTGGTCTCCAATAACACGCGACGGTAGCTCAGCCGGACAGAGCAGCGGTTTTCTAAACCGCCGGTCGGGAGTTCGAGTCTCCCCCGTCGCGCCACATCTCCGCGAATACCCGCAACACATCCACGCGGGCTTCCATTCCGTGTTGCCCCCCCCTTTCGCTATCCGCCTTCGCCTCCTTGGTTCGCGCCGAACGGACTCGGCGAGCGAACAAAAATCCTGTGGCCTGCAGCCGACATCGGGATCCTCCCCGATTCCCGCAGCCAGGAATGCACAGAGCCTCTCGGTTTTACCACACGAGCGTACCTCTCGTCCGTCCACGTATCCACGAGCGGCCGACAAGCCTCCTCCAGCACTACCCCCGACTTGGGTGCGACTCCAACCCGGCGCCACATGGCATCTCTGACAATGCTCGCCGCGATGCGAGGGAATGGCACTCCGCGGGATGAGAGAGAGGGGGGGGGGAGCTGGCCGAGTCTGGGGTCGCCGCAGGCGCCCGTCGCGGACAGGGGGAGCGGCGCTCTAGGGACAGAGCGCCCTACCGATTCCGGCTGCTCTTCGCGCTCTAGAATCCTCCTCGATTCCCGCTCCTCGCTCGTCGCTTCTACCTCTCCCAGAAATTTCTTTGCCAATTCACCCTTGACTCCCGTGCATTCCGCTGAGTTTCTGGCCGGCTTACTAAGTCCGACAACATCATGGCCAACACCAAATCCGCCATCAAAGCCGCGCGCCAAGCAGCGCGTCACGCTCTCCGCAACAAAGCGACCCTTACCCGTCTGAAGACGCTGCACAAGAAGTTTGAGCAGGCTTCCAAGAAGGGCGATGCCGCCGAGGCGCGCGCAGCCGGCATCGCTTACGCGTCGGCCGTCGATAAGGCCTCCAAGAAGGGCGTGATCCACCGCAATGCGGCCAATCACGTCAAGGGCCACGTCTCCAAGGCCGTTCTGGCGAAGGCCTAACCTCAACCTTTTTGGACCATCCACCATGGGCAACCTGAAAAAGAAGCGCCGCCTCAAGATGAACAAGCACAAGCGCCGCAAGCGCTTGAAGTCTAATCGCCACAAGAAGCGCACGTGGCAGAAATAAGGCGCCCCCCGCCGCCCTGCCTTGTTCAGCCGAACCCGCCCCGATTCCGAGGCGGGTTTTTTGTCGCCCGCGCGTTCCCCCGTCCCTCAGGAAACCCGTCCGCGCCTCCCAGAAGCTCACCGAAAAGCATCATTCTGCAGCGCCACTCCCTCCCTAAGCGCTCGTCTTTCGCCCATCGCACCCTGGAATTCAACGAACATTTATCATTTATAATCAACAATATCCATCAGACATGGAGCGATTTTCAAAGCTCTGCCCACAAAAGAACGCACGAAACGCCGCAGTCCAAATCCACCCTACGCAGAAATTGATCGATTCTTAGTTTCTCTAATTCGGACCTTTATGTAAGTGCTCACTAGGAATTCAAAGATTTCGTTGACGGAGGGGGCATAAAAGATACCTCTTCAACTCGTCAGATTTAACTCTTTCTCCCGCCTAGCGGGAGTTTTGGGGTAACTAAGAAAGCAAAGGCGGGCCGCTTAGGGGTAGGCGGCCCGCCACTTTTTTTGCCCAAATGGGACGATTCACCGGGTCCATCGCGGCAGTAACGCTTCTCGCCTTCAGCAAGTTAGGCACAACCCCGCCCAGCTAGTGCTCTCCGGGTACTCACGACGGCACCAAGGCCGTTTTTGGTATCTGGCTCCTTCGCTTCTGCCGCCAATCCGGATTTTTCGCGCCCGAAAAACAAGGTCTTGCCGAGCCGTGCGCCGCTCCGCAGCGTCTGCGATCGTGCATCGAACTTCCGATATCAATGTCGTCGAAACACGGGTCCTTCCCTCCCCGGAGCAAATCGTAGGGGAGCTTCCCACGAACGAGTCCGAAGCGGCTTTCATCGCCAAATCCCGCCAGGACGTGCATCGGATCATTTTCGGGGACGACCGCCGTTTTCTGCTTCTAGTCGGACCCTGCTCGATACACGACATCGCCTCCGGCCGCGATTACGCGGAACGCCTGGCCGCCCTCGCCAAGCAAGTCTCGGATCGGATTCTCATCGTCATGCGCGTTTACTTCGAAAAGCCGCGCACGACGGTTGGCTGGAAGGGTCTGGTGATGGATCCGCACCTCGACGGCTCGCACGATATCGCAGCCGGCCTGCGAATCGCGCGCAAGTTCCTGCTCGATGTGCTGGCGCTTGGTCTGCCCACCGCCACGGAGCTCCTCGATCCGATCACGCCCCAATACATCGCCGACCTGATCTGCTGGTCCGCCATCGGCGCGCGCACGGCCGAATCCCAGACTCACCGCCAGATGGCCTCAGGGCTCTCGATGCCGCTTGGCTTCAAAAACGGCACCGACGGCTCCATCCAGACGGCCATCAACGCCATCAAGGCCGCCGGCCAGTCCCACACTTTCCTCGGCATCGACCTGCAGGGGCGCGCCTCGTCCGTGACCACCCGGGGAAATCCCAACTGCCACGTGGTGCTGCGCGGAGGTTCCGCCGGGCCCAATTATTCGTCCGCCCATATCGCCCAGACCGAAGCTCTTCTCGAAAAGGCCAAGCTGCCTCAGGTCATCGTCGTCGACTGCTCGCACGACAACTCCTCGAAACAACCCGAGCGCCAGCCAGAAGTCCTGCGCGCGCTCGTCGACCAGATTGTCGCCGGCAACCAGTCCATCATCGGCGCCAAGATCGAGAGCAACCTGGGCGCCGGAAGCCAACCCTTCCCCCAACCCAAGGACGCCCTGCGCTACGGTGTGTCGATCACCGACGGCTGCATCGATTGGGCCTCCACGGAACAGACCGTGCTCGAACTTTACCAACGACTCGGCACCCGCACTCTCTGATATCCATTAAAATCCATCCTTGCGTGCCGGCGTACGTTTAGAATCTCTTACCCTGAATTGCCTATGAAATCACCCATTCGTGTTGCTGTCACGGGAGCCGCCGGACAAATCGGCTACTCCCTTCTCTTCCGAATCGCCTCGGGTTCCATGTTTGGACCCGAACAGCCGGTTATCCTCCATCTCATTGAAATCGAACCGGCTCTGCCAGCCCTGGGCGGCGTGGTCATGGAGCTGCAGGACTGTGCATTCCCGCTGCTCAAGGGCGTGGTCGCAACCTCGTCCCTCGACGAAGGCTTCAAGGGCGTCAACTGGGCCCTCCTCGTGGGCTCCGTTCCGCGCAAGGCCGGCATGGAGCGCAAGGACCTCCTCGGCATCAACGGCAAGATCTTCACCGGCCAGGGCCAGGCGATCGCCAGGAACGCCGCCAGCGACGTGCGCATCCTCGTCGTCGGCAATCCCTGCAACACGAACTGCCTCATCGCCAAGAGCAATGCGACGTCCATCCCGGCCGACCGCTGGTTCGCGATGACCATGCTCGATCAGAATCGCGCGGTCACCCAGCTCGCCATCAAGGCGGGCGTCGACGTCACGGCCGTCTCCAATCTCGCCATCTGGGGCAACCACAGCTCCACGATGTATCCGGATTTCGCCAACGCGAAGATCAACGGCAAGCCCACCCCCCAGGTCATCACCGACGAGGTCTGGTACAAGGACACCTTCATCCCCACCGTGCAGCAGCGCGGCGCGGCCGTCATCAAGGCCCGCGGCCTGAGCTCCGCCGCCTCCGCGGCCAACGCGGTGGTCGACACGGTCCGCAACCTGACCACCCCGACCAAGGCCGGCGACTGGTTCAGCGTATCGGTCTGTTCCGATGGCTCCTACGGCATCGAGAAGGGGCTGATGTATTCCTTCCCGATCCGCAGCAACGGCAGCAAATGGGAGATCGTCCAGGGACTCTCCCTGAGCGAATTCTCACGCTCCAAGATCGTCGCCACAGAAAACGAACTCAAGGAAGAGAAGGCTCTCGTCGCCGACCTGCTCCCGCGCTGAGCCCTTCGGTTCACCGTCATTCATCCCGAGGAGGCGCTTCATGCGCCTCCTTTTTTTTGAACCACCGGCGCGCCAGAGGGCCGAGAGAAAGGCTGAAACGCTGAAATCCATTCCCCAGTTCGCGGATGCGACAGCCTACAGAAATCACCCGCATCCTCGACCGCACGTCGCCACACCCCACCTCTCCGCCCGCCTCAAGGCCCCTTCGATTTTCCGCAGAAGCCCCTGAAGTTTCGTGTTTTTTGTGGCCATCCCCCTCCGATTTCCCTCTCCCTCGCTCTCCCTGAAACCTGGATGAATTCTCCCTCCCGCAAGGACCGTCACGAACCGTTGCCCGTCGTCGCCGCACTTATCCTCGAAGGCGGCAAATGGCTGGTTGCGCAGCGCCCTGCCCACAAACACCTCGGTGGAAAATGGGAGTTCCCCGGCGGCAAAGTCGACCCCGGTGAAACCGCCGAACACGCCCTGGTCCGAGAAATCCGCGAGGAACTCGGGTGCCAAATCGAACTCCTGCTCGCCCTCGCCCCCTACGATTTCGATTACGGCGCGGTGCACATCCGGCTCTTTCCCCATGTGGCACGGCTTTCCGTTTCGGGCCCCAGGCCCGTCGCCCTCGAGCATGTCGCCCTCCAATGGCTGGCCGCCGAGGACGTCGCGTGCCTGGACCTCGCCCCCGCCGACCGGCCGCTGCTCGCGCAGCTGCCCGCACTGGCCATTCAATTCAGTAATGCGGAGGACGTTCGTCGCTAGGGAGCACCCCGCCCTCGCCGCTCCCGGGAGCCTCGCGAACGCGATCCTGAAGGGTGGCCACCACCTTCTCAAGCCGGCGTAGACTGTCCGCCATCTGAACCATCGCCTTGTCCTGCTCCGCCACATGGCGCTGCAGCCATGCAATACGTTCCTCGAGTATCCGTGTCTTTTCGTCGTCCACTGTGATGTTTCCCCCATCCGACAGCGCCTCACCCACCGCGTCAACCCCGCCCTCTTATCCACGCGTCCGAC